>CAZIBD010000026.1:0-39628 GCA_964536935.1 uncultured bacterium | reverse complement strand
CCCGACCGACCGGACCAGAACCGGTTGTCCTGCCATTAGACGATGGGCCAGCAAGGACGCCCATGAGTGTATGGAACCGCCGGGGGCCGCGTCAAGGTCTCGAGGCCCGGGATCGCGGCGGGCGCTTTCGCGCGGGAGCGAAGCCGCGACGGCGCCCCGGCTGGTAGGGTATACTCTCGACGCTCCGAGGCGGAGCGGCTCCGGCCGCGAGGGCCGTGCCGCCTGCGAGCCCATGGAGAGGTGCCGGAGTGGTTGAACGGGACGGTCTCGAAAACCGTTGTGTGGCTATGCTGCACCGTGGGTTCGAATCCCACCCTCTCCGCCATCCCGGCCGTTCCCGTCAGGGAGCGGCCGTTTCTTCAGGTTGCTACTCGGACAGGAGTGAGTGAGCCATGCCCGTGACCGTCATCGATCACCCCCTCATCCAGCACAAGCTCTCGATCCTCCGGGACCGGGAGACCACCGTCCGCGACTTCCGTGAGCTCTGCACCGAGATCACGATGCTGATGGCCTTCGAGGCGATGCGTGACCTACCGCTCGAGGATGCGGTCGTAGAGACACCGGTGGCGCCCGCCCACGTCAAGCGGCTGGCGGGGAAGAAGCTGGCCCTGGTTGGCATCCTGCGGGCGGGCCTGGTGATGGTGGACGGCATCCTCGGCCTGGTTCCGAACGCGCGCGTCGGCCACATCGGGCTCTACCGCGATCCGGAGACGCTCAAGCCGGTCGAGTACTACACCAAGCTCCCGGGCGACATCGCTGATCGGCAGGTGTTCCTGCTCGATCCCATGCTCGCCACCGGCGGCAGCGCCGCCAAGGCGGTGGAAGCGCTCCAGGCCGATGGCGCCAGGTCGATCAAACTGCTGTGCATCATCGGCGCCCCGGAAGGGATCGAGGTGGTCGAGCGAGCCCACCCGGACCTCGACATCATCCTGGCGGCCCGCGATGAACGGCTCAACGAGCACGGATACATCGTTCCGGGCCTCGGCGACGCCGGGGACCGCATCTATGGCACCCGGTGAGTGGCGGAGCCAGGTCCGGGCCTGGCGCCATCGGATCCCGGCCCGGCGGGCGGCGCGCGCCGCCCTGCAGGGCTCATGGGGCGGTCACGGGGCGTCCTAGAATGGTGTCGTGAGCACCGCGTTTCTCGGGTCTCTGCCGGGCGCCCTCATCACCTTCGTCACGGCACTCGTGGCGGTGGGCCTGTTCGTGCCGCGGCTGCGGCGCTTCGCGCTGCGCATCCGTGCCGTGCAGGAGGGCGGTGGCACGCACGGTCGCGGGCGCCGGGTGCACGAGGGCGCGGTGCCCAACATCGGGGGCATCGCCATCCTGGGCGGGTTCTTGCTCGCACTGTTGGTTGGAAGCCTGGTCGCGCCGGCCCTGATCGATCCCTTCCGGGTGCAGCTCCTGGCAATCGCGCTCGGCGCGTCGCTGATGGCCCTGGTGGGCTTCATCGACGACATGTGGGAGGTGCCTCCGGCGATGCGCCTCGCCTCACAGTTCGTGGCCGCCGGGATCCTCGTGGTGAACGGCGTCAGCATCGGCTTCGTCACCAACTACTTCGGCCCGACCAGCTACGTTTTCATCCCTGAACTGGCGACGGTGCTGGTGACGCTGCTGTGGGTGGTCGGGTTCACCAACGCCTTCAACTTCATCGACGGGCTGGACGGACTCTCGTCCGGCATCGCCGCGATCTCGAGCATGAGCCTCCTGGCCGTGGCGATGCAGTTCCCTGATCGTGGCGCGGCGGTGCTGCTGCTGGCCGCGCTCGCCGGCGCGGCCCTGGGCTTCCTGCGCCACAACTTCAGCCCTGCCAAGATCATCATGGGTGACTCGGGCGCCTACCTGCTGGGCTACGTGCTGGCGGCGGTGAGCGTCCTGGGCGCGCTCAAGGTGACGGCCGCGGTGACGGTGGTCGCGCCCATCCTGGTGCTGGCCCTGCCCGTGCTCAACATTACCCAGGTGACGTTCCGGCGCTTGCGGCGTGGAGCCAGCCCTGCGGAGGCGGCCAACGACCACATCCACGACCTCCTGCGAGCGCGGTCCGGCTCCAAGCGTGGCACGGTGATCGCGCTATGGGTCGCGACGCTGGCGCTCGGGCTGGTCGGCATGACGTTGTCCAAGACGCCGCCCGTTCTCACGTTCCTGACGCTGGTACTGACGGTGGTGATGATCGCGGGGGTGTCCGTCCTGCGCCTCGCCGAGGTCCGGCGGGAGCGGCGTGAGGTCGCCTCGTGACCTTGCCGGACGGCGCCAACGAGCGACCCCGGCGTGTTTGCGTGGCCTTCGGAACCCGCCCGGAAGCCCACAAGATGGCGCCCGTGGTGCGCGCGTTGCGGGACCACCCCTCGCTGGAGCCCATCACGCTGGTGACCGGCCAGCACCGCGAGCAGCTCGACGACTCGTTGCGCATCTTCGATCTCACGCCCGATGCCGATCTGGCCGTGATGACCGAGCGCCAGACGCTACCGGATCTCACGGCGCGGATCGTACCGGCCGCGGCGCGCACGTTGCGCGACCTTGCGCCCGACTACGTGCTCGTCCACGGCGACACCCTGACGACCTTCGCCGTCGCGCTGGCCGCCTTCTTCGAGGGCCTGCCCGTCGCCCACGTCGAGGCGGGGCTCCGGTCTCACGACCTGGCGCAGCCCTTCCCGGAGGAGGCGAACCGCCGGCTCACCGACGTCCTTGCCGAACTGGATCTTCCGCCCACCGAGCTCGCCCGGCGGAACCTGCTGGCGGAGGGCAAGCGCGCGGAGACGATGGTCGTCACCGGCAACACGGCCGTCGACGCCGTCAGGCTGGCGAGCCGGCGGGCCCGGCTACCGCGTGCCCTGCCCGAGGGGCCGGTCGTGGCGATCACGATGCACCGTCGCGAGAACCTGCCGGTGATGGCGGAGCTGGCTCTCGCGCTGGCCCGGGTGGCGCACCGCCATCCCACGACCACCTTCGTCTACCCGGTCCACCTCAACCCTGCCGTTCGCGAGGCGGTCGAGCCGGCGCTGGCGGGTCTGGGCAACGTCGTGCTGGACGATCCGTGGGACTTCCTGGGGATGCTCGCCCTGCTGGAACGGAGCGAGCTCGTGATCACCGATTCCGGGGGAATCCAGGAAGAGGGGGCGGCGCTCGGCGTGCCCGTCGCCGTGTTGCGCAACGTCACCGAGCGCCCCGAAGGGGTCGAAGCCGGCGTCCTCAAGCTGCTGGGCAATCAGCCGGCAGCCGTGGAGGCGGGGTTGGACGAACTGCTGGACGGGCCCGAGGTGCTGGCCGCCATGCGTTCTGCGCCCAACCCGTATGGCGACGGCCGCGCCGGCGAGCGCGTGGCGGCGGCCGTGGCCTGGCGCCTGGGGCTCGGCGCGCGCCCCGCGGACTGGCGGGCGCAGGCCGAGCAGGGTCAGGGCGACGGCGCCCCGGCTCGAGTCGGTGCCGAGAGCGAGGCCCGCCGGCGTGGCTAGCGAGCCGTTCTCCGCGTCCTCGCCCGGCCGCTGGGCGTCGACGGACCACCGGCTGGTGTTCCGTCGACCGGTTCCTGGAGCCCGGCGGGGGGAAGACGGTTGGATCCTTCACTGGCGCGCGTCGGCCCTGATGGGAGTCCTGAACGTGACTCCGGACAGCTTCAGCGATGGAGGTCGTTTTCGCGCCGACGACCCGGCCAGCGCCGTGGAGGCGGGGCTCGCCCTCCGCGAGGAGGGCGCCGTCTTCGTCGACGTCGGGGGGGAGTCGAGCCGGCCCGGTGCGCAAGGAGTGAGCGAGGCGGAGGAGCTGCGCAGGGTGCTGCCGGTGGTCGCGGGGCTGGCCGATGCCGGGGTCCGGGTCAGCATCGATACCGTCAAGCCGGCCGTGGCACGTGAGGCGGTGGCGGCGGGCGCGTGCCTGGTGAACGACATCCGCGGGCTCGCTTCGGACACGCTGCGTGCGGTGTGCGCCGAGGCGGGGGTGCCCGCGGTGGTGATGCACATGCAGGGGGAGCCACCCACCATGCAGCGCGCGCCCCGCTACCGGGACGTCGTCGCAGAGGTCGAACGATGGTTGCTGGAGAGCGCCGATCGTGCGCTGCAGGATGGTGTGCCTTCGGTGCTGATCGATCCTGGCATCGGCTTCGGCAAGACGGTGGAGCACAACGTGGCGCTCCTGGCCGCGACGGATCGCCTCGCCAGCCACGGCCTGCCGTTGCTGGTGGGAGCTTCACGCAAGGGCACGATCGGCCGGCTGGGCGAAGCGGGTGGCGTCGAGCCGGCGCCGCTCGAGCGATTGCCGGGAAGCCTGGCGGCGCACCTCTACGCCGTGGAGCGGGGAGCCGCCATGCTGCGCGTGCACGACGTCGCTGCGCACCGACAGGCGCTCGCCGTTCTGCGCGCGTTGGCCGAGCGCGAACGGGCGGATGAGGATCGGACGGGCGACGACGAGCCCGCCCGCGACCGGCGGGCTGCCGGTTCAGGAGGCGCGGGCGATGGATAGGATCGTGCTGGAGGGCCTCGAGTTCCACGGGTACCACGGCGTCTTCGAGGAGGAGTCGAAGATGGGGGCGCGGTTCGTGGTGGACGTGGAGCTGAGCCTCGACCTCCCCGAGCGGGACAGTCTGCGGCAGACGGTGGATTACAGTCGTGTCTACGGCATGATCCGGCGCGAGGTGACCGAGAAGCGGTACAAACTCATCGAGGCGTTGGCTGCGCAGATCGCCAGCGCGCTCCTGGCCTCGGAAGCTCGCGTGCAGAGCGTGGTCGTACGCGTCCACAAGCCGCATGCGCCCCTTCCCGGGGTGGTGCGCGACGTGTACGTCGAGGTTCGGCGCGAGCGCGTCTGAGGCCGGCGTGGACGGCGACGACGCCGTGCGCGATGGACGGGCCGCTCGGCCGGCCGCGCTGGTGGCGCTGGGTAGCAACCTTGGCGATCCGCTGGAACGGATGCGCCGCGCGGCGGTGGCGCTCGCGAGGTTGGCGACGTGGTGTCGGTGGTCGTCGCTCTACCGGACACTGCCGGTCGGAGGTCCCCCAGGGCAACCGGCATTCCTGAACGCGGTGGCGCTGCTTCAACCGTTGCCCGCCTGGTCGAGCCCCGAGGCGTTGCTCGAGGCGCTCCTCGCCATCGAGCGGGAAGAGGGTAGGGTCCGGCGCGAGCGCTGGGGGCCGCGCACGCTCGATCTCGACCTGCTGGCCCTGGACGACGTCGTGGCGGCGTCGCCGCACCTGACGCTGCCGCACCCCCGCATGATGGAGCGGGCCTTCGTGCTCGCGCCGCTGTGCGAGCTGGACCCCGGCTGGCGTCACCCCGTCGGCGGCGAGGGCGCTTGCGAGGCGCTGGCGCGTGTGGGCCTCTCCGGCGTGCGGCGCACCCGGCTCTCGTGGCGGCCACGGTAGACTGGGCCCCCGATGCGCCTGTTCGCCATCGCCGACCCCCACCTGTCCCGCGCCGATCCCAAGCCGATGACCATCTTCGGTCCCGGTTGGGAGGGGCACCCCGACGCCTTCTTCAACGGATGGCGGAGCGTGGTGGGGGAGGACGATCTGGTCCTGGTGCCGGGGGATCTCTCGTGGGCGATGCGCTTCGAGGACGCCTTGCTCGACCTGCGCGACATCGCCGACCTGCCCGGGAGGAAGGTGATCCTCCGCGGCAATCACGACTACTGGTGGCCGTCGATCTCGAAGCTGCGGCGGGGCCTCCCGAAGGGCATGTACGCCCTCCAGAACGACGCGCTGGCGGTCGACGGGGTCGTGATCGCCGGCAGCCGTGGCTGGGTGTGTCCGGGCAGCCGCGGGTTCACCGAGCAGGACGAGAAGATCTACCGGCGGGAGGCGGAACGGCTGGCCTTGTCGCTACGGGCTGCCACCCGGCTCGAGGGTACCTACCGGGTCGTGATGTTGCACTTCCCGCCGACCAACGCCCGGCTCGAGCCCTCCGACTTCACCCGCGCCATCCGCGAGGCCGCGCCCGACGCTCTCGTGTTCGGGCACGTGCATGGCGAGTCGGAAGGCGTGCTCGAGCGGCTGGACGAGATCGATGTCCACTTCGTGGCGGCGGATGCGCTCGGGTTCGTGCCGCGTCTCGTGCACGATTTCGACGCCCAGACCCGCGACGCCGCCTCGGTTCCCGTCGCCCGGACGACCTGAGACACGAACGCGCTCTGCGCTCCGCTACTTCGCGGTCCGAACTTGTGCCTGAAGCTATGCTTGCCCGCCTCGAGGCTGCGGCGAGGCCGAGCGTACGAGGCCGATGGGACGGGGGTTGGGATCGGGCCGCTCAGGCGCTTCCGCTGCCGGCCCTGCGCGCCTCGCTCGAGCCAGAGGTGGCCTCGAGGCCCGGCGGGAGCGGGCGAGCGGCCGTGTCTCCGCTCAGGGCGTGGTAGTGGGTGATGGCGTCCTGCCCCTTCTCCCAGGTGAGGCACACCACCTCGGCGCCGAGCTGGCTGGGGAAGTCGACCAGGCCCTCCTCGACGTCGCGGATCTGTACGCCGAGCCGGTCCAGCTCGGCCTTGCTGCCGTGGATGACTCCGAGGAGGAAGGCGACCTCCTTGCCGAGGTTGTTCGCTTCGATCGAGGTGGCAGACAGATCCGAGAGGCGCTCGCGCAGGCGCGTCACGTCGGCCGCGGCTCCCTGCAACACGCCGAGATGCTCGTCTACCACGGGGAGGAGGCGGGTCGCTTCGGTGAGGGTGAACAGGCGATACATGGACTCCTCCTCTCACTGGGATGGTACTCCGCGGGTCGGACCATCCTCTGTGCCCATTTATACGAAACCTGAGCGTCCTGCACTAAAGTCTGATGTCCCGCCCTCGCCCGCGCCGCCGGCCGGCGGGGCAGACCTCTGGTAGACTCTGCCGGGGTCGAGATGTCGAGGGGAGCGCCGGACCCGCTGGCGCGACCGCCCCGGCGCTCGCCGGCGGGCTCGGGGGACGCGATGGAGGACGCGATGGAGGACGCAGGCATCCTCGTGGTCAACGCGGGGAGCTCGAGCCTCAAGGTGAAGCTGTTCCCCACTGGACACTCCGTACTGGTGGAGCGGATCGGCGCGGACAGCAACGTGGTGGCGAGCTTCGGCCCCGTCGCCAGCCGACCCGTAGCGCGGCACGACGAGGCCCTGCGCCTGGTCCTGGAGCTGCTCGAGGGCCGGTTGCCGGCTGGCGGGATCCGTGCCGTGGGCCACCGGGTGGTGCACGGCGGACTGCGCTTTTCCCGGCCGGTCCGGATCGACGCCACGGTCGAAGCGATCGTCGACGAGCTCGGCACGCTGGCTCCCCTCCACAATCCGGCCAACCTCGAAGGGATCCGTGCTGCCAGGGCCCTGCTTCCCGACGTGCCCCACGTGGCCGTCTTCGACACCGCCTTCCACGCGGGCATGCCGCCCCGCGCCTTCCTGTTCGGGCTGCCGGTCGAGCTGTACCGGGAGCGCCGCATTCGCCGCTACGGCTTCCACGGCACCAGCCACGACTACGTCACGGAGCGGGCGGCGGCGCTGATGGGGCGCCCTCGCGAGGCGCTCAAGCTGGTGTCGCTCCACCTTGGCAACGGCGCCAGCGCCGCTGCGGTGGCCGGTGGGCGCAGCATCGACACGAGCATGGGCTTCACGCCGCTCGACGGGCTGCTGATGGGGACCCGCAGCGGCGCCGTCGATCCGGGCGTGCTGCTCCATCTGCTTCGGGGCGGCATGGACCTCGATGGGCTGGACGACTTGCTGAACCGAAGGTCCGGCCTGCTGGGACTCTCGGGCGTGTCGAACGACATGCGCGACGTGCGCGCTGCCGCAGACCGCGGCGATGGCGACGCGCGGGCGGCGCTGGAGGTCTTCGCCTACCGCATCACCAAGACGGTCGGTGCCTACGCGGCCGCCATGGGCGGTCTCGACGGCATCGTCTTCACCGGCGGCATCGGCGAGAACGATGCCCGGACCCGCCTGCAGAGCATGGCCGGCCTCGCCTTCCTCGGCGTGGACCTCGACGAGGGGCGCAACGCCTCCCATGCCACTCGGATCTCGAAGGACGGCTCGCCGGTGCAGGTGCTGGTGGTGCCGACCGACGAGGAACGCATGATCGCGCGGTCGACGGCCGAGCTGGCCGGCCTCGCGGTCGACGGCGGCAGTGTCGCCGCGAAGGAGATGCCATGAAGACGCTGGGTCTGGATCTCGGCGGCACCAAGATCGCCGCCGCCGTCGTGAGCGACGGGACGATCGTGGACGCCTTCCGCGTGGAGACGCCGCAAACCGGCTTCACCGATGTCGCGGAGGCGATGGCCCTCGCCGCGACGACCCTGTTCGAGCGGGGTCATGACGAGATCGAGGCGGTCGGCGTCGGATCGCCGGGGCCGCTCGACTACCGGGCGGGCAAGGTGCTCTTCGCGCCGAACATCGCCGGCATGGAGGACGCGCCCATCGTCGCCGAGCTCGAACGGCGGCTCCACCGCACCATCGTGCTAGAGAATGACGCCAATGCGGCGGGTCTGGCCGAGCACCTGTACGGTGCGGCGCGGGATCTGGAGTCGAGCCTCTACATGACGATCTCGACCGGTATCGGCGGCGGCCTGTTCATCGGGGACCGCGTGATCCGGGGCGCCCACGGCCTGGCGGGCGAGGTCGGCCACATGACCGTGCTGCCGGGGGGCCCGATCGGCGGGGATGGGCTGCTGGGCACCCTCGAGGCGATCGCCGCCGGACGCTCGATCGCCCGCGACGCCAGCTACGCCTACAGGCGCGAGCTCGATACGCGCGAGGTGTTCGATCGCGCCCGTGCCGGGGAGGCGAAGGCGCTCGAGATCGTGGACAACGCCGCTCGTTTCACTGGCATCGGCATCGCCAATCTCGCCAAGATCTTCGATCCCGAAGGGTTCGTCATCGGGGGAGGGATGAGCCAGGTGGGGGACTTCTACCTCGATCGCATCCGCGAGGGTGCGGCCAGCTACCTGCGCGGATACCCCGACGCCGACATCCGGCTCGCCAAGCTGGGGACCGACGCCGGTGTGATCGGCGCTGCAGCCGTGGCCGCGCAAGCGTTGCACTGAGAGGGCGGTGACGCGCACCACCGTGGCTCGAGAGCCCGTGGTGGAGCCCGGCCGCCGCCGGCCGTCGGGAGGGGTCCGGGGTCCGACGATCGCTTTCGGGGGTCGGCTGTCAAGAGCCGACGGTCAAGGCCCCGGGGTCGGACCGGTCGCGGGAACGGTGGGGCGGACGCTCACGGCCTTGACGCGGCCATCCGGGAGCAGCCGGCCGGTCACGTAGACGACGCCGTTGGGCACGCTGCTGAGCCCGATCACGGTGAGCTGCCGCCCGTCGACGAGCCGCGCCAGGGCGGTGCCGTGGGCCCGGGGCTCGAGCCGCGCCAGGAAAGCGGTTCGCGGCGGGGCGGTGACGGGGCAGCAGGCGCCGAGCGCGACGATCAAGCCGAGCGCAGCGACGAGCACCACGCGCCGCCTTGCCATGTCAGGGGTGCCCCGGCGCCTCGGTGTGGGCCGCATCACCTTCGGAGGGTCCGTCGGAACCGGGTCGGGGCGGGGCCGAGCCGGCGTCCTCCGCGAAGTCGGGGTTGGCGCGCACGCCGGGCTGGTGGAGGTAGCTCCGGGCGTCGACCTCGAGCCTCGCGAAGCGCGGGTCGTGAGCCCGCTCCTTCCAGACCCGGGGCTTGGCAGGGATGCCCAGGCCGACCACGTGCGGGTCGAGATCGTGGGTGGCGAGCGCATGGGCGCCCAGCATGCTGTCGTCCGACAGCACCGTCCCCGCCAGCACCGTGGCATGGTAGGCGACCCGGACCCCGCGCCCGATGACCGTACGCCTCAGCGTGACGTCGGACGGCTCCAGGAGGTCGTGGGTGTGGGAGTAGACGTTGGCGTAGTCGCTGATGCTGGCCCCGTCGTGGAGCTCGACCCCACCGATGTCATCGATGAAGACGTGGCGGTGGATGACCACGTCGTCGCCGGCCTCGATGTTGTAGCCGACAGACACCTCGACGTTCTGGAAGATCTTCAGGTTCTTGCCGGCCCGCGCGAAGATGCGCTGCGCGAGCATGCGCCGAAGGGCGACCCCGCTGGCGACCGATTGGCCAAATGGGGTGGCGTCGAGCGACTTCCACAGCCACAGCAACGGTTTGACGCGGGCGAATCGCCCGGGGTCGGCCGCCGCGTAGTACTCCGCCTCGAAGCGCACGTTGCGGGGATCGAGCGCGAACGCCGCCATCGGCACGTCCTCGGCCAACGCTTCGAAGCGGCGCCCGTAGAGCTGGCGCGCCAGGGTCTCCCGCACGACCTCGTTGCGGTCCTGCGAGGGGTCGTCGAGGCGCTCCGCCAGCTCTCCGACGAACCGCGTCAGGCGGGCATCGGCGCTTCCGTCGAGGGGCCGTTCCTCCAGCCAGGGCATCGCATCTAACGTTAGACACAAGGCGGCCCCCGACCGTGTCTGGTTCGCTACGCTCGGCCGAGCGGGGCGGCTCCGCTCAGGCAGGGCGGACGCCGACGACGGTGCCCTCCTCGTCGGCGCGCAGCTGGACCGCGAACCCCAGGACCGCGCCAGCTCGCGCCGTGAGATCGTCGGGGACGAGCCCTGCACGCGCGTTGTGGAGCAGGACGGGGCGGGCCTCCAGAGCGAGCGCGCGTTGCCGTTCGAGTCGGGCCCACACGGCCTCGAAGCTCCAGTCGTGCTGGTAGGTCCGCTTCAGGGCGAGCAGCGCCGGCCGCCCGCGGGCGGCCACGCGACCCTCCTCGCGGGGCCGACGGACGCACAGCGTCGCCGGCAGGTTCGAGGTGGCCTGGTAGAAGTCGTCGATGAACTCGTCCAGCATGTAGTGCTGCCGCAGCAGCGCCTCGGCCGCGGGCGCGGCCTCCTCCACGTCGTCCTCGTCCGGGTCCTCGGGATCGACGGCGCGAAAGACGTCGTTGAGCAAGGCGGGCAGGTTGTTGAGGCGGTAGAAGCGCTCTTCCACCGCTGCCGGCACGACCACCACGGACCCCACGGGCAGGCCGGCGGCCGCCAGCGCAGCTAGCGCCGCCACCTCCTCGTCGCTGTGGAGGAGCTCGGGAGGGAGGGTGCGCAACGGTCGCGGACGGGACAGAGGGTGCGTCGCTTGCATGGTGCTCATTGTAGGCTCGGCGGCCCGGTGGGCAGGTTGCGCACGGCGGCACCGAATGTGAAGAATGCCCTCCGGGACGGCGCTCTGGCCTCACGTCCACGTCATGGGGCGTGGTAGACTCCAGCCGTGGTCGGGAACTCGAGGACGGCGGCCGAGGTGCGCCAGCAGACGCTTCGGCGCAGACGGTTTCGCTTGCTTGCGGCCGCCGCCCTTCTGGCGGTGGTCGCGGTCTTCGCGGTGGTGTCGGTGCGTGACTACTTCACGGTGCGCGAGGTCCGCCTGCCCGATGTGGTGGGGATGCGCTACGCCGATGCCGTGAGCGTGCTGCGACAGGCCGGCCTGCAGTCGAAGGCCTTCGTGGACAACGTGCCGGGTGCGGGATTGCAGGCCGTCACCAACCAGGCTCCCGATGCCGGAACGATGGTGCGCCAGGATCGCGTGATCCATGTGGGCGTGAACAACCCGCCTGCTCAGACGAAGGCGCCTCGGCTCGTCGGCATGAGCGAGGCGCAGGCGCTGAAGCGCGTTGCGGAGCTGCGCTTGCAGGTCACGTCGCTGACGTACCAGCATGACACCCACGCGCTCGGCGTCGTCATCGGTCAGACCCCCGCACCAGGCGTCGAACTGAAGACGGACCAGCAGCTTGGACTGACGGTGAGCACGGGGCCCGCCCGCAAGCCGTTGACCATGCCCGACCTCCAGGGGATGGATCACGCGGCGGCGGTGGCCAGGCTCAAGGCACTCGGCTTCACCGAAGTCGAAGCGCTACCGGGCGGGATCAGCTTCGACAAGGTCGGCGCGGTGACGGGGACCCGTCCCAAGGCGGGCGCGACGGTGCCGCCCGGGACGCCGGTCGCGGTCTTCTACGCGCTGTCGGGTCGCGCCGTCGTCGACGTTCCGAAGGTGGTGGGCATGCCGTTATGGCGCGCGCAGCTGGCCTTGGAAGCGGCACAGCTCCAGATCGGGCACGTCCAGTACGTCCAGCAGAGCGATCGGCCGCCGGGCGTGACGAAGGTGGAGCCGTCGGGCTACACCCTCCCGGGCACCCCGGTGCTGGTCACGGTGAACGGACGGCCCAGCACCGGCCCGCTGCAGAGCGGTGGCAACCCCGCTGGGGGAGGCGCCGGCGCAGCGCCCCCCAACGGCGCAAACGCCGGGGCGGCGGCTGGCTCGGGCGGCACCCGGATGGTCCCGTTCTCCTTCGATCCCAAGGTGATGGGGTTGAAGCGACTGGTCGATCACGGCTATCGGCTGAAGCTCGTGGTACGCGACGCGGACGGTGAGCGCACCGTGCTCGACCGCGCCATGAAGGCGGGCGAGCCCGTGTCGATGTCGGTCCAGGTCCACGGCAGCAACGCCCTTCTCCAGACGTACATCGACGGAGTCTTCTTCCAAGCGTGGCGTCCATGATGGGGCGCCGCGCTAGAGTAGCGGCCGGATGGCGAGCAAGCCGCCCCGGACGTTGGCCACGACGGTGAATCCGGCTTGCTCGAGGTACAGGCCTGCCAGCTCGCTGATCGCTCCGCGGTCGCAAACGAGATAGACCGGTTCATCTCGATCGAGGTCGTCCGGAACCTCACCCGCCTGGATCGCCTCCAGGGGAAGACTCCGGCTGCCGGGAAGGCCGTCGCGCGCGTGCTGGCGTACGCTTCGCACGTCGACGAAGCGGGCGCCCGCCCGAAGGGCGAGGACCGCGTCGGCCGGGCTCACGCTGCGCATGCTCGAGCCTAGCCCGAAGCGCTCCCGTCCAGGGCCGTCCGGTTGAGGCCGGGCGCGGCGAGGTAGTGGGAATTGTCGCTGCGGGAGGGCCTTCGGGCCGAAACACTGGTTCCTGTATACTCGCTCGTGACGGAAGCGACGTGGACGGAGGAGGTTGTCCGTGAGCCAACCCGAGATTTCACCGCTGGCGCGAAGGCTGGCGGAAGAGAACAACGTCGACTGGCGTGACCTCCACGGCAGCGGCGCGGGGGGCAAGGTCGTCGAGCGAGACGTGCTCGAGTACCTCGCGCGGGTCATGGCCGGCGAGGAGGACATCGATCCCACGCCGGAGCCCGTCCCCGAGGGGATGGAGGCGTGGCCGGAGGATGACGTCCAGGCCTTCCAGCACGAGATCCGCGCCTCCCACCAGAACGTCGGGCTCCAGGAGATCCAGCAGGAGCTGTCGGCCTCGGACCGCTTGAGTCATGGACCGGCGGAGCCGTCGCTCGAGGGCGGGGTGGTACCTCCGGTCGACGAGGTCCCGTCGACGCCGGCGAGCCCTGCGGCCGACGCCATCAGCGAGGACATCTTCCTGTTCGACGACGACGAAGACGAGACCGTTTCAGCCGATGAGATCGGTTGGCGGACGAGCGCGGCGCCACCCTCCGAGGAGGTCGAGGACGGCCTGCTCGTCGAGGGCGACGACAGCGCCATATGGGACGCTGGCGACGAGGACCTGGGCGGCGGGGACGAGCTGTGGGCCACCGAGTCCGAAGAGCGCCCCGAGCCGTTGCCCGATGTCTTCGGCGCCGCCGACGGCGCGGAGCAACCGGAACGCGTGACGGGCCCCGCGCTCTTCGACGAGGGGGTCGGCGGCGAGGCCGATGCTTCCGCCCCCGTCGAGGACGGAGCCTCCGAGTTGGAGATGCCGCCCCTGGGCGACCTCGGCGTCGACGGGGACGCGGGTGTGGCAAGCGCAGAGACGATGGAACACCGGTGGCCGGTCGAGGCCGACGAGCCGGTCGTCGAGGACGAGGCGTTCGCGGCCGAAGGGTGGGACGTCGAGGAGCCCGGAGGCCGAACCGACGACCTGGCGGGGGGCTTCGAGCCGCCGCGCGAGATCACGGAGGCCGGCGACGGAGCTGCGTTCGAGGCGAACGAGGAGTCCGCGGAGGCGCCCGTCGAGGCCTGGGCCGAGCCCCGGAGCGACGTTCCCGGTAGCGACGTTCCCGAGCGGGAGGCCGAGGTCGAGCCTCGAGCCACGGAGAGCGACGTGCCCGCTTCGGCGCCCGAGCCGCCACCCGCAACTCCCCCGTTGTCCGAACGCGTTGCCGCTGCGTCGGACGCAGCGAGCTCCGTACCGGGCGAACTGCCGCTGGTGACCTACGGCACGCTTCTTCGCCGGCATGTGGACGTTACCGCCTTGGCCGGCGCCCAGCTGGCCGTGGGGCTGGAGCTCGGTGACAGCGAGCCGCTGTCGCCTGCCCCCTTCCTCCTGCGAGCTGCCGCCAAGGCCGTTGCCGACGGAGGATGGGGAGACGGTCGGGTGGCGATGGTCGGTTGGGACGAGGCCGGGTCGCTGCGCGTGAGCGAGGTTGGAGACGCCGCCGGCGTTGCTTTCGTGGAGCTGGCGCGCGCGCTCTCCTCGACGGCGTATGGCGCCGCGGCCGACGCTCCCGGCGCAGCCCTGGCGGTCGCCGATATGTCTGCTCTGGACGTGGACGAGGCCGTTCTGAACGTGAAGGCACCGCTCCTCACCCTGGGCAGGATTCTCTACGACAACCAGCGCGGAAGCTATCGCAGCACGCTGTCGCTGGCGGGCGACGTGCCCCCGGAGCGGGGAGCGCAGCTGCTCGCCCGCGTGGCGGAGCTGCTCGACGCGCCGGTTCGACTGCTGGTCTGAAGCGAGACGTCGACGCACGAAGCGCAGGGCCGACCCGATGGGTCGGCCCTGCGCTTCGTTGGAGGCGAGGGTCAGGCGACGGTGCCGCTCGGAAGGAGCCACCACAGCAGCAGGTACGCCAGCCCCGTGACGCCGATCGAGGGCACCAGCGACAGCACGAAGACCGCTCGGATCACCGACGGTGCCGCGTCCACGTACGCGGCGATGCCGCCGCACACCCCGCCGATGAGGCGTTGCGAGTCGGAGCGTCGCAGACGGGTCGCCGTGTTGGGGCGCCTGGCGCGGCGCTGATCGTGCAGCAGCCCGTCGGCGGGACGGCTGCGGTCGGAGGGGGCGTCGGGGAGTGGATTCACGGTTCTGCCTCCGTGGCTATGGGGATGCATGGCTGGTTCCGGGGGTCGCGCAGCGCCGCGTGGACGCGTGCCTCGAGCTCGCGCACGTCGACGCCGTGGTAGTGGTCCGGAACGAGGGCCAGATGCTTGAGAGCCTTGGCGTAGTTGCGGCGTCCGCCCCGCGCAGAGTGGAGCGCGCGTGCCTTGTGGAGCGCGGCGGCGAGCAGGATGGCCCCGCCCAGGAAGTGCTTCTCGATCCCCGTGCTCTCGCGCCAGGCGCCCTCCCACGCCTCGTGGGCGTCCCAGAAGGCGCCGGCTTCGAACAGCTCGGTGCCGCGAGTCCAGGTGCGGTCGTCCAGCGCCACGACCCTCAGTATAGGCGCACGCCGATGGCCCCGCGCGTCGGGCGTGGGGTAGGCTGGGTCGTGCCCGACACGGCTCAGCCCCGTCGTTCCGCCGTGCCGCGAAGGCTGATCGTCGCGGTCACCGGAGGGAGCGGCTTGATCTACGCGGTCGACCTGTTGCGCTACCTGCGGCAGACCCCCGTGCAAACCCATCTGGTGGTCAGCTCCGGCGCCAAGCAAGTCGCACCCGGGGAGCTCGAGGGCGGCGTGGGCGAGCTCGAGGCCCTGGCCGACGTTGTTCACAAGGACGCCGATCTCGGGGCCCCCATCGCCTCGGGGAGCTACCGGGTCGACGGCATGGTGATCGTTCCGTGCAGCGCCGGCACCCTCGCCAAGGTCGCGACGGGGATGGGCGACAACCTCGTTGCCCGCGCCGCGCACGTGACGCTGAAGGAGCGACGCCCGCTGGTGCTGGTGGTACGCGAGGCGCCCTACTCCCGGCCCATGCTTCAGAACATGCTCTCGGCCAACGACGCCGGCGCCGTGGTGTTGCCGGCGTCGCCGGGCTTCTACCAGGCTCCCCGCACCATCGACGATCTGGTGGGGGGGATCACCGCCCGCGTCCTCGACCATCTCGGCATCGAGAACGATCGCTCTCCTCGTTGGAAGGAGAGCGATGACTGAGGCACCGCGCGTGGCGGGGCTACTCGCCGCCGCGGGTCAGGGGCTGCGCCTGGCGGCCGGTCCCAAGGCTTTCGTGACGGTCGGCGACCGCACGCTGCTGCAGTGGTCGGTGGATGCCCTCCAGCTCGTGGTGGAGGAGGTCGTCGTCGCCGTGGCCGAGGCCGACGTGGCACGCGCCCGGCAGCTCGTGCCCGGCGTCCGCGTGGTGGCGGGAGCCGAGACACGGCAAGGCACGGTCGCCAGGTTGGTTCGCTCGACCAGCGCGGAGCTCGTGCTCGTCCACGATGCGGCACGGCCGTTCCTCCCGGCGGCGGTGGCGCGCAGGGTGCTGGAGGGCGCGCGGCTGCACGGGGCGGCCACCGCGTCACTGCCGCTGGCCGACACCATCGTGGAGGTCGACAGCGGCGCCACGCTCGACCGCGATCGGCTCCGCGCGGTACAGACGCCCCAGGGGTTCGTGCGGAGCCTGTTGGAGGAGGCGCACGCCCGTGCCGAGACCGAGCGATTCGACGCCACCGACGACGCGGCGCTGGTTCGACGGCTGGGGCGCCATGTCGAGTTGGTGGATGGGAGCCCGCTCTTGCACAAGATCACGACGCGGGAGGATCTGCGGCTCGCCTCTGCGCTCCGGGAGCTCTGGCTCGAGCAGCGCTCGAAGGAAGGCCCCCCGTGAGCGCCGCTTCGGTGGTCGAGGAGCGGGCCCACGCCAAGGTGAACCTGGGGCTGTCGGTCCTGGCGCGCCGAGGTGACGGCTACCACGAGATCGAGACGCTCATGGCACGCGTGGCGCTCGCCGACGAGATCCGGGTCGAACTCACCGGCGGCGGCGTGCATGTGAGCGTGGAGGGGGCCGACCTCCCGACCGACGAGCGCAACCTGGCGGCGCGCGCCGCCCTGCGCTACCTCGAAGCGGCGGCGATGGACGGCGTGGGCGTGAGCGTGCGCCTTCGCAAGCGCATCCCGCTGGCAGCCGGGCTCGGTGGCGGTTCGTCGGATGCGGCGGCCGTCCTCCGGGCGCTGCAGGTACTCGTCCCGGCAGGCGTCGACCTCGAGCGTCTGGGACTCGCGCTGGGGTCCGACGTGCCGTTCTTCCTGTCGGGCATGGCGGCGGCGCTGGCGCGCGGTCGAGGAGAGCGCCTGGACGCGGTGACGCTGCCGCCGCTGGCGCTGGTGCTCAGCTATCCAGGTGAGCCGGTCTCCGCTGCGGAGGCGTACGCGGCGCTCCAGAGCTTCACGCCACGCCTGCCGCTGGAGTCGCTGGTGGAGAAGCTGCGATCCGGCGCCGAGCCCAGCTTCGTCAACGCCCTTCAACCGGGGGTGCTGCGGGCGCACCCGCGCGTCCGCGAGGTGATCCGGGCGCTCCGGGCGGAGGGCCTTCGCGGCGTCGCGATGTCGGGAAGCGGGTCCTGCTGCTTCGCCGTGGCGCCGGATGCGGCAGCCGCCACGGACGCAGCAGCCAGGCTCACGGCCGCGCATCCGGGCTGGACGGTGCTCGCGACCCGGACCGGTTGACTAGCAGCCGAGATCAGTGGGAGCGGCGGGGGAACGACTTCTGGCGTTCGATGTCGTCCTGGATCAACGCGTCTTCGCCCGCCAGCGACTCCACGTGGTGCCGCAACTCGTGGGTGATGGTCTCCCAGAGCTCGCCTTCCCAGTCGAAATCGGGGTCGCCGTCGGCAACGGCTGCGAACGACCCGTAGTAGAGGGCGATGTGGCGGCCCAGCCCGGGCTGTCCCCCCAGGAACGCCTCGCTGCCGGGGTCGAGGTACTCGCCCAGACGGTACACGTCCTCGAACTCCTCTTCGGGGCGGGCATGTTCGAACACGTGCACGCCCTGCAGCCCCTTGAGGAACTCATCAGGGATCTCGTCGACCATCGCCGCGGCGGCGGCGCGGAACGCCTCGAAGGTCATGAGCCAGTCTACGTCGGGGCTCGAAGGATCGCCGTGTGCGGGCGCGCCGGGCCCTCAGCGGGTGGTCGCGTGCTGGACGCTCTCGAACTGGGCGCTCTCGAGCTGGGTGCTGTCGAGCGACACCGCTCGGCCGAGCGTCGCACTCTCGTAGGCGCGGAGCACCAGGCGGACCGCCTCGCGCCCGTCCTCGCCACTACAGGCCACCGCGCCCTCCCCTCGCACGGCTGACAGGAAGGCGGCGATGTGGCGCGTATGGTTCCCATCGCCGGCGAACTCGTAGGTGGCGACGTCGGTGTCGCCCCAGGTCGTGCCCGGGGAGGCGCGGTAGCTGTGGCGCAGCACCGGAGGGCCGAAGCGGTTGGTGCATTCCAGGGCGCCCTCGGTACCGTAGATCCAGAAGCCTTCCTCCCAGCCGGTGGCGGTCCAGGCCGTCTCCACGGTGCCCAGGGCGCCGTCGGCGAAGCGGAGCGACACCACGGCCGTGTCCTCGACCTCGACGTCGTACTGCAGGCTGGCGGTGCGCGCATAGACCTCGTCGACGCGGCCCCCGAAGAAGCGCGCCAGGTCCATCAGGTGGCAACCGTTGTCGAGCAGGGTACCGCCCCCCGAGGAGGCGCGGGTCGCGAAGGACGGCCGAACGCCGAGCCCGGCCCAGTCGTGGGCCTGGCGCAAGCGGATGTAGGTGACGCGGCCGAGGGCGCCGGAGTCCAACACCTGCTTGGCGCGATGGGCGGGGCCGCCGGAGCGTAGCTGGTGGTTGACCTGGAGCAGCACGCCGGCCTCGCGGCAGGCGGCGATCATCTCGTCGGCGAGCTCCAGCGAGAGAGCGATGGGCTTCTCCACCAGCACGTGGACGCCGTGCGCGGCCGCGGCCAGGGTGGCGGGGTGGTGGACGGCCGTGGGTGCAGCGATGCTCACGACGTCGAAGCCGCCGTCCTCGAACATGGCGTGGTAGTCCCGATAGCGGCGATCGACGCCCCACTCGTTCGCGCGGCGCTCCAGGGAGTCCGCGTCGACGTCGCATACGGCGACGATCTCGGCTCCTGCGGCGCGGTGGCCCTCGACGTGGCGTCTGGAGATCGCCCCGGTACCGAGCACGGCCACGCGCACCGGACCGGCGTCCACATGCAGGCCTGGCCCCCCGGATGCGTCGTGCATGGCCGTCACCCGACGTGCTCCTTGCTCGGGTTCGGCACCGGCTCCAGCGCCTCTACCTGGATGGGGCGCCCGATCTCGACCGTGACGCGGCGGGCCGCGTAGGTCGCGGCGTTGGCGAGGATGCGGCGCACGTGGGGATTGCGGTAGGTGGGGTAGGCCTCGTGGCCGGGGCGGAAGTACACCACGCGGCCGTGGCCGCGACGCCAGGTGCACAGGCTGCGGAACACCTCACCCCCCTGGAACCAGGAGATCAGCAGCAGCTCGTCGGGCTCGGGGATGTCGAAGCGCTCGCCGTACATCTCCTCCTGCTCGAGCTCGAACTGCTCCGGCACCCCCTCGAGCAGGGGGTGCGACGGCTGCAGGTTCCACAGGCGCTCCTTCTCATCCGCCTCCCGCCAACGCAGCCAGCCGGTGGTGCCCAGCACCCGCTTGAAGACCTTGGAGACGTGCGCGGAGTGCAGGACGACGAGGCCCATGCCGCCCATGACGGCCTTGTGGACGCGCTCCACGACCTCGTCGGCGACCTCGGCGTGGGCCTTGTGACCCCACCAGAAGAGGACGTCCGTTGCGTCGAGGACGTCCTGCGGGAGCCCGTTCTCGGGCTCTCGCAGCGTGGCGGTCGTTACCTGGGCATCGACGCGCTCGGTCACCGCCGAGGCGACCTCGGCGTGAATGCCGTCGGGGTAGACGGCGTGAACGAGGTCGTTCTCGACCTCGTGAAGGTACTCGTTCCAGACGGTCACCCTTAGTCGGCTCATGCGGTCCCTCCGGGGCGTTCACGCCCCTGACAGCGGGCGCGCACGGCGGTCCGGGGCGCGCCCCAACCCGTGAAGCATACGTCCGGTCGAGGCCGGCTCGTCAAGGGGTCGTGGTCGGAGCTTCCGGGGATCTCGGCTCAGGACGATCCGCTGTCGGCGGGAATCCGTCGCGCCACGCGGGAGACCGTCAATCCCTGAACCAGGATGGAGAACACCACCACCGCATAGGTCATCGACACGATCAGGTCACGCTCGTGGCCCAGGGGGAGCGAGAGCGCCAGGGCGATGGAGATGCCGCCGCGCAAGCCGCCCCACACCATGGTGCGAACGGTCCAGGGTGGAAAGCGGCGCCGCGCTCGCAGGGTCGTGATGGCGGCACCGGCGCTCACGAGCCTGGCCACGAGGACCAGCGGAATGGCCAGCAGCGCCACCGGCCAGGGGTAGCCGCGGGCCAGTACCAGCACCTCGAGCCCGATCAGAACGAAGAGGACCGCGTTCAGGATCTCATCGACCAGCTCCCAGAACATGTCCAGGTGCTCCCTCGTGGTGGTGCTCATGGCCAGCATGCGGCCCCGGTTGCCGATGAACAGGCCTGCCACCACCATGGCCAGCGGTCCCGACACGTGCACCGTGTCGGCCAGGGCGTACCCGCCGGCAACCAGCGCGAGCGTCAACAGCACCTCGACCGTGTACTGATCGACCGCTCGCAGCAGCAGGTAGGTGGCCACGCCGAGCACGAAGCCGAGCGCCAGGCCCCCGAGCGCCTCGCGCACGAACAGCGTGAACGTACCGGCGGGCGCCCCGCCGTGTGCGCCGGCCGAGGCGGTCGCGAAGTTGAGGGTGGCGAGGAACACCACCACGCCGACACCGTCGTTGAACAGGCTCTCGCCCACCACGAGCGTCTCCACGTCGTGACGGACGCCCAGGCGCCGCAGGATGCCGAGCACGGCGATCGGATCTGTGGGGGAGATGAGAGCGCCGAACACGAACGCCCAGGACAGCGGCAGGTGGTAGCCCAGCAGGCCCGCGCCGAAGGCGCTCAGCAATCCCACCACCACGGTCGAGAGGACCACGCCGACGGTGGCCAGAACGATGATCGGCCAGCCCTGCCGGCCAAGGTCCTCGAGGTTGACGTGCAGGGAGCCGGCGAAGAGCAGGAAGCTCAGCAACCCTTGCAGGACGAGGGTCCCGAAGTTCAACGATCCGAGGAAGCTCTGGGCCCAGTGCGTGAGCGCGGTGTCGCGAAACGCCAGCAGCCCCAGCGACGTCAGCAGCGCGACCAGCGTCACGCCGATCGGTGTGGGCAGCTTGATCCAGCGCTCGTTCACGAAACCGAACAGGGCGGTCAGGGTGAGCACCAGCGCGAACGATTGGAAGAGCCCCATTCCGGCGATTGTACGGGGGCGGGAGGTGCGTGCCCATCGAACTCATCGCGCCTGCGTGTACCTTGAGGCGTGCTCAGGATCCGCAGCGAGGCAGTCGGGGACGCCGCCGGCATCCGACGCGTGCATCGGTCCGCCTTCCCGACGCCTGCGGAGGCGGAGCTGGTCGACACCATCCGGGTGTCCAGGCGCTATCGGCGCGCGTACTCGGTCGTCGCCGTGACGGACGACGGGATCGTCGGACACGCCTTGCTGAGCCACGCCGACCTTGTCTCCGGCGCAGCCGCCAGACCGGTTCCGGTGCTGGCGCCCCTCGCTGTGCTCCCGTCGTACTGGGGCCGCGGCGCCGGTACCGCCATGATGCACGAGTGCATCGGGCGGGCTGACCATGCCGGCGAGCCGCTCATCGTGCTGGTCGGCAACCCGGGCTACTACCCGCGTTTCGGCTTCGTTCCGGCGTCCCACTACGGCATCACGCCGCCCGAACCCCTTCCGGACGCCATCCTGCTGGCCCGGCGCCTCTCGGGCTACGATCCGTCGTGGCGCGGCCGGCTGGTGTACCCTCCTGCCTTCGACGTGGTGTTGCAGGATCTCCAGAGGCCCCTGGGGCCGGCGATGCCTGCCTAGCCACGGGCTCGCCGGGTGCCGGGCTCTACGCAGATTGCTTCGTCCCCACCGTGAGGGATGCGGCCGCGCGCCGAGCGGTGACGTCCGAGCGCGCCTCCTACTGTCCGGGCGCAGTGGTGCGTCGGCGGCATGGGTGTTGTACCGACAGCCGACCCTCCCTCTCATCGCACGCTCATGTGTCTGTAAACTGTCGACAGTTGACAGCTCGCATGCGATAGGAGGGGTCCTCACCGCATGGAGGCGCTCTCCGGCCTGAAGGCCGGACCCAGCATCACGGAACAGGTCTATCAGGCCATACGCTCACTCCTGCTCGCCGGCGGCCACCGTCCCGGCTCGAGGCTGAGCGAAGCCGGCCTGGCCGAACGGCTCGAGGTCAGCCGCGGCCCGGTGCGCGAGGCGCTCGAGCGCCTCGCGCAGGAGGGCCTCGTCGTGCGGGTGCCTCGTCGTGGCAGCTTCGTGCGCCGTTACGAAGCGAGCGACGTGATCGAGCTGATGGAGCTCCGCTGCGTCTTGGAAGCAGCTGCGGCACGGCTTGCGGTTCGCCGCGCGTCCGACGCCGACCTGGCTGCCATGGAGCAGCTCCTCCAGGCGGCGAACCAGGTGATCCAGAGCGGGCGGGGCTACCCGCCGGACAAGGACTTCCACCAGGCCCTCGCGCGCCTGGCGGGGAACCGGGCGCTGGAGCGGTCGGCCGGTCTGGTCTACGACCAGCTACGGCTGGCGCGGGCGCTGGCCGTGCAACGCCCCGGCCGTGCGCGTGAAGCGTGGACGGAGCATGCCGCGATCCTGCGCGCCCTGCTCGCGCGGGACGAGGACGCGGCAGAGGCGGCCGTGACGAGGCACCTGGCCGCCGCAACCATAGCTATGCAGGCGCTGGTCGAGGAGACCGAAGCCGCGTAGGAGGGGTCGACGGGGGACGGACCCCCGTGAGGCCGAAAGGGAGGTCACGATGAAGGTACGTACACCGAGGTTCTTGCTGATCGCGATGCTGCTCGCCCTCACCGGCGGCGCGTTCGCGTTCTCGCCGAACAACGTGGAGTGCATCGCCCCGGCCGATCCGGGTGGCGGCTGGGATTTCACCTGCCGGTCGGTCGGCAAGATCCTCTACGATCTGAAGCTGGCGCCGCAGCCGGTCAAGGTGACGAACATGGCCGGCGGAGGCGGCGGCGTCGCCTACGGGTACGTCGTCAGCAAGCGCGACACCGATCCGGACCTGCTGGTGGCCGCGAGCACCGCGACGACGACCCGCCTGGCGCAGAACCAGTTCGCTGGGCTGAATGAAGACCAGGTGCGCTGGGTCGCCGCTATCGGCGCTGACTTCGGCGTCATCGCGGTCAACAAGGACTCCCCCTACCAGACGCTCGCCGACCTCGTGAAGGCCGTGGAGAACGACCCGTCGAAGATCGCTTTCGGAGGCGGTAGCGCCGTCGGTGGCTGGGACCACCTCAAGGTGCTGCTGCTGATGAAGGCGGCCGGTATGCAAGGGGTCAAGAACGTCAAGTACATCTCGTTCAACAACGGCGGCACCGCCCTCACGCAGCTCCTCGGCAATCACGTGCAGGCGGTCACCGGTGACATCTCGGAGCTCAAGGGGCAGATCGAGGCCGGCAACGTGCGGCCGCTGGCGGTGCTCGCCGACGCGCGTCTTCCCGGCGACCTGGGGACCATCCCGACGGCCAAGGAGCAGGGGTACGACGTGGTCGGCGCCAACTGGCGCGGCTTCTACGTCCCTGGCAAGATCAGCAACGATGCGTTCGCCTACTGGCAGTCCAGCATGGATACGCTCTATGCCTCCGACGAGTGGAAGGCGGCGATGGAGAGCAACGGCCTGGCGCCGTTCCACATGAGCGGAAACGCGTTCAACGACTTCGTGAACAACCAGATCAAGGACCTGCGCAATCTCTCCAAGGAGATCGGCCTGCTGCAGTGACGCCCAGGGGGGCGCGCCTTCGGGCGCGCCCCCCGACGCACGCTGCAGGGAGCTCGGCTCCCGAA
This sequence comes from uncultured bacterium, assembly GCA_964536935.1. Lineage (GTDB taxonomy): Bacteria > Deinococcota > Deinococci > Deinococcales > Trueperaceae > JASBRS01. The sequence goes on along the minus strand of CAZIBD010000026.1, from coordinate 15,794 downwards.
GGGCACGGACCCCATGACCGATCGCATCACGGGCGTGCTGTTGCTGGCACTCGCTATCGCTTTCGGGCTCCACGCCCGGAGCTTCCGAACCAACTTCCTGACAGACCCGCTGGGACCCCAGGCCTGGCCGATGATGCTGGGAGGCTTCCTGGCGCTGTTCAGCCTCTACCTGATCGTGAGGCCGCAGCACGGCGCCCCCTGGCCCAAGCGCGTGGTGCTGCTCCGACAGCTCGTGCTGGTCGGCGGGCTGGTCGGGTACGCGCTGCTCCTCGACCCCATCGGCTTCCTGGCGGCCACCGTGCTGGTGGTAGCGTTCATGGCCCTGCTGATGGGAGCGCGCTGGTGGCAGGCCGGCATCACGGGCGTGACCAGCAGCGTGGTTCTCTATCTTCTGTTCAACTCGCTCCTCGGCCTGCCCCTGCCCACCGGGGCCCTCTTCGGCGGCTAGCGTGGAGACCCTTCACCTCCTTGGCCAGGGCTTCGGCGTCGCGTTCCAGCCGCTGAACCTGGGCCTGGCGCTACTAGGCGCTTTCGCGGGCACGATCGTGGGTGCGTTGCCGGGCCTCGGCCCGGCCAACGGCGTCGCCATCCTCATCCCGGTCAGCTTCACGCTCGGCCTGCGACCCGAGTCGGCGCTCATCCTGCTCGCCAGCGTCTACTACGGCGCGATGTACGGCGGGCGCATCTCCAGCATCCTTCTCAACATCCCGGGGGACGAGCCTGCGGTGATGACGACGCTCGACGGCTACCCGATGGCCAAGAAGGGGCGGGGAGGCTCGGCGCTCGCCATCTCGGCCGTCGCGTCGTTCGTGGGCGCCACCCTCGCCACCATCGGGCTCATGCTGTTCGCGCCGGTGCTCGCCAAGATCGCGATCCGCTTCGGGCCGGCCGAGTACTTCGCCCTGTACGTGATGGCCTTCTCGACCTTGAGCAGCCTGACGGGCAAGAACCCCGTGAAGACGCTGATCGGGGCCGTGCTCGGACTGATGCTCGCCACGGTCGGCCTGGATCCCGGCAGCTCCATCCCGCGCTACACCTTCGGACAGATGAAGTTCTTCGAGGGGATCGACTTCATCGTCGCCATCGTCGGGCTGTTCGCCATCAGCGAAGCGCTGGTGTTTCTCGAGAGGCTCCACGCCGGTGAGTTCGTCCGCTACAAGGTGGGTCGCGTTGCCGCGCGCATCCACGACATCAGCCGCTCGCTCCTCAGCATGGTCCGGGGCAGCGTCATCGGCTTCATCTCCGGTGTCCTGCCGGGCGCCGGGGCGTCGCTGGGCAGCTTCATCGCGTACACCATGGAGAAGCGCCTGGTCGACCGGGAGGGCACCTTCGGGACCGGCGACCCGCGTGGTGTGGCCGCTCCGGAAGCGGGCAACAACGCCGCGGCCGGCGGCGCGCTGGTCCCCATGCTCACGCTCGGCGTGCCGGGCAGCGGCACGACGGCGGTGCTCCTGGCGATGCTGATGTCGCTCAACATCACCCCGGGCCCGCTGCTGTTCACGCAGCATCCCGAGGTGGTGTGGGGCCTGATCGCCTCGCTCTATCTCGGAAACATCGTCCTCCTGGTGCTCAACCTGCCGCTGGTGGGCTTCTTCGTGAGGCTGCTGAGCGTGCCGGGCTGGATCCTGATGCCGGTGGTCACCATGGTCGGCTTCCTGGGCGTCTACTCGATCAGCCACAGTGTCTTCGACATCTTCCTGATGATCGGCTTCGGCGTGGGGGGCTACCTGCTGCGCAAGCTCGACGTCCCGCTGGTCCCGGTCATCCTGGGTCTCCTGCTGGGTGACGACATGGAGGTCAACCTGCGTCGGGCGCTCAACCTCGGCAACGGCAACTGGCTCACCCTGTGGCAGAGCCCCCTGTCGATCACCCTGTGGGTGCTCGCCCTGCTGGGCCTGGTCCTGCCGCTGCTCTTCCTGCGGCGGCCGAAGCGGATCGAGGAGGAGCCGGAGGGGATGACCGAGTAACCATCGGTCGCCTCGACGGAACCGCGCGCCGGTCGGAGGTCCTACCGACCGGCGCGCGGCCGTCCCTTGGGTTCAGTCCGTGACCGCGCCCTGCGACGCGCTCGACACCTGGCGGGCGTACTTGGCCAGCACGCCCGTGGTGTAGCGCGGGCTGGGGGGCTGCCACGCCTCCCGGCGCCGCCGCAACTCCTCGTCGCTCAGCTCCGCCTGCAGCAGGTTCCGGTCGGCGTCGATGGTGATGGTGTCGCCCTCCACCAGCAGGCCGATGGGGCCGCCGACCGCGGCCTCCGGTGCCACGTGCCCCACCACCAGGCCGTAGGTCCCGCCGGAGAAGCGCCCGTCGGTAATGAGCCCCACCGAGTCGCCGAGCCCCTTGCCGATGATGGCGCTGGTGGGAGAGAGCATCTCTCGCATGCCAGGGCCTCCGCGCGGCCCTTCGTTGCGGATCACGATGACGTCTCCGGGACGGATGCGGTCCTCGAGGATGGCGGCGAGGCAGTCCTCCTCGCTCTCGAAGATCCGTGCCGGGCCCTGGATGCGCCGGGCCTTGAGCCCCGTGGTCTTGGCGACGCCGCCCTCTGGGGCGAGGTTGCCCCGCAGGATGTTGAGGTGGCCGTGCGGGTAGAGCGGCCGATCGATGGGGTGGACGACGTCCTGGCCAGCCGGCGGAACGCTCGGCGTGTCGGCGAGGTTCTCGGCCACGGTCTTGCCGGTCACCGTGAGGCAATCGCCGTGCAGGAGGCCCGCCTCGAGGAGCATCTTCATGACCAGGGGGATCCCGCCCACACGGTGCAGGTCGGTGGCGACGTAGTGGCCGGAGGGCTTGAGGTCGCAGAAGAGCGGGGTGGTGCGACGGATACGCTCGAAGTCCTCGAGGCCGAGGTCGACCTCCGCCGCATGCGCGATGGCCATGAGGTGGAGCACCGCGTTGGTGCTGCCGCCCACCGCCATGACGACCCGGATGGCGTTCTCGAAGGCGCGTCTGGACATGATGTCGCGTGGCAGCAGGTCGTCTCGGACAAGGCGCAGCAGCGCGCGAGCGCTGTCGGAGGCGCTCTGACGCTTCTCCTCGTCCTCGGCCGCCATCGTGCTCGAGCCGGGGAGGCTCATGCCCATCGCCTCGATCGCCGACGACATGGTGTTGGCCGTGTACATCCCGCCGCAGGACCCGTTGCCCGGGCAGGCGTTCTGCTCGATCGCTTCGAAGGTCTCCAGGGGGATACGGCCGGCGGAGTACTGCCCGACGGCTTCGAACACGCTCACGATGGTGAGGTCCTCGTCGCCCAGGTGCCCGGGCTTGATGGTGCCGCCGTAGACGAAGATGCTGGGGATGTTCAGGCGCGCGATGGCGATCATGGCACCGGGCATGTTCTTGTCGCACCCGCCGACGGCGACGAGCCCGTCCATGCTCTGAGCGCGGCAGACGGTCTCGATGCTGTCGGCGATCACCTCGCGGGAGACGAGGCTCAGCTTCATCCCCTCGGTGCCCATCGAGATGCCGTCGGAGACGGTGATGGTGCCGAACATCTGGGGCATCCCGCCGACCTCCCGGGCGGCGTCCTCGGCGGCCGCGGAGAGGTCGCCCAGGCCGGCGTTGCACGGCGTGATGGTGCTGTGACCGTTGGCGATCGCGACGATGGGCTTGTCGAAGTCCTCGTCTCCGAAGCCGACGGCGCGTAGCATGGCGCGGTTCGGCGCTCGCTGGTCGCCCTGGGTGACCAAGGAGCTACGACGGTTGAGCTTCGACCTCTTGAGCGTGTCGGCCATGGACAGTCCTCCTGAATGGGCGCATTGTACCGGAGCCCGCTCGCTCGGCGTCCCGGGACGCGCCCGCCGATGCGCTCACTCGTCCAAGGTGAAGTCGAAGATCCCCCGATCGAAGGTGGCGTAGGCGCCGTAGTCGAGCAGCTCGTACAGGCGCGCGCGCGTCTGCATGCGCGGCACCAGCGATGCCTGCGCGTCGTCCGAGCGGAGCTCGGCCAGGCCACGCTCGACGGCGGCCATCGCCAACCGCAGCGCGGTGACCGGGTAGATCACCAGGTCGTACCCCAGCCGCTCCAGGGCCGCGGCGCTCAGCAGCGGCGACTTGCCGAACTCGGTCATGTTCGCCAGCAGCGGCACCTCGACCGCGTCCCGGAAGGCGGCGAACTCGTCCTCGGACGCCAGCGCCTCGGGGAAGATGGCATCCGCCCCGGCCGCCACGTAGGCTCGCGCCCGTCGAATGGCGGCGTCGAGGCCCTCTACGGCCCGCGCGTCGGTGCGCGCGATGAGCAGCAGGTCGGGGTCGCGGCGCGCCGCGACCGCCGCCTGGATGCGGCGGAGCATGGTGCCCTCCTCGACCACGCTCTTATGATCGAGGTGCCCGCAGCGCTTGGGGTTCTGCTGGTCCTCGAGGTGGAGGCCGGCGACGCCGGCGTCCTCCGCTTCCTGCACCGTCCTTGCGACGTTCATGGGCTCGCCGAAGCCGGTGTCCACGTCCAGGAGCGCGGGCAGCTCCGTCACCCGGGCGATCTGAGCGCCGCGTCGCGCCACCTCGTGGAGGCTGGTGAGGCCGATGTCGGGCAGGCCGAGGTCGGCGGCCACCACCGAGCCGGAGATGTAGACGCCGTCCCAGCCCTGCTCCTCGAGGAGGCGGGCCACCAGCGGAGAGAAGGCGCCCGGCAGGCGCAGCAGGCGGTTGCCGGTGAGCGCCTCGCGCAGTCGGCGGCGTTTCAGGGCCGCGCTCGAGCGGGCGTAGAGCATCAGAAGATCCCCCGCTGGTCGCGCTCCGCCCGCGGGAGGCTGCCCGCGGGCGCTACCGGCGTGAGGCCGGCGAGCTCCTCGGGTAGCAGCGCCGGAAGCCGCTGGGCGAGCTCCAGGAACCGCGCCTGCTCCTCGTCGGAGACCACGCCCTGCGCCAGCGTATGGAACTTCGCCAGGTACTGGGCGCGTGCGAAGGGGCGGCGGCCGTTGGGGTGCGCGTTCGCGACGGCAAGCTCGGCTTCGAGCATCTCCCCGCCGTGCAGGCGGATCTCGACGCGCGCCCCGAAAGCCTGCCGCGTCGGATCGGGGTCGTGGTAACGCTCGGTCCACCCGGCATCCTCGACGGTGCGGATCTTGCGCCACAGGCGCACGGTGTCGGGCCGAGCGGCGCGCTCGGGCGCGTAGCTCGTCTGGTGGTGCCAGCGGCCGTCCTGCAGAGCGACCGCGAAGATGTACATGGCGCTGTGGTCGAGCGTCTCGCGGCTCGCGGCCGGGTCGTACTTCTCGGGGTCGCCGGAGCCGCTGCCGATGACGTGGTGGGTGTGGTGCGAGGTGTGGATGACGACCTCCTCGATGCTCTCGAGGTCGGGCACGCGCGGGCCGAGATCGAACGCGAGGTCGATGAGCGCCTGCGCCTGGTACTCGGCGGAGTGTTCCTTGGTGTAGGAGGCGAGGATGGCGCGCTTGCTCTCGCCCGGCCCGGGGAGACGGACTTCGTAGCTCGCCTCCGGGCCGTCGAGCAGGCGCGCGATCACGCTGTCCGCACCCTCGTAGATGGGGGCCGGCGCGCCTTCACCGCGCATGGCCCGGTCGACGGCGAGGACGGCGAGCAGGCCCGAGTAACCGGGAACGAAGGCCTTCCAGCTCGAGATCTCCCCCTTGCGCGACTGCCGCGTGGTGATGCTGGTGTGCACGGCCTGATTGATGGCCTGGAGCACGGTGGCCGGGTCGAGATCGAGCAGGGTCCCCAGTCCCGCCGCGGTGGCGGGGCAGAGGTGGGCCATGTGGTCGATGGCATGCTCGTGCAGCGAGATCGCGTCGACGAGGGCGATGTGGACCTCGTAGGCGGTGGCGATGGCGCGCATCAGGGCGGAGCCGTCCCGTCCCGTCTGCTGGGCCACCGCTACCAGCGGCTGGATGGTGTCGCCCGGGTGCGCGTAGTCAGCGGCGAGGTAGGTGTCGTGGAAGTCGAGCTCGCGCACCGCCGTGGCGTTGGCCCAGGCCGCCCACTCGGCAGCCACCGTGCTCGAGGCTGGCAGGCCGAAGAGAGTGGCGCCTCCCGGGCGGGGATGCGCCAACGCCTGGCTACGGGCGTTGGCCACCGGCTCACGCGAGAGCGCTGCGAGCGCCGCCGCGGCGTTGTCGATGACACGGTTGACGATCATCTCGCAGACATCGGCATCGATGGCAACGGGGTCGGCCGCGACCGCGGCGAGGTGGTGGGCGAGCTGCGCGGCGGGGTTGAGCCGTTCGCCGGAGGGAGACACGGTGACCGGGTGCGTGACCATGGGATCATTCTAGGTCGGGCCGTGGGCGTCCCGGACTCCGCGGCGGCGGGTCGTGCACGTGCATCGCGCGGCTTGTGCCGGCCGGGCGGCAGGGGACGGGAGGGGGACGCCACGCCGGGACCGGCCCGGACGACCCGCCCCGGCGGCGCCCGCGGCGTAAGGTGGTAGCCGATGAGCGAACCGACGACCAGCACTTCCCAGCGCGAACCCGACCGCGCGGAGCGTGAACGGGCCGGGTCTTCGAAAGGCGGGGCGGCCCCGAAGCAAGAGGTGGAGCTGCAGGAGGTCAGCGTGCAGTTCGGTGGCGAGGCCGTGCTGGCCGACGTCGACCTCACCATTCCCGCCGGGAGGACGGTGCTGCTGCGCGGCCCCAACGGCGCCGGCAAGAGCACGTTGCTCCGCGCCATCGCCGGGCTTCTCCCCTTCAAGGGGGAGATCCTGATCTTCGGGGCGCGTCCGCGCTCGCTCGAGGGGCGGGCCGCCTTCGCGTTCGTCGCCGACGTGCCCACCCTGTTCGAGGACCTCACCGTCCGTGAGCATGCCGCGTTCCTGAGCCGTGCCTATGCTAGGCCGGAGGCGGAAGAACGGGCGCTGGACTGGTTCGAGCGCTTCGAGCTGGGGGGGAGGCTCGACGAGTTCCCCGGAACGCACTCCCGCGGGATGCGGCACAAGGCCGCGCTGTCGCTGGCGCTCGGGCTCGACCCCGACCTGCTGCTCCTCGACGAGCCCTTCAACACGCTCGACGCCGATGCGCGGATCACCCTCGGCGAGGGGCTGCGTGACCGCGCCGGTGATGGTCGCATCAACCTGCTGAGCGCACACGACCAGGCCCTGGAGGCGGACCTGCATGCCTACGTGGTCGAGGTTCGCGGCGGCCATGTGGGCGGCCTCCGTGGTTAGCGCGGAGGCCGTGTCGCGACCTGCCGCGACCGCCAGCTTGCGAGGGCTGGAGCGCCGCATGCTGCGGCGCCGCGTGGGTCGGGCCTACCGCTGGGTCGGCCGGACGTTCGGGTGGTCGACCATCATCTACCTCGTGTTCTGGATCGCTTTGTTCGTGGTGGGCGGGGTGCAGTCGGCTGCGCCCATCGGGAGTCCTCTTCCCGTCGCGGCGCTTCCCATCGCACTCGACGTGGTCGCGCTGCTGGCGCTGGTCAGCGTGTCGCTGCAGCGCTCGCCGCCCGTGGTGCTGGGACGGAGTCACGCCATGCTGCTGGGCCTGGCGCCCTGGCCTTCACGCCGGGTGCTGCGTCCGAGGCTGCTCGGCTTCTTCGCCTCGCGCGCGGTCGTGGGCGCGGTGGTTGGCACCGCGGCGTGGCTGCTGGTCACGATCCTGTTCGCGGTGTCGGCGCCTGCGCTGGTGGCGCTGGGCGCCGGCCTGTGGCTGTTGCGCGCCGCGTTGGCGCTGCTGGTGTACGAGCGCCGACGCTTCGCGGTGCCGCTGGCGCTGGCGGCCGCGCTGCTCGCGGCCCTGGGAGCGGCCTCGGGCGTGCTGGGATGGGAACAAGGCACGGCCGCTCCCGCCTTGGCCGCCTCGGCGTTCACGGCACTCGGACTGGTGGCGGCGGCGCTGGCGCTTGTCGTCCAGGGCGATGCCTACCCGGAGGGATACCTGTTCGACGCGATGGTGGTGGCGGAGTTCCGCGCCTCCGTGCTGATGGCGGTGATGACCCAGAGCGCCGGGGCCCTGCGGCGGCGCGGCGTCACCACCCGTACGCGCCGACGCGGGCGGGGCCGCCGCTCCGGGAGCGCGCGCATCCGCCTGCCGGCGCCCTCGCCGGAGTACGGCCCGCTGGGAGCGGTTGCCTGGCGCAGTGCGCTGGCCCTGCTGCGGGCTCCGCTCCTGATGAAGGTCGCGCTGTTGGCGGCGCTCGGCTACGTCTACGCGACGCTCTCGGCCGGGGTCGTCGGAGGGCTGCCCCTGGCGGTCCTGGGGCTTGCGGCCGGTTTCCTGGCGTCGTGGCTGCTGGGTCCGTCCGTGGAGCCGGCCCCCGTCCCCCTCGATCCGTTCTCGCGGGGCGGCGGCCGCGTGCTGCCGGGTCTGGTCGCGGCCGCCGTCGTCTTCGTGCTGCTCACGGCGTTGCGGAGTGCGACCGGGGGACCGGCCGGCTCGGGCGAGGCCGGGCTGCTCGCCTTTGCGCTGGTCGCTCTCGCCACGGTGATCCTGGAGAAGGCGTCGAGCTGGCTGCACGTGTCGCACCGGGAGTGGACCGCCTGGGGGCTGTCGGGGCTCCTGAGCGGCACGCTGATGTGGATCCTGAGCGCGCTGGGCGGTCCCGGCACGATCACGCTGGGTGCGCTCGGGCTCGCCTTCGCGAGCCTGCTGGTGTTGCCCTGAGCCGGACCGGCGCCGCCGCGCTCAGCGGCGCGGCAACAGCAGCACCACGCCGATCGCCAGGAGGACCAGGCCGGCCAGGCGACCCGCGCTCAGGGGGATGCGGGTTGCACCCCAGCCGGCCGTGTCGATGACGACGGCGGCGGTCATCTGACCCAGGAGGATGCCGCCGAGTCCGGCGGCGATGCCCAGCCGGGGCAGAGCGAACGCCATGCCCGTGAGGATCCCGATCCCGAGCGCGCCGGCGGCGCCCCAGTACGGGGAGCTCCGCAGCAGCGCGCCCCACAGCACGCCCCCGCCGAGCAACGACAACGCGACCAGCGCCAGGAGCGACAGCGACCCACCTGCGACGTTGACCATCAGGCCGGTACGCGCGGCCCCGAGGGCGCGATCGGCGGCGCGCATGACGGCGCCCTGGGCGCCGATGGCGAGGCCGGCCGCGAGGGCGGCCAGGACGGCGGTGACCACGGACTTCTCCATGACTGACCTCCGGGCCCCCGCGTAGCGCCGCGGCGCCCGACACCTGCACGTCCGAGCAGCCGGTGGCGGGACGCTTCCTCCCGCCCGGGGCGAAGGAGCTCATCGTATCGCGCGGTTGTGGGGGCGAGGTCGCTCAGAGCCAGGTCGGCGCCCACAACTCCGGTCGCAGGCGGGCGGCGAGCAGCGCGTCCAGATCGAGCACGCCGTCGGCGAGCGGCAGCGGCCGGTCGAGGCTGTCGCTCCTGAGCTTCAAGGGGAAGCTGAGCTCGCTCGGATGGGTGACGCCTTCCAGGCTCGCGACCACGGCGCTATGCAGCGTCCCGAGGCCGCTGCTGGCCTGCGATCCGATCATCACGCCCTTGCCCGCCGAGCGTGCCAGCGCCAGCATCGCCAAGGAGTCTCGCCAGCCGCTTCGCGCCGGCTTGATGTTGAGGATGTCGAAGGTGTCGGCCTCCAGCTCGCGTTCGAGGTCGGCGAGGGTGAAGGTGCTGTCGTCGGCGATGAGGGGGAGGATGGCGGCGGCCCGCAGCCGCCGGCGTGCCTCCAGCCGGTGGACGGGTAGGGGCTCCTCCACGTAGGCGACCCCCAGCTTCGCCAGCCGCTCCAGGCGGTGCGCAGCCTCGGTCTCGGGGAGGGTCTCGTTGGCATCGGCATAGAGGAGCACCGAGGGGCCGAGCTCGAGCCGCAGGGCCTCCAGCACGCGTTCATCGTGCGCCGGGTCGCGTCCCACCTTGACCTTCAGCACACGCACGCCCGCCTCGACCACCGCCCTCGCTTCGGTGAGCATGGCGTCGAGCGGCGCGATGCCCAGGATGAAGCTCACCCGGGGGCGGCGCTGCGGGCCGGCTTCGGCGCTCGCCAGGCTCTCGCCGCCTGCCGCGGCCCGCGCCTCCTGCACCGCCAGGTCGAGCGCGCCCTTGAGCGCGAAGTTGAAAGGGAGCGAGGCGACGATGCGGGAGAGCTCGGCGTCGTCGTCGGCGTCTACGCCCGCGAGGCGAGGGGCCAGGTGGCGACGTAGGGCGGCCTCCATCCCCTCGGGGGTCTCGCCGTAGATGGTGGGCCGGACCGGGGCTTCCGCTACGCCCAGGACGCCGCCTTCGAGCTCCACGCCGACGAGCAGGTGGTCGAGGTGGGTGAGCTCGCTGCCGGCCCCCCAGCGCAGGGCGCTGGCCATGGGGAGGACGAGGGGGGAGACCCCGATGCGCGCGATGCGGGCCATGCCGACCAGCCTACAGCCAGGCGACCAACCGGTCGCCGACCTGAAGCGGGCTTAGGCGTCCGGTATCGAGCCGGATGCGCTGCGCGGCGGGCAACGCCTCGAGCCGTCGCCACGTGGCGCCGATGTCGTAGTGGAGGCTCTCTTCGGCGACGACGCGCGCTCCGGTCTCCACAGCCTCGGGGTCGAGTCCCTCGGCATTCGCCGCGAGCCCGTGCACGTCGAGGAGCCCGGCCAGCCCGTCCACCCGCTCGAGCCGCGCCAGCAGCGCCGCGGGCGCCGGTCCGGAGGCGGACTCCGTCCGATCGAAGGCGTCGTTCCGTCCCGCGAGCCGCAGCACGCGCATCGCGGCGGGCGCCTCCAGCACGACGAAGCGAGCCGCCGGGAAACGCTCGCACGCGTAGGCCACCTCGGCCTCGCCGCGCAGGTTGTCGAAGAGCAGCAACGGTGCGTCCACAGCCTCGCCCCCTCGCGACAGGTAGCGTTCCAGCGCGTGAGCCAGCCCTCCGGGATGGGCCTCGGCGTAGCGCGCGCTGAGACGGAAGCGCTGCAGGCGATCGCGCACCGGTTCGAGCGGCTCGCCCGCCAGACGTTGCGCGTCCGGGATGACGATGCGATCGGCGAGCTCGCGCCGGTTGGGAAGCACGGCAGCGCCCGGCACGGCCGTGCGCAACGCCTGCACCGCGGTGCTCTTGCCGACGCCGGTGAGGCCCACGAGCACCACCAGGGGGGCGTGGGCCGCGCTCGCGTGATGGGGTCCCGGCACGGGGCTAGCCGAGCCCGGCGAGACGTTCGCCCGCCCGGCGGATCTCGTCTTCGTCCTTGCAGTACGCCAGGCGCACCAGCTTCCGGGCCAGGTGCTTGTGCTCGGCTGTGTAGAACGCGCTCGGCGGGATGGCGCCCACGCCGGCCCGCCCCGGCAGGTCGCGGCATAGCTCGACGTCGTCGGCGTAGCCCAGAGCGCCGGTCTCGGCGACCACGAAGTAGCCGCCGTCGGGCACCATGGGTTCGAGCGGGGTTGGCTCGAGCGCGGTCAGCAGGAGGTCGCGGCGGCGCAGGAAGTCGCTGGCAAGCTCGGCGTAGTAGTCGCTCTGGCGGGCGTGCTTGAGCATCGCGGCGCCCGCGCGCTGCAGCGGCGTGGCGACGTCGAAGGGGATCCACTGGTGGGCCATCGTCACGGCGTGCACGAGCTCTTGGGGCCCGGTCACCCAGCCCACCTTCCAGCCCGTCACCGAGAAGGTCTTGCCCAGGCTCGCCACCGTCAGGGTCCGTTCCCAGGCACCCGGGCGGCTGGCGAGCGGCACGTGCTCGGTGAAGGCGATGCGCTGGTACACCTCGTCGCTGATCAGGAGGGCGTCCACGCGCGCCGCCTCGGCTACCAGGGCGTCGAGCTCGGCCACGTCGAAGACCTTGCCGGTGGGGTTGTGCGGGGTGTTGACGACGATGGCGCGAGTGCGTGGGCCGACCGCACGGCGCAGGCGGTCGGGGTCGAGGTGCCAGCGCCCGCCCTCGAGCTCGAGCGGCAGGTAGCGGGGGACACCGCCGGCCATCACTACATCGGCGGGGTAGGCGTCGTAGAAGGGCTCGATGAGCAGGACCTCGTCACCGGGGGACACGAAGGCCTGGATGATCGCGAAAAGCCCTTCGGTAGCCCCCACCGTCACCAGCACGTTGGCGGCTGGGTCGAGCTCGCGCCCGAGGCGCCCGCCGACGTCCAGCGCCACCTCCTCGGTCAGCGCGGGAAGGCCGCCGAGCGGGGCGTACTGCTGCCCGCCGCGGGCGCTGGCGGCCAGAGCCTCCAGCACGAAGTCGGGGGGGTCGAAGCCCGGGAAGCCCTGGCCGAGGTCGATGGCGTCGTGCTGCCGGGCGAGGCGGGAGTAGGTCGCGAAGACCGTCTCGCGGAACCCCGCGATCCGGTCGGCGGGACGCGTCGCTGCGCGCCCCACGGGTGGGGTGGAGCTGGGTTCACGGGACATCGCGGTCATTGTACGGGTGCGCGCGCCGGCTCCCCGCCACCGCCGCTTCGGGAGGGACACGCGCGGGTCGCTGCTCAGGTCGGCGCCGCGGCCGCCGTCTCGAGCGCCCGGACCACGGCGTCCGTGAAGGCCTCGGTCCCGCGGCCGCCGCCCAGGTCGACGGTTGCGTCTTCGGTGAGCGCCGTCTGCACGGCGGCATCGAGGTCGTCGGCGGCCGCCCCCTCGCCGAGGCCGTGGCGCAGCATCATGGCGGCGGACAGGAGCGTTCCGACGGGGTTGGCGATCCCCTTGCCCGCGATGTCCGGCGCGCTGCCGTGCACGGGCTCGTACAAGCCGACGTCGCCGCCGAGGCTGGCCGACGGCAGCACCCCGAGCGAGCCGGGGATGACGGCGGCCAGGTCGGAGAGGATGTCGCCGAAGAGGTTGCCGGTCACCACCACGTCGAACTCGGTGGGCGCGCGCACCAGCTGCATGGCCGCGTTGTCCACATAGAGGTGGTCGAGGGCGACGTCGGGGAACTCGGCCTGGTGGACGCCCACCACCACGTCGCGCCAGAACTGCGAGACGTCGAGGACGTTCGACTTGTCCACGTTGGTGACCTTGTTGCGCCGCTGACGCGCGGTCTCGAACGCCACCCGGGCGATGCGCTCGACCTCGTAGCGGTCGTAGACCATGGTCGAGAGCCCCTGGTCGTCGTGGGCGTAGGAGGGCTTGCCGAAGTAGATGCCGCCGGTGAGCTCGCGCAGGATCAGCAGGTCGGTGCCGCGCGCCACCGACTCCTTGAGCGGGGACAGACGCTCGAGCCCCGCGAACACCTTGACGGGCCGCAGGTTGGCGAACACCTTGAGGTGCCGGCGCAGCCCCAGGATGCCGGACTCGACGCGCTTCTCCCGCGGCAGCCGGTTCCAGGGGTGGTCCCCGACGGGACCGCCGGCCGATCCCATCAGGACCGCGTCGGCACGCGTGCAGGCATCTTTGGTGACCTGGGGAAGCGGTTCGCCGTGGCTGTCGATGGCGCCGCCCCCGAAGGGCAGCCGTTCGAACTCGAACGCCAGTCCGTGCGTGCGTTGCATCGCCTCCAGGGTCCGCACGGTGGCCTCGACGACCTCGGGCCCGATGAAGTCTCCGGGCAAGACCGCGATGTGGTGCGTCATGCTCGCCTTCCCTCCTCGGGGAGGGTGGCCAGGATCAGCGCCATGGGAAATTCGAAGCGCACCGCCTCCCCGGATTCGTACTCGATGGTGAAGAGCCTTCGTTCGAGCGGCCCGGCTTGCCGGAAGAGCCGCCGCACCTCCGCCTCCCCGGCCTCGTCGAGCGCCATGCGGCCGACCCACGCGTCGACCTCCATGCGGTAGCGCGTCTCGATGTCGCCCACGATCCAGCGCAGGCCCGCTGCCCGCAGCATTGCTTGCCATTCGTCCAGGGCGTAGGCGCGCACGTGCGTGGAGTCCCTCGCGCGCTCGATGGCGTCGAGCCAGGCGTCGACGCGTGGGTCCGGGGTGGCCTCGTCGACCAGCACGAACCGGCCGCCCGGCTTGAGGAGGCGGGCCACCTCCCTGAGGGTGGCCACGGGGTCGGCGTGGTGGTGCAGGGTGTGGCGCGCCGTGACGATGTCGAAGGTGCCGGACGGCAAGCCGGTGGCGTCGCCCGGCGCCTCGACGAAGCGCAGGTTGGGCAGCGCTCCGTAGCGGCTGCGGGCGGCGTCGAGCATGCCGCGGGCGGGATCGAGGCCGATCACGTCCGCGCCCGCTTCGGCCAGCCGCGCCGCGGTGTGGCCGGCGCCGGTGCCGAGATCGAGGCAGCGGTCGCCGGGACCCGGTCTGGCCAGCGCCATCACGCGAGGCAGCGAGGGCCCGGCGACGTGCTCGGGGCTGACCGCGTAGACGGAGCCTCGGCTGGACCAGCGCGCCGCGGTCCGGTCGTCTCCTGCAGGCATCGGGCTCAGGAGCCGGCTGCTACGTGCCCCAGGCGCTCGGCCATCCCCTGGACCGCGGGTACGCCCTCGAGCAGCTCACCCAGGGGGTCCCAGTAGCCCTCGAGCAACGCTTCGCGCGCCGACGGCGGCAGCTTCGCTTCGATCTCGAGGTCGCCGGCCCGTGCCAGGCCGCGTTCGACGTCGAGTTCGATCTCGAGCGTCGGGTCGGCGCGGACCGCCTCGGTCAGCGCCCGGCGTGCGTCCGGGGCGACGACCATGCACACGAGGCCCAGCGTGGTGGCGTTGCCGAAGAAGATCTCGGCGAAGCTCTCGGCGATCACCGCTCGGAAGCCGGCGCGGGCGATCGACTGGGGGGCGTGCTCTCGGCTCGAGCCACAGCCGAAGTTGCTCCCGGAGATCAGGATGCTGGCGCCCTCGTAGCGCGCGTCGTTGAGAGGGTGATTCTTGAGCCCGCCGTTCTCATCGTGACGCTCGTCGAAGAACAGGGCGTCGCCGAGGCCGTCGAAGGTGACGCACTTGAGGTAGCGCGCAGGGACGATGCGGTCGGTGTCGATGTCGTCGCCGGGCAACGGCACGCCGCGCCCGCGGATGCTGTGGATCTTCTCGAGCGCCATGATTCAGGCCACCGCCTCTCGCGTCACGCCGAAGACATCCCGTGCGTCGCTGACCTTGCCGGTCACCGCCGCGGCGGCGACCATCACCGGACTCATCAGGATCGTGCGCCCTGTCGGGCTTCCCTGGCGTCCCTTGAAGTTGCGGTTGGAGGTGCTGGCGCAGAGCTGGTCGCCCACGAGCTTGTCGGGGTTCATCGCCAGGCACATCGAGCAGCCGGCGTCGCGCCACTCGAACCCCGCCGCCTTGAACACCCGGTCGATGCCCAGGCGTTCGCACTCGGCCTTGACATGCTGTGAGCCGGGAACGGCGATGGCGTGGACGCCGTCGTGAACGCGATGCCCCTCGAGGTAGCGGGCGGCCTCGACGAAATCGGACAGGCGCCCGTTCGTGCAGGAGCCCAGGAAGGCCACATCGACCTTGGTGCCGGCGATGGGCGCGCCCGGCGTCAGCTTCATGTGAGCCAAGGCCTCGGCGATCGCTTCCCGCTCGCCTTCGGCGGCGCCTTCGACGGTCGGAACGTGTTGCTCGATGCTGATGGCCTGCCCCGGGTTGATCCCCCACGTCACGGTGGGGGGGATGTCCTCGGCACGGACGGAGACGACGTCGTCGTAGTTGCAGCCGGGGTCGGAGGCCAGCGCCCGCCAGCGCGTCACCGCGGCCTCCCAGGCCGCCCCCTTGGGCGCGAACGGACGCCCTTCCAGGTAGGCGAAGGTGGTGTCGTCGGGATTGACGTAGCCGCAGCGCGCGCCGCCCTCGATCGACATGTTGCACACGGTCATGCGCTCTTCCATGCTCATACGGTCGAAGACGTCGCCGGCGTACTCGTAGGCGTAGCCGAGGCCGCCCTTGACGCCGAGCGAGCGGATGATGTGGAGGATCACGTCCTTGGCGTAGACCCCCGGCCGAAGCCGGCCGTTCACCTCGATGCGCCGGACCTTGAGCTCGTTCAGGGCCATGGTCTGCGTGGCGAGCACGTCGCGGACCTGGCTCGTGCCGATGCCGAAGGCGATGGCGCCGAACGC
>CAZIBD010000025.1:0-39801 GCA_964536935.1 uncultured bacterium | reverse complement strand
AGCACCGCCGCAAGTACGAACAGGACGTGCCGCCGCTGCCGGACTGGCGCATCACGTGCTTCTGGGTGGACAAGAGGCACCGCGGTCAGGGCATCGCCAGGGCCGCCCTGGGCGGCGCCCTGGAGCAGATCGCAAAGCGCGGCGGCGGGCTGGTGGAGGCGATCTCGGAGGTGACGGCGGGCAGGACCGCGCAGGGACGGTTCTTGTTCAGCGCGACCGTCGAGCTGTTCGAGGATCACGGCTTCTCACGGGTGCGTCAAGTGGGCAAGCACGCCTGGATCGTCGGACGAACCGTCGAGCACACCTAGTCCGTCGACTTGGACATCGCGCCGAGCCTGCAGGCGGTGATTGCGCACGACTGCGCTGCCAGGTTTCGCCCAAACCTACGAAGAGTCTGGGACTCCGGTGGGCAAATGGATGTCACACTCGTGACCGCTGATTGTGGGAGGGGTCACAAAGCTAGCTGTGCCCATTACGATAGCTGTCGAGCTGTTCGGCTTGAACGCATTGTACCGAGATCCGGCTTCCAGGACCACCGAAATCGGCATAGCGGTCGGGCCCGGGCGGCCGTAGCCTGGCCTGTCGTTGGTCACGACGAGATGGTTTAGGAGCGGGCGCGGTGGAGTTCCGTAGGGGTCCGGGCCGTGCGGAGGTGCCCTCCGCCAGCTATGCCATCGACCAAGGGGAGGCTCGTTGTCCGGAGGATGGGGAAGCGCCATGGAACGATCGAGCATCCGCGTGATTCTGATCGGTGGTCCGTCGGGAGCAGGGAAGACGACATTGGGAGCGGCCCTTGCCACGAGGCTTGGCATCGCGTCGCTGACGGTCGACGATCTCGTCGTGGCCGCGCGGGCGGTGACGACGCCGATGACCCATCCCGGCCTATGGGCCATGAACCGCGTGCCGTGGCCCGAGTACTTCACCGATAGCCCGGTGGGGGACCTCAAGGCGGACGCGACGCTTCGACACGAGGCGACCTGGCCGATGGTGAAGGCGGTGATCGAGAAGCACGCCTCCGCACCGAGAGCGGCCGTCGTGATCGACGGCTGGCACATCCGGCCGAGCTACGTCGCGGAGCTGGGCCCGGACCCAGAGAAGGTCTGGGCGGGTTGGATCGTGCCTGCGCCGGAGGTGCTCGAGGCGCGCGAACGGGCACTGATGCCGGAGTTCTACAGCCATTCCTCGGACCCCGAGCGGATGCTCAGCAACTTCCTGGCCCGCAGCCACTGGTTCACGGACCTCGTGGAAGCGGAGGCGACCGAGCTCGGCATGAACGTCCTCCGTCAGCCCGGGGACGCGACGGTGGACGATCTCTGCGACCGGGTACTGGAGGACCTCGGTCCATGGGCGCCCCGCTCGATGATCTCCTCTCCCCAGACGCCGGGCGACGTCCACTCTTGGCCTTGGTCCTGCTGGAGTGCGTGAATGCGCTCGGCCCGAGACCCACAGATGGTTGAACCTACGTCTTCGACAGTGTGCTCGAGGTCATGCCGATTGGGCGGGCCCCGAAGAAGCGTTGATGACGACCGGTTGCTTGCCCTTCCAGGCGGCCCACGCGCTTGGGCTCGTCACCAGCTCGCACATGAAGTGCGCGACGTTGGCCATGTTCGTCTTGCCGGGCTTGAAGAGGCTGTCCACGAGGCCCTCGTGCAACGTGTACTCCGAGACCTCGCCCTCGAGGAGCGAGTCCGGTCGGACCACCACCCAGTGCAGGGACGGGTTGTTCGACCCGACCTTGTCGACCAGGAGGTCCGCGGCCCGCTGGTTGTCCCTGGCCGGAGGAAGCACGCCACGGAGCAACCAGAGAAACGCCCTCTCAGTAGAGCCCCGACGCGTGTCGAGGCCCTTCGGGCGATTCACGGAGACGCTGCTCATGAGGATGAGTTTGACGGGCTTGGCGGGCTGCAGCGCTTCGGCCTCATGCCACAGACGCGTCGTCGCTCTCGCGACAAGGTCGTGCGGTGCTCCGAAGATGCCCTGGAGGCTCGGGACGTGCCCGAGACACGAGATGACCGCATCGCAGCCCATCAGCTGCTGCCGCAGTTCTTCATCGGGAAGCGACAGCAGGCTGGCCTCGATCACGGTCAGGTTGGGGTTGGCCGCAACGTCGGGCGGGAGCTTCCCTACCGATCGCACGACGGCGCGAACAGCGATGCCGCGGTCCAGGAGTTGCTGCAACACGCGACTCCCCGTGCGTCCGGTGCCGCCAACGAGAAGAACGGTCTGCCGCGCGGGCATGGGTCGACCTCCCTCGTGCGCCTCGGGGAGCGAGCCCGGGCGTACGCATCAGCTAGCGACAACAGGGAGCTTCATGGGCTGATTCCTCATCCTACTCGGCCCGGCATTCCCGAAAGAACGATCCGGCACATCCTCCCGAGGATGCGCGCAACGGGTCCCGTATGTGCCTCTGTGCAACGCCACACACGACACACGCCTCCACGGTACCCGGGTGCTAGCGTCAGTCATACCCCCGAGGGGTGTCCTGCGCCGAACGACGGCGCGACCCCCGTACCGCTGGAGGAGAGCCATGGCCCACTACGGAATGACCGCGACCGTTCCCGGAAGTTTCGACAGCGTCAAGGAGCGCGTCGTCGCCGCGCTCAAGGAGCAGGGGTTCGGTGTGCTGACGACGATCGACGTGCAGGCGACCCTGAAGCAGAAGCTCGACGCCGACATGGAGCGCTACGAGATCCTGGGTGCGTGCAACCCGCCCCTGGCCTACACCGCCCTCGAAACCGACCGGGAGGTCGGGCTGCTGCTGCCGTGCAACGTCGTCGTGCGCGAGGCCGCGGGTGGCATCCAGGTGAGCATCCTCGACCCCGAGGTGATGTTCTCGCTGGTGGAGGGGCTCACGGCGGGCGAGTTGGCGGACCTTCCCACCGAGGCCAAGGTCCGGCTCGAGAAGGCGCTCGAGGCGGTCAAGGCCACCGCCGCGGCGTGACCCTGTCGTGACCGTGACGTAACCGTGTCATGTGGTGACCGTGTCATGACCTGAGGCGGGGACGTCGCGCCCCCGACCGACGAGGCAGCCCCATGCCGAAACTTCGCCTTCTCCTACTCGTGATGGGTGTTCTCGTGCTGCCGTTCGCGGCTGCGCAGCATGCGCCGGCCGCGTGCCTGGGGCCGACCGTCGACGCCCCCGCGGGCGCGGTCTGCGGGGTGCATGAGCTTGTCGCCGGGAAGTCCGTGAGCGCCTTCCTCGGTATCCCCTACGCCGAGTCGACGGCGGGGTCGCACCGCTACCGCCCACCGGTGCCGAAGCCACGCTGGTCGGGTGTGCGCGTCGCCACCGCCTTCGGGCCGGCGTGTCCGCAGACCGGCACCGAGGTGAAGGGCCTGCCGACAAGCGAGAACTGCCTCTCCATCAACGTGTGGACGCCGGCGGCGAAACAGCGGCCGCCCTCCTTCGCGCAGGAGCTCGACCGCTTGAGGAAGGAGCTGGGCGCGGGCGGGTCCGCTTCCGAGGCAGGCCGGCCGGTGATGGTGTTCCTCTACGGCGGCGGCTTCGTGCACGGCGCTTCGTCGGAGCGGCTCTACCCCGGGGGCCCTGCCCTCTACGACGGCGCCCGCATGGCGGCCACCCAGGGCATCGTCGTGGTCACCCTCAACTACAGGGTGGGTGTCCTCGGGTTCCTGGCGGGCGCGCCCGGCGTCACGCCCAACCTCGGGCTGCTCGATCAGCAGCTCGCGCTGCGCTGGGTGCAGCGCAACATCGCGGCCTTCGGCGGCGATCCCTCCCGCGTGACACTCGCGGGCGAGAGCGCGGGCGCCATGTCGGCCGGCCTGCAGCTCCTGTCCATGCCGAGCAGCCAGGGGCTCTTCCGCGCCGTGATCCTCGAGAGCGATCCCTTCGGGTTACCGTACCGGACGCTGGACCAGGCCCGCCTGAGCGCCGACCTGCTCCTGCTGCACGTAGGCTGCAAGCTCACTACCGACACGCTGGCGTGCCTGCAGCACCTCCCGCTGAAGACCCTGCTGAAGGCGCAGGACGCGAGCGGCCAGGGCATGGCGTTGCTCCAACAGGGCCTGGGAGCCTTCCTGCCGTGGGCGCCGGTGGTCGACGGCCGGCTGGTGGTGCGGCAACCCTACGAGGCGGCACTCGGCGGCGGCGTGAACGAGCCCGTCCTCCTCGGCACCAACGGCAGCGAAGGCACCATCTTCTTCGCGGGCGACGCCCCCATCGGCGTGCTCGGGTACGACGCCCTCGCCAAGCTGATGGTGGAGCCCAGCGCGCTCGGCGAGCTGGCCCTGCGCTACCCTCCTGCGCTGTTCGGCGACAACACGAATCAGGTGGTGCACGTGGCGAGCGACGGGCTCTTCGTGTGTCCGACGCGTGACGTGGCGCGAGCCGCCCGCGCGCCCGCCTACCTCTACCACTTCACGCACGTCACCTCGTTCAACCTCTGGTCCGACATCAAGCAATGCCGCAGCCGTGCCTGCCATGGCGCCGAGCTGCCCTTCGTGTTCGGTAGCGCGGGCGGGAAGATGGCCTTCACCGCGGCCGAGCGCCACCTCTCGGACGCCATGATGGCCGCGTGGGGCGCGTTCGTGCGCACCGGCGATCCTGCCTCCACGGAGAGCGGTGTGGCGTGGCCTGCGTTCCAGGACAGCTCGAAGGTGCTGTGGCTCGGCACCTCGCCGGCGCTCGCCCCGCCGTCCGCCGCGCAGTGCGGCTTCTGGGACCGGTCTCGCTACAGGGCCCGAGGAGCCGGCTAGAGGAACCGCTCAGCCGGCATGGAGGGACGTCAAACGTTGGCGTACCGCTCCCAGGTGGTACGCCGAATGGGCCAGGATCGCCAGCGCCGCCCCTACGGCGTGGTCGTCCCAGGTCTCACGATCCTCGAAGGCCCGGACCACGCGCGCCGAGGTCTCGGCGAACGACGCCCGCAGTGCGTCCCATGCGACCGGCGTGACCTTCCGGATGCCCCAGCTCGCTTCCCAGTCGACCCGCTCGGTCTGGCCGTCGGCGTAGCGGAGCAAGGCCTCCAGGTAGAAGCGGGCGTGCTCCACGTGCCCCGCGATGGTGGTGCCTCCGGAGACGGTGGCGTGGGACGCCTCCTCGGCCGTGACCGCCGCCAGGGTGGGCTCCCAACCCGCCTGCCGATCGAGATAGGCGTTGCCGCCGGGCCGCGCCGGCGATGCGAAGGTCTCCTCGAGGAGGAAGGCGAGGTTTCTGCGGAAGGCGTGCAGCAAGGGATCCGTCGCCATGGTGTACCTCCAGGGTGCCCGTCGCGGGTCGGCGGGACGGGGCTCGTCCTTAGGACGAGGCGTCCCAGGGACGATACGGCGATGATACGGGCTGGACGGCTGCCGGGCGGGTTCGCATGCTGGGCCGCGCTCCTTCGGCGAGGTGGCTCTACGCCGGCCGGTTGGTCGCCTGGGATGCATCCCGAATTCGCTTCCAACCGGTACTATCTGGGCCTGGCGCGACGTGCGCCGATGGAGCGGGGTGGAGCGGCACGTGACGACGGTGAACGAACGACAGGATCAGAGGCGCCGGACCGGTGACGGGCGTGGCGACAGGTACAAGTGGATCGCCCTGTCCAACACGACCCTCGGCATCTTGATGGCGACGATCAACTCTTCGATCGTCCTGATCTCCATGCCCGCCATCTTCCGCGGCATCGCCATCAACCCGCTTGAGCCGCAGAACGTCAGCTACCTGCTGTGGCTGCTGATGGGCTACATGGTCGTCACCGCCGTTCTGGTGGTGAGCTTCGGCCGCGTCGGAGACATGTACGGCCGGGTTCGGATGTACAACCTCGGGTTCGCCGTCTTCACGGTCGGCTCGATCCTGCTCTCGCTGGTGTTCTGGACCGGTCCCTCGGCCGCGCTCGCGCTGATCGGGCTGCGGGTCGTGCAGGGTGTCGGCGGCGCGCTCCTGATGGCGAACAGCGCCGCCATCCTCACCGACGCCTTCCCCGCCGACCAGCGCGGCATGGCGCTCGGAATCAACACCGTGGCCGGCATCGCCGGCTCGTTCATCGGCCTGGTGATCGGGGGCCTGCTGTCGGTCGTCGACTGGCACATGATCTTTCTGGTGTCGGTACCCGTCGGGATCGCGGGCACGCTGTGGGCCTACTTCCGTTTGCGCGAGATCGGCGTGTCGAAGCGGGCGCGCATCGACTGGTGGGGCAACGTCACCTTCGGAGTTGGTCTCATCTCCATCCTGGTGGGCATCACCTACGGGATCCAGCCCTACGGCGGGCACCCGACCGGCTGGACCAACCCCCTCGTGATCGGATCGATCGTCGGCGGCCTGGTCGTGCTGGGTATCTTCATGCTCATCGAGACGCGCGTCGAGTACCCCATGTTCCGGCTCGGCCTGTTCCGCATCCGGGCCTTCTCCATGGGCAACTTCGCGGGCCTGCTGGCCGCGATCGGCCGCGGCGGGCTGATGTTCATGCTGATCATCTGGCTGCAGGGCATTTGGCTTCCGCTCCACGGCTACACCTACGAGTCGACGCCGTTGTGGGCGGCCATCTACATGTTGCCGATGACGTTCGGGTTCCTCATCGCGGGCCCGGTATCGGGCTGGCTCTCCGACCGCTTCGGTGCGCGGCCGTTCGCGACCGGGGGCATGGCCGCCGCCGCCGTGACCTTCGGCCTGATGCTCATGCTGCCCGCCAACTTCCACTACCTCTGGTTCGCGCTGCTGCTGCTGGCGAACGGCCTGGCGATGGGGCTGTTCTCGGCTCCGAACACGGCGGGGATCATGAACTCGGTGCCCGCCAACGAGCGCGGGGTGGCCTCGGGGATGCGCGCCACCTTCCAGAACGCCGGCATGAACCTCTCCATCGGGCTGTTCTTCTCGCTCATGATCATCGGGTTGGCTGCCACGTTGCCGACGACCATGTTCAAGGGCCTGACGGCACAGGACGTTCCGGCCGCCATCGCCCATCAGGTGGCCAACCTGCCGCCCGTGGGCAGCCTCTTCGCGGCGTTCCTCGGTTACAACCCCATGCAGTCGCTGCTCGGACCGGTGCTGCCGTCGCTGCCTGCCGACAAGGCCGCCTACATCACCGGCAAGGTGTTCTTCCCCCACCTCATCTCGGTGCCGTTCATGGACGGCATGCACGTCACCTTCACCTTCGCGATGATCATGATGATCGTGGCCGCCCTGGCCTCCTGGTTCCGCGGCAAGCGCTACGTGCACGACGAGACGGCGGCGACCGACGCCCATCCCGCCATGCCGGCCGTCGCCGTTGCCGGCCCGGAGGGCTACGGCACGCCGGACGTCGCCAGCCGGCCCGCCATCCCCGGTGGCACGACCGGACGTCCGGTGGTCGCGATCTCGGCGGCCTCGGGCTCCGGGGTGAGTGCCATCGGCCAGGCGCTGGCCGAGCGGCTGGGTGTGCCGTTCATCGACCGCGCCATCCCGCTCGAGCTCGAGGGCCGCGTCATCGAGGAGCTCGAGGGCAGCTTCGGCGAGCACGAGGGCGGCCCCATCCTGCGCCTGCTGGCTGAGCTGAGCGCCAGCTCGACCCTCTTCGGCATCCAGGGGATGGTCGGCAACCAGGCAGCGATGCAGGTTCACGACTACGTCGAGCGTGTCCACCGCGCCCTGGCTGCGGTGGCGGAGAGCACCGGCGGGGTCATCGTCGGGCACGGCGCGGCGGTGGCCCTGCGCGACCGCCCGGGCGTGGTGCGGGTGCGCCTGACCGGGCCGTTCGAGAAGCGGGTGGAGGGGGTCATGGCGAGCGAAGGGCTCGACCGCGCGGCCGCGCGCCGGCGCGTCGAGCGCACCGACGCTGCCCGGCGCGCCTACCTGCGCCGGCTCTACGACGAGGACCCCAACGACGCGCGCTTGTACCACCTGATGCTGGACGTGACCAACCTGTCCCAGGATGCTGCGGTGGACGCGCTGCTGGCGGCCGTCCAGGGGGTGCGCAGCGAGGCGCTCGCCGGGACCTAGGCGAAACAACCGAGGCGAGCCCTGTCGCATCGTGCGGCGGGCAACGCCCTGCCGGAAGCTCGGGGCGTACCCTCGTGTCACGATTCAGTGAGGTGCAATCGCGCGGTGGCGGTAGCGAGCGGTCGCTGCGGCGCTTCGTACCGGGCGGCGGTGCCCGGCACATGGGGGACGGCATGGACGAGGTCGGCGAATCGATTCTGGACAACCCTTTCTGGCATGCAGCGGTCGGACCCCAGCGTGCGTTGGCTTTCGGGACGGGTCTGGCGCGCCGCTCTGACGCGCTTGCTGGCGCGGCGCTTCAGCGGACGGACGAGGCGGCCTTCGCCGACCTCGCCGAGTTGTTCGCTCCCGGTGAGGACTTCCTCGTGTTCATGCGCGAGCCTCTGTCGCCGCCGGAGGGATGGGCCCGCGAGTCGACCGTCGAGTTCGAGCAGTACGTCTGCCCGCAACTGGCGCCGTTCCCTCGGGTCGAGGCCGAGCGGCTCGGGGAGAGCGACCTCCCGGAGATCCGCGAGCTGGTGGAGCTCACACAACCGGGCCCGCTCCTCCCGGGCGCCCTCGCCTTGGGGCACTTCCTGGGGATCCGCGAGGAAGGTCGGCTCGTGGCGATGGCGGGTGAACGCTGCCGCCCGCCGGGTTTCCGTGAGATCGCGACGGTATGCACGCATCCGGCGTGGAGGGGACGAGGACTGGCGAGCGCCTTGACCGGACGCCTGGCGAGCGACATCGCTGACGAAGGAGAGACGCCGTTCCTGCACGTGGTATCCGGCAATGACGCAGCGGCCCGCGTGTACCGGCGCCTCGGTTTCGCGCCGCGAGCCCGTCTCTACCTGACCCACCTACGGCGGGCACAGGCGTGAGGCGTGCCGGGGCGCACGTGCGCAGCCTAGGTGCCCATCGACCAGGAAGCCCAGGCCGCCGCCCACGACGCGCGTCTCGGAGACGTCGCCACGGCCGTGCAGCAGGGTTCGGATGCGATCTCCCGTTCCAGGATCGTAGGGCATCAGAGGGCGCCTGGGTTGGTAAGTTGACACTTACGTAAGTATTTGCTAAATATAGCAACGATGGATGCTCCGTTCAAGGCCATCGCCGATCCCAATCGCCGCCGCATCCTCCAGCTGGTGGCCACCCGCGAGCGAAGTGCGGGCGAGATCGCCGAGGCGTTTGCCGTCACCCGCCCCGCAATCTCCCAGCACCTGGCGGCGCTCAAGCGTGCAGGGCTGGTGAGCGAGCGTCGCGAGGCGACCCGCAGGCTGTATCGCGCGCGGCCCCAGGGCATGGCCGAGGCCCTGCTCTTCCTGCAGGGCTTCTGGGACGAGCGCCTGGGCGAGCTCCAGCGGGCGGCGGAGGACCCGGTCTCGAACCCGACGTCGCCGAGGACCGAGCGGGTGTGCGTGGCCCGCGAGGTCGCCATCGGCGCTCCCCCCGAAACGGTCTGGGAGCTCCTCACCGACGCCGCGCGCATGACGCGGTGGATGGGGCGGGTGGCCGAGCTCGAACCGCGGCCCGGCGGCACCTACCGTGTCGAGGTCCTGCCGGGGCAGGTCGCGAGCGGCACGTTCGTGGAGGTCGATGCACCGCGCCGGCTCGCGCACACCTGGGGCTGGGAAGGCTATCCGCGCGCCGTCGTGCCCCCCGCTACCACCGTCGTCAGCTACGACCTCCTGCCCGTACCCGCAGGCACGCTGCTACGCCTCGGCCACGCCTTCCTGCCCACCCTGCGCAGCGCCGGTTCCCACTCCAGGGGCTGGGCCCACTACCTGGGCCGGCTCGCCGCCGTCGCCGCCGGAGGCACGAGCGAGCCCGACCCCTGGGTGGACGACCCCGCCCGAATGCGGGCGGAGCTGAGGCCGTGAGCGCGCCCCCGGAGATCCAGAGAGGAGCACCACCATGGAGAAGGCGAACCCCGCGGAGGCAACCACCCGGTCCACCAGGCAGACGATCGAAGCCTACTTCGAGGCTCTGCGGGCCGGAGCTGCCTGGCAGGACCACCTGGCCGACGACGTCGTGTTCGCCAGCCAAGGCACGCCCGCCAAGCGGGTCGTGGGGCGCGGCGCCGTCGTGGCGTCGACGAAGGGCTTCTACGGCATGATCGAGCGCGTTGCGGTGCAGGACATCCTCATCGATGGGCAGCGTGCCTGCGCGCTCACCCGCTACCGGCTACGGCCACCTGTCGGGGAGCCTTTCGACAGCGAGGTCGCCGAGGTGTTCCGCGTCGCGAACGGACGTATCGCGGCCCTCTCCATCTACTTCGACAGCGCGCCCTACCCCGGCTAGCGTTCGCACGCCTCAGCGGTCGCGCAGCTCCTTGAACGCGTTGATCAAGCCGTTGGTCGAGCTGTCGTGGCTGTCTACCGGGGTACCGCCGTCGAGCTCGGGCAGCACCGCCTTGGCGAGCTGCTTGCCCAGCTCCACCCCCATCTGGTCGAAGCTGTCGATGTCCCAGATGACGCCCTGGGTGAAGATCTTGTGCTCGTAGAGCGCGATCAGCTTGCCGAGCGTTTCGGGGGTGAGCTTCTCGAACAGCAGCGAGTTGGTGGGCCGGTTCCCCTCGAACGTCTTGGCCGCGGTGAGGATGTCGATCCGGTCCGCGCTCATGCCCTCCGCCTTCAGCTCGGTGCGGGTCTCCTCGGCCGTGCGCCCGCGCATCAGGGCTTCGGTCTGCGCGAAGTAGTTGGCCAGGAGGATGGCGTGGTGCCGCCCCACCGGGTGGTGGCTCTTGGCGGGAGCGAGGAAGTCGGCCGGCACCAGCTTGGTTCCCTGGTGGATGAGCTGGTAGAAGGCGTGCTGCCCGTTGGTCCCCGGTTGCCCCCACACGATGGGGCCGGTCGAGTAGTCGACGCGCTCGCCTTGCCGGGTGACGCTCTTGCCGTTGGACTCCATGTCGCCCTGCTGGAAGTAGGTGGGGAAGTACTCGAGCGTTTCGTCATAGGGCAGGATGGCGTGCGTCTGGGCCCCGAAGAAGTTGTTGTACCAGACGCCCAGCAGGCCCATCATGACGGGGATGTTGCGTTCCAGGGCAGTGGTGCGGAAGTGCTCGTCGACGACGTGCGCGCCCTCGAGCATGTGCTCGAAATTGTCGAAGCCGACGGCCAGCGCGATCGACAGCCCGATCGCCGACCACAGCGAGTAGCGACCGCCGACCCAGTCCCAGAACTCGAACATGTTCTCCGGGTCGATGCCGAAGCTCTCCACCCCCTCGCGGTTGGTCGACAACGCCACGAAGTGCTTCGCCACCGCGCTCTCGTCCGGCGCGCTCCGCAGCAGCCACTCGCGCGCGGTGTGCGCGTTGGTCATGGTCTCCTGTGTGGTGAACGTCTTCGACGCGACCAGGAACAGCGTGGTCTCGGGCCGCGTCCGCGCCAGGACCTCGCTCATGTTGGTGCCGTCGATGTTGGAGACGAAGTGGACCCGCATGCCGTCGACGTGGTACGGGGTGAGCGCGCGGGTCACCATCTGTGGCCCCAGGTGCGACCCTCCGATGCCGATGTTCACGGCGTCGGTAATGCGCTGGCCGCTGTAGCCACGCCAGGCGCCGCCGTGCACCGCCTCGGTGAAGCGCTTCATCTTGTCGAGGACTCGCCGCACCTCGGGCATGACGTCCTCGCCGTCGACCCGGATGGCGCGTTCGGAGCGGTTGCGAAGCGCCACGTGCAGCACCGCTCGGTTCTCGCTGGTGTTGATCTTCTCGCCGGCGAACATGGCCCGGATGCGATCCTCCAGACCCGCCTGGCGGGCGAGAGCGAGCAGGAGCTGCACCGTCTCCTCGGTGATGCGGTTCTTGGAGTAGTCGAGGAGGATATCGTCCAGGCGCAGGTGGAAGCGCTCGAAGCGTTGCGGGTCGCGCGCGAAGAGGTCGCGCATGGCTAGGTCCTTGACCTGCTGGTAGTGCTCGGCTAGCCGCGTCCAGGCAGTGGAGTCGGTGAGGGATGGCATAGCGTGGGCCTCCTTCCTTGGGGTGCTGCCCGCCGGCGGCCCGGTCGGTACCGGGCGCCGGCATGTGCCGTCGTGGCGCGCTCCCGGCCGCCGCGAGCGGCCTTGGCACGTCTGCGGCGCGCTTTGCCGTCCCGAGCGTATCGGGCCGGAGCCGGGGCCGCGGGTCTCGCAGCGGACCAACGCCCCGCACCGTGGCCGGTGCGGACGTCGGTCCCGGCGGTGTGGGTCGATCGGCCCGTGGCGCGACGCGGCTCTGCCAGGGTACGGCGCGACACGGTTCGGCCAGCCCAGGGCGTGCTGCTGCGGGTCGGCCAAGGTACGCCACGGCGCGGCCCGGGCCGCTACCGTTGCGGCAGGCGCCGTGGACTGGAGCGCCGCGACGGGGGCGACATGAAGGCGATCGTCATCGAAGAGCACGGTGGTTCGGAGCGGCTACGGACCGGCCGCCTCGACGACCCGCAACCGGGCACCGACGAACTGCTGGTGCGCGTCGCGGCGGCGGGCGTGAACTTTCTCGATATCTACCAGCGCGAGGGGCGCTACCGCGTGAGCTTGCCCTTCGTGCCGGGCGTGGAGGCAGCCGGCGAGGTGGTCGCCCTGGGGGACGGGGCGAGTGGCTTCAGCGTGGGCGAGCTTGTCGCCTACACGGGCGTGCCGGGCGCCTATGCGGAGCTGCAGCGCGTGCCAGCGGCGCGAGCCGTGAAGGTCCCGGCAGGAGTCGAACCGCGTCAGGCGGCGGCCGCCATGCTGCAGGGCATGACCGCCCACTACCTCAGCCACGCCGCCTTCGCCTTGCGGCCCGGCCACACCTGCCTGATCCATGCCGCCGCCGGAGGCACCGGCGGGCTGCTGGTGCAGATGGCCTCGCGGCTCGGCGCGCGCGTGCTGGCCACCGTGTCGAGCGAGGCCAAGGCCGAGCTGGCACGGCAGGCGGGCGCCGACCTGGTGATCCGCTACGACCGGGAGGACTTCGTCGACCGCGTCGTGGAAGCGACCGGAGGCGAGGGAGTGGACGTCGTCTACGACGGTGTGGGTGCCGCCACGTTCGAGCGTGGGCTGGACGCCCTCAAACGCAGGGGGACGATGGTGCTGTTCGGGGCGGCTTCGGGCCCGGTGAAGCCATTCGACCTCCGGAAGCTGGGAGCCAAGGGCTCGCTCTTCGTAACGCGGCCGAGCCTCGAGCACTACGTCAGCGAGCGTGAGGAGCTGGAGCGCCGCGCTGGCGACGTGCTGTCGTGGGTGGCGAGCGGCGAGCTGCGCCTACGCATCGACTCCGCGCGGCCGCTGGACGAGGCCGCGGAAGCGCACCGGCGCTTGGAGAGCCGCGCTTCGGCGGGCAAGCTGCTGCTCATCCCCTGAGCTCCTCCGCTACACCACGTGCCGCCGGCGGGACGATACCCTGCAGCGTCGCGCACGCGGACCGGACACCGGAGCACCCGCACCACGCGCGCCGCGGCGATGGGAGGCCCATCGTGCCCGATACCATCCGAGCTTTGTTCACCGACATCGGCGGGGTCCTGCTGACCAACGGCTGGGATCGCAGCGCCCGCGCGCGGGCCGCCGAAGCGTTCAGCCTCGACCTCGACGAGCTCAACGAGCGTCATCACCTCACCTTCGACACCTACGAGGCCGGCAAGCTGTCGCTCGAGGAGTACCTCCAGCGCGTGGTGTTCTACGAGACGCGAGCCTTCACGCCCGGCGATTTCCGCGGCTTCATGCGCGCACAGTCGCGGCCGTTCGACGACATGATCTCCTTCGAGCGTCGCCTCAAGGAGCGGAACGGACTGCAGGTGCTGGCCGTCAGCAACGAGGGCCGCGAGCTCAGCGAGTACCGCGCCCGCGCCTTCGACCTGCAAGGGCTGATCGACGCCTTCGTGTGCTCCGGCTTCGTCCACGTGCGCAAGCCCGACGCCGACATCTTCCGGATCGCGCTGGACCTGGCCCAGGTGCGCCCCGACGAGGTCGTCTACCTGGACGACCGGGCCATGTTCGTCGAAGTCGCCCAGGGGCTCGGCATCCACGGCGTGGTGCATCGGGAGCTGGCCGCCACCCGCAAGGAGCTGGCAGCCCTGGGGCTGAGCGCGCCGAGCTAGCTCCGGTCGTCCTCGTCCAGGCGGTAGGTGCGAAGCGCCTGGTCGTAGGCCAGCGCGCGCGCCAGGGCGTGCGCGCCGTCTTCGTCGAGGAGACCGCGAAGGGTGCGGCCGGCGAGCCAGTTGCTCACCACCCGGCGCCAGACCTCGTGGCGGGCGGGGATGCTCGCGAAGGCGCGGGTGTCGTCGTTGAAGCCCGCCAGGTTGTACGCGCCTGCGGTCTCCATCACGGTTGCGAGGTAGCGCTCCATGCCCAGGACGCTGTCGAAGAACCACCATGGGGCCCCGAGCGTGAGCGCGGGGTAGTGACCCGCCAGCGGCGCGAGCTCGCGGCTGTAGCTGGCCTCGTCGAGGGTGTAGGTGACGAGGCGGAAGCGCGGGTCGTTGCCGAAGGCATCGAGGAGCGGCCGGAGGGCGCGGGTGAACTCGCCCGCGACCGGGATGTCGGCGCCCTTGTCGGCGCCGAAGCGCTCGAACACGACGCGATCGTGGTTGCGAAGGCTGCCGACGTGGAGCTGCATGACGAGGCCGTCCTCGGCGCTCATGCGGGCCATCTCGAACAGCATGTGGGCGGTGAAGCGCGGTGCGTCGCTCGCGGCCGTGACGCCCGCGAGCGCGCGATCGAAGATCGCTTCCGCCTCGGCGCGCGAGAGTCGCGTGGTGTCTGCGCTGAGGGCGGCATGGTCGGTGGCGGTGGCGCCGAGGTCCCGGAAGTGGGCGCGGCGCTGCTCGAGCGCGAGGAGGAAGCTGTCGTAGTCGGCGATGTCGATGCCCGACACCTCGGCGAGGCGCCGCACGTCGTCGCGCCAGTGCTCGGAATCAACGTCCAGCACGGCGTCCGGGCGGAAGGTGGGGCGCACCCGGGTGAAGCCTTGCTCCTGCATGGCGCGGTGGTGTTCGAGGGTATCGGTGGCGGCGTCGGTGGTGGCCAGGGTGTGCAGGTTGAAGCGCTCGAACAGGGCGCGGGGGCGGTAGTCGGGGCGCGCCAGGCGCGCCTGGATGCGGTCGTAGATGCGGCCGGCGTTGTCGCCGTCGAGGGTCTCCTCGACGGCGAAGAGCTGCTCGAGCTCGATGGTGAGCCACAGGCCGGTGGGTGTGCCGCGGAAGAGGTGGAAGTGCTCTGCGAAGCGCTGCCAGATGGCGCGGGGATCGGATTCCACGGGGGTGCCGTCGCGGCTCGGCACGCCGAGGTCCTCCAGGGGGACGCCCTGGCTGTAGAGCATCCGGAAGACGTAGTGGTCGGGCGTGATGAAGAGACGGGCGGGATCGGGGAGCGGCACGTCTTCGGCCAGCATGCGGGGGTCGACGTGGCCGTGCGGGCTGACGAGGGGGAGGTCCTTCACGGACGCGTACAACTCACGAGCAAGGGCGCGCTGGCTCGGGAGCGGGCTGAAGCAGCGATCCTCGGGCGACGTCCTGGTAGACCGCGCGGCGGAGGTGCGCGCCGAGGTGTCCGAGGGAGGGCCGCTCACGATGCCCCCGGCCCCCGGCCGGGCTCGCCTGCCGCCGCCGCGCCCTCCGTGCCGCGGCGCCGGACGCCTCGCGAGGCCAGGCCGGCGAGCGCCTGCCGCACCGACGCCGGGACGCTCCGCCGCCCCACGTCGACGGTCACGGCGTCCTCCGGCTCCTCCAGGTCGCGGAACTGGCTTTCGAGCATGGACGCCTTCATGTAGTGCCCGCGTCGCCGCCGCATGCGTTCGACGAGCGTCTCGAAGTCGCCCCGGAGGTACACGAAGTGGACCCGCGCGGCGGGTTCGGCTTCCGTGAAGACGCGCCGGTAGTCGGCCTTCAGGGCGGAGCACGCCAGCACCAGCGAGCGTCCCTCGGACGCGTGCTCTTCGATGAGGGCGCGCAGCCGCTCCAGCCAGGGGCGCCGGTCCTCGTCGGTGAGCGGCACGCCCGCCGCCATCTTGTCGATGTTGGCCTGGGGGTGGTAGGCATCGCCGTCGGCGAAGGCGAAGCCCAGGCGGGAGGCGAGGCGCTTGCCGATGGTGGTCTTGCCCGAGCCCGAGACTCCCATCACTACCACAGCGTCGGGGACGGTGTCCGGCACGGCTCAGCCCGCCCGCAATCGGAAGAGGTGCTCGCCGGCGTTCTCCACCAGCAGCAGGCCGTCGTCCTCGCGACCTGCCCACGCCTCGGGATCGATCGACGCAGGGTCGCGGTAGCCGAGGTTCACCGCCCGGCACTCGGCCTCCGGGATGCCGGTGGCCAGGGTCACTCGGATGCGCGGGCGCTCGACGCCTCCCTCGAAGGTGCCGCCCCCCTTCACGTGCGTGGCGTGCGCCAGGATGGCCCAGGGGAGACGCTCGAAGCGCTCCCACTGGCCGGTGAAGTAGTCGCGTACGTGGTAGCCGACCCGGCGGATGAGGTGCCCGTGCACCGTGCTGATCTCCCGGAGCCCGGGTGCGTAGATGATGACCTCGCCTCCGTCCTCGACCACGGGCTCCGTCTTGTACATCGCCTTCGCCGCGGTCCACAACTCGTCGTACATCGGCGACGGCATCGACAGCACCGAGCGGTAGGGTCGCGGCTTCCAGACGATGTTCAGCTCGCCCGACAGGTCGGCCGCGACCTCCCAGGCGCGAACCAGGTCGCCGAGATAGAGGCCGTGGAGCGCCTTGCCCTCCATCACCAGCGCCAGCAGCGTGACCGGCCTCTCGGTCGTCACCCGCTCGGCCGCTCGGTGCAGCACG
Organism: uncultured bacterium; assembly: GCA_964536935.1. Lineage (GTDB taxonomy): Bacteria > Deinococcota > Deinococci > Deinococcales > Trueperaceae > JASBRS01. The sequence goes on along the minus strand of CAZIBD010000025.1, from coordinate 23,164 downwards.
CGCCGGACGGCCGTGTCCTTGACGCCGATGGTGGCGTGGCTGGTGGCGAGCGCGCCGAGCCAGTGCGTGCTGTCGATGATGTCGGCGCCCGCGATTCCCGGGAAGAGGTACTTGGCGCCGCCGGAGAAGCCTGCCACCTCGTGCGGGAACACCGGGCCCACGATGAGGAGGTGGTCGTAGTCGAGGATCCGGCGGTTGAGCCGCACCGGCGTTGGTCGCGTGACCAGCCCACCGGTCAGCGCCGTCATCTCGGCCTCGTCGATGGTGCCGAGGCTCACCAGGGCGTCGTCGTCCTGCCAGGTGTGGTTGAACACCCGGCTCTTCGGCGTACGCCGAGCCCGCTCCTCGGCGCCCATGCCCACCAGCCGCGCGATGGCCTCCTCGCTCATCGCAGGATGCGTGCCCAGTGCGATGAGGTAGTCGAGTGCCGCCACACGCTCGCCGAGCGCGTCGTAGAGCTGCCGATAGAGCAACGGCATGGGGGCGCTGCGGGTGCCGTCCGGGATGATGACGAGCACGCGCCGGCCGTCCAGGGCGAGGTCGGCGAGTCCGCGCCGTAGCAGCTCGGCAACGGCGCCCTCGTCCAGGAGGCGATCGCGCTCGCCCTTCCCGATCACGCCGGGCGGCAGCGGGCTCACGCCCGCCTCGCGCCGCACCGGAGTCCGATGGGCCCCGTGCGGCTCATACCCCGCTGAAGGCGGAGAAGCCGCCGTCGACCGGCACCACCGCACCGGTCACGAAGCCGTTGTCGGGGTCGGCGAGCCACAGCAGCGTGCCGGCGAGGTCCTGAGCCGCTCCGAGGCGACCCATGGGGGTGTGATCGACGATGGTCGCGCCCCGGGGCGTCAGGGCACCGCTTTCGGCGTCGACCATCAGGTACTGGTTCTGGTGCGTCAGGAAGAATCCGGGTGCCAGCGCATTGACGCGGATGCCGGGGCCGTAGGTCTGGGCCAGGTGCACCGCCAGCCAGCGCGTGAAGTTGTTGACCGCCGCCTTGGCCGCGGCGTAGCCCACCACCCGTGTCAGGGGGCGTTCGGCGGCCATGGACGAGACGTTGATGATGACGCCCCTGCTGCGCTCGGCCATGTCCTGCCCGAACACCTGGCAGGCCTGCATGGTTCCGAGCAGGTTCAGATCGATGACGCCCCGCAGCGCGCCCATGTCGAGATCGAAGAAGCTGCGCTCCTCGGAGGTGGTGGCGTGCGGATGGTTGCCGCCGGCGCCGTTGACCAGGATGTCCACGGGCCCGAACAGTTCGTGCACGCGCTCGCGTGCCGCTCGCAGCGAGCTCGTCTCCGTCACGTCGCAGGAGACCGCCCGGGCATCGCCGCCGCGCTCGCGGATCCGGGCGGCGACGGGTTCGGCCGCGTCCAGGCGGCGGCCGGCAACGGCCACACGGGCGCCCGCGCCGGCCAGCGTGTCGCAGAGCAGCGAACCGAGGCCGCCGCTTCCGCCCGTCACGACTGCGACCAGGCCCTGCAGGCGGTCGCGGCTCCCTTCGGCCTCCGTGCCCGTGGCGCTCACGATGCGATGGTACGGGGGAAACCACGGGGGCGTGGCGACACGGTGAACATCAGGCCGCGGCCGGCGCGATGCCGGCCCCGCGCGAGGGTCCGGGTGGGCTCCCGTCGAGGTTTGTCCTCCGTGGGGCGCTTTGTCCCCTGGACGCTCCTGTTCGGACGGCGGTAAACTCGATTCCTGGACATGCGATCAGCACAGGGTGTCGACAGGGGGTCCTACGGACCTCCGGGGAGCCTGGGGGGAAGGCTCGGCGGCACACAGGTACCTGGTCGTCCTGGATCGCTATAGGTACCGAGGCGTTCCGAGGGAAGCGGGGCCGGTCCCGGCCGGGCAATCGTCCGACGAAGTCATGACGGACGGGTGCTAGGGTGAGCGCCGGCTACAGGTCAAGGGAAAGGGGCTTTCATGAAGCGTTTGACCATACTGTTCACGTTGCTCGCCCTGCTTGCGGGGGCGGCCTTCGCCCAGACGAAGATCGACTTCTTCGAGGCGATGAACACCCAGCGCACGGCCTGGATGCAGGCACGTGCCGCGGAGTGGAACAAGCAGAACCCGAACTACCAGGTGGTCATCTCTGCCAAGGGGAGCTACCGCGACACGCTGAACGCGGCCATCCTGGCTGCGCGTCAGGGCAACCCACCCGCGATGGTGCAGATCTTCGAGGTCGGCAGCCAGCAGGCCAAGGACTCCGGCCTGTTCGTGCCCGTGGGCAGCATCCCCGGTGCCTTCGACACCAGCGACTACATCAAGCCAGTGCTGCAGTACTACACCATCGGCGGGACGGTCAACTCGATCCCGTTCAACTCTTCGAACGCCGTCATGTACGTCAACAACGCGCTGATGCAGAAGGCCGGCCTCAACCCGGCAAACGCGCCCAAGACCTTCGGTGAGGTCATCAAGGACTGCGCCGCTCTCCGCGCCGCCGGCGACACCACCGACGCCTGCATGACCTTCCCGCTCCACAGCTGGTTCTTCGAGCAGTGGATGGCCGAGCAGAACGCACCGCTGGTCAACAACGACAACGGCCGCGGCGGCCGCGCCACCCAGGTGCTGCTCACCAGCCAGCCGGCGCTGAACATCGTCAACTGGATCAAGGAGCTCAACGACAAGGGCTACTACACCTACACCGGCAAGCTCGAGAACTGGAACGGCAGCGAGGCCATCTTCCTCGAGGGCAAGGCGCTGTTCCACATCGACTCGACTTCTGAAGTCGAGACGATCACCAAGGCCGGCAAGGACGGGGGCTGGGGAGCCACGACGGCCGTGCTGCCGATCCCGGACAACAGCACGCGCGAAGGTGTGGTCATCGGCGGGGCCTCCATCTGGATCATGAAGGGCGTGCCGCAAGACGTGCAGGAGGCCGCCCGCAACTTCCTGCTGTACATGACCAACACCGACAACATGATCAGCTGGCACAAGCTCACCGGCTACTTCCCGGTCCGCATCAGCTCGATCAACAAGCTCGACCAGGCCGGCTGGTTCCGCGAGAACCCGAACTACGCGGTCGCGTTCAACCAGCTCCTCTCCACCAAGTCCTCGTCGGCCACCGCCGGCGCCCTGATGGGGCCGTTCCCCGATGTGCGCACGATCATTGAAGAGGCCATCCAGAAGGTCCTGAACGGTGCCTCGGTGGACTCGGCCATGCAACAGGCGCAGAAGCTCGCCGACCAGAAGTTGCAGCAGAACACCAGCAACTTCCAGTTGGTGAGATCGGGCCGGGGGCGGGGTTACCCGCCGCCGGCCCGTCCAGCACCACCCACGAAACGGCGTCGGCGTGGCGGCCCTGAGGCGCCACGCCCGCGTCGTGGGAGCGAATGATGCCAGAGGGCACCCCCGTATTCAAGAGCAGGACGACGGCCTGGCTGCTGTTGCTGCCCACGCTCGTCATCCTGGTGGTTTTCCTTTACTACCCCGCCATCCAGTCCTTCGTGCTCAGCCTGTATCGCAGCAATCTCATCCTCGGCACGAGGCGCTTCATCGGGCTGGACAACTTCCGAGAGCTGTTCACCGGGGTTCTTGCGCCGATGTACCGCCAGGTTGTGCTGCAGAGCCTGGTGTTCAGCGCCGCCGTGGTGTTCTTCGGGATCGCGATCAGCCTGGCGGTGGCGATGCTCGCCAACCAGAAGGTGACCGGGGCGCGCGTCTACCGGCTGCTGCTGATCTGGCCGTTCGCGCTTTCCCCGGCCATCGCGGGCACCATCTTCTCCTTCCTGTTCAACCCCGAGGTCGGCGAGGTCAACCACGTGCTGTCCAGCCTTTTCGGCATCGCGCCCCGCTGGCTCGATAATCCGCTGCTGGCGTTCGGGCTTGTGGTCGGCGCGGCGATCTGGAAGGAGCTCGGCTACAATCTGGTCTTCTATCTTGCCGCTCTACAGAACATCCCAGGTGAGCTGACCGAGGCCGCCGCCATCGACGGCGCCAACGCCTGGCAGCGATTCCGTAGCGTGACGCTTCCGCTTCTGTCGCCGATGACCTTCTTCCTGGTGTTCACGAACCTCGCCTACGCGTTCTTCGAGGTCTTCGGCCTCATCGACATCCTCACCAAGGGGGGCCCGGTAGGACCTGCGGCGCTGCACCTCGACAATGCCGGGCTGACCACTACCATGATCTACCGCCTCTACCAGGACGGCTTTGGCGGCTCCGGCAGCCTCGGCTTCGCGGGAGCGCAGGGCGTAGTGCTGCTCTTCATCGTCGGCGTGATCACGGTGCTGCAGTTCCGCTACGGCAACCGCAACGTCCACTACGGAGGCGGCTGAGATGGCGGCTCCGACAGCGCCGCGCCGCGCCGCGCCGCGGCCCACCCGGCGGCCGCGCACCCGCTGGCTGGTTCACGTCGCCTTGATCGTGGCCTGCTTGATCGTGACCGGCCCGATCCTCTTCGCGATCATCAAGACGAGTCAAAGCCCGGAACAGATCATCTCGCCCAGCATTATCCCGGGCGCCGAGTTCTGGCACAACATCGTCGCAGCCTGGACGGGGGCGCAGCTCGGCATCTACATGCGCAACTCCTTCATCATCGCCGTCGCGGTGACGGTAGGCAAGACGGTGTTCTCGTTGATGGCCGGCATGGGGCTGGTGTACTTCCGCATACCCTTCAAGCCCATCGTGTTCGGATTCATCTTGCTGACGCTGATGATGCCGACCCAGGTGTTGATCGTGGGGCTGTTCGACCTGGTGTCGAAGCAGCCGCCGCCTACCTGGGCCGCGCTGTTTTCGTGGATCAGCCACCCCTTGGCACCGACACCGTACGGCTTCAGCTGGTCGAATTCCTACTGGGCCGTCATCGTGCCGTTCATGGCGTCGGCGACCGGCGTGTTTTTGTTCCACCAGCACTTCATGTCGATCCCGTTCAGCCTCGCCGATGCCGCCAAGATCGACGGGGCCGGCCCTATCCGTTTTCTCATGAGCATCCTGGTGCCGATGAGCACCAACACCATCGGCGCGCTGGCGGTCATCCAGTTCGTGTACGTCTGGAACCAGTACCTGTGGCCGCTGGTGATCATTCGACGCACGGACCACCAGGTCGTGCAGGTCGGGCTCAACCTGATCATCAGCACCGGTCAAGCGGTGCAGTGGGGGTTGGTGATGGCGGCCGCCGTCCTGGCGTTGGTCCCGCCGTTGATCGTATTCATGCTGCTGCAGGAGCAGTTCATGCGGGGATTCGCGCTCTCCTCGGAGAAGTAGGCGGCGCTCCCGAGCTGTAGGTGGGTGCCCGCCGGCCGAACGGCCGGCGGGCACCCGTGCAGGGGCCACGGGGTGTGCTTGTTCGGGCCGGCATGTCCGGAGGCGTGAGGTCGCGCCGGCCACGTCGCGATCGCCGTATCGCGGCCAGACCGTTTCGGCTGCGCCGCTAGCCCGCCTCGCTCGACTGCGCCCAGATGTTGATGCCCGCATCGGTGGCGTAGCGGTCGATCTCGTCGAGCTCGGCGTCGGTGAACGCGAGCCGGTCGAGGGCGGCGACGTTCTCCTCGAGCTGCCGCACGCTGCTGGCGCCGATCAGCACCGACGTGACGCGTGGGTCGCGCAACACCCAGGCCAGGGCCATCTGCGCCAGCGACTGCCCGCGCCGCTGTGCGATAGCGTTGAGGGCCTGCACCTTGCGCAAGTTCTCGTCCCGCAGGAAGTCCTCCCGGAAGCTGTCGGCGCGCCGCACACGGGCGCTGTCGGGGACCTCGCCGAGGTACTTGTCCGTCAGAAGCCCCTGGGCGAGCGGCGAGAACGCGATGCAACCCACCCCCTCGTCCTCCAGCGCGGGGAGCAACTCGGGCTCGATCCAGCGGTTGAGCATCGAATAGGAGGGCTGATGGATGAGGCACGGCACGTCCATGGCGCGCAGGATACCCACGGCCTCGCGCGTCTTGGTGGCCGAGTACGACGAGATGCCGACGTAGAGCGCCTTGCCCTGCTGGACGGCCGAGGCCAGGGCGCCCATCGTCTCCTCGAGCGGCGTGTTCGGGTCGAAGCGGTGCGAGTAGAAGATGTCGACGTAGTCGAGCCCCATGCGTTTCAGGCTCTGGTCGAGGCTGCCGAGCAGGTACTTGCGCGAACCCCACTCGCCGTAGGGGCCGGGCCACATCAAGTAGCCGGCCTTGGTCGAGATGACCAGCTCGTCGCGGTAGGGGCCGAAATCTTCGGCCAGGAACCGGCCGAAGTGCGTTTCCGCACTGCCGGGCGGCGGGCCGTAGTTGTTGGCCAGGTCGAAGTGGGTGATGCCCAGGTCGAAGGCGCGGCGAAGGATGGCGCGCTGCGTCTCGAGCGGCCAGTCCTCGCCGAAGTTGTGCCACAGCCCCAGTGAGACGGCCGGGAGGCGCAGCCCGCTGTGGCCGGTCGTGCGGTACTGCATGTGCTGGTAGCGGTCTGGGGCGGGTTGGTACGCCACGGGGACCTCCTCGGGAGACGGGCCGCGCTGCGAAGGCGGCGGTAGTCAGGGCGCAGGCATTGTACGACCGCGGCGGGGGCGCTGTCGGTTGCCGGTGGCGCCGGGGCGGCGGGATCGGGGGCCTGTCGGACCCCGGAGGGCGACCGGCTCGAGCCCGCGACCCGGCCCCACCGGTTCACGGAGGACGGGCGCCGCCGTGAGGCGACGCCCGTCTTGGCGCCCGTCCTGGTGCCAGGTTCGAACGACAGGTTCGAACGACAGGATGGCCTGCCGTGCCCTGCGGCTAGGGCTTGCTCGTTCCCCCCGTTCCCGGGAGGATCGGGCGGAGCCCCGAGGTCCCGCCGGACGCTCCCGTACCGCTCGAACTGCTCTTGGGCGGCGCGGCGATGAAGTCGCTCGCCTTCTTGCCGATCGCGCCTCCGAGCGCCGCGCTCGTCACGCGGACGATATACGGCGAGTTGGACAGGCGGATCGGGTAGAAGCCGGCCTTGTCCTTGGCGCCCACCGTGATGGTGGTCTGGGTGGTGACCGTCTTGGTCTTGGTGGTGGTCTTTGTGGAGCCGGTCTTGGGGCTGCCGGTCTTGGTGGAGGCGGCTGCGGTCGTGCTCGCGGCCTGGGTCGCCGGCTTGGTCGCGGTCGCGCCGCCGGTGGTGGTTCCACTCGACGTCGCGGTGCCGGAGGTGGCGGTGCTCGGGCCCGAGGAGCTGGACCCGGTCGAGCTGGAACCCGATGCCTTGGAGCTCGTGGTGCTCGTGCTCGCGGCGTTCGACCCGCTCGTGCCGCTCGACGCCTTCACGTGCTTGACGGTCGTGAGCGTCACCACCGCCAGCGGCTTGGCGAAGCCGTAGGAGGCTTGCACTTTCTTGCCCAGCGGCTCGTTGAGCTGCAGGCTGGCGAGCGCGTCGGCCATGTTCGTCACGGTCTGGCTGTCGAGCTTCTTCCCGCTCGGCAGGCCCTGCCACGACCAGCCTCCGGCCGCCTTGGTGAAGACGAAGTCACCGTTGGCGTTCTTGATCTCGATGCGCGTGAGGTTCGCCGGGTCGAGCTTGAGCACCGTGGTATTGACGTAGCCCGACGCGTCGGTGCGAGCATCGCTGGCGTGCAGCGAGTGCGTCACGTAGACGCCCTTGCCGCTCGCGAGGCGGACGTGGGTGCTGCCGTAGCTCGGCTCGGAGCCGATGTACAGCGTCTCCTTGGTGCCGCCCTTGAGCGTGAGGTCGATCTTGCGGGCATAGGTGTCGGTCGCTACCTTGAGCCGTTTGTAGGCGTCCTTGGTCGTGGCGACCAGGCCGGTGCGCTGCAGCGCGGTGAGCTCCTGGAGGAAGCTCTTCACCCGCGAGTTCTCGGCCGGGTAGCCGCCCTGGTCGGGCAGGACCCAGTTGACGCCGTTGCGCTTGAGCGTGATGCTGTTGCCTTTCGAGCCGGTCACCGTGAAGGCGGTGATGTCGGAGGTGGTGACGTTCTTGCCGAGCAGCGGTCCAGTGTGCGTCACGGGCGGCCGCGCCACCGTGAGCAGCACCAGGACCAGCAGGCCGGCCTGCACCACAGCGACGACGGCCAGCCACAGGTTGCCGCGCCCCGTGCGGGCCGGCGTGCGGAGTCGGCGTTCGGCGGCGCTCACGACTGCCCTCCCATCGCGCGCTCGGAGTGGGACGACGGGGTGGAGCCGAGGATCGACTCGCGGTTGCGCTTGCGCCACTGCCAGATGCCCGCGATCAGCACCAGGGCCAGGAGGGCGAACACGTAGTTGCCGATCTCCCAGTCGGTCTCCTGCGCCTGCGAGAGGTGCTTGAGCACGCGCGTCGTGGCGCTGCTCGCGCGGATGCTGAGCAGACTGGCGTCCTCGGTCGACCAGTCGACGGCGTTCTGCAGGAACTGGAGGTCCTCGGCCGACAGGCTCTGGCTCAGGCGCGAGGCCAGGTTGAGCACCGTGTCGTTGGCGATCTCGCCGCTGCCGATCACGACCAGGCGGGCGTTGTCGGGCGAGGAGGTGATCACGCCGACCTGGCCCGAAGGGCTGCTGGTGCTCGAGCCTTTCTTGCTGGAGCTGTTCCCGCTACCGGTCTGCAGCGGATCCTTCTTGTTCTTGAAGAAGCTCGTGAAGGACCCGCGGATGGCGACGGCCAGCGGGTAGCTCTGCAGCTTCTTCCCGACCGGGAAGCCGTGCTTGGGGTAGGTCTTGAAGTCGGGGATGATGTTCGTGCTCGACGACGTCCAGGAATCTGGGCTCGACTTCAGCAGGACGTCGACCGTGCGCGCCTTGCTGGAACCCTTCGCCACGGTGAGCGGCGACGCCCATGGAACGGTCACGGACTGCAGGTTGGAGGTGACGGGGGAGGCGTGGTCCATGGCGTTCGGTTGCACGTCGACGAAGAAGGGATAGTCGACGGCCCGCACCTCCTGCACCGGCGCCCCGCCGACGCTGCTCGATACCACCACGGGGAACTGCGCGTTCTGGCTGTCGAGCACCACCGAGTCGCCCACCGTGACGCCGTAGCTCTTGAGCATGGCGCCGAGCCCGTTGTTCACCTTCCTGAGCGCGAGGTTCCCGGAGTACGGCTGTTGCGTGAGGGCGTAGTGGCCGCCAACCACGATGACGGAGCCGCCGCGCATCAGGAACTGGTCGATGGCGAAGCGCTGCTTGTCGGTCATCCCCTGCGGCGACAACACCAGCAGGGTGTCGACGTTGTTGGGCACGGTGCCGCTCGAGAGCGAGACGTTCTGGACCTTGTAGTCCTTCTGGAGCTGCTGCTGGATGAGCTGCGTGCGGTAGAGCTGTTGTTGCTGCTGTCCGAAGGCGTTGCGGCCGCCCGAGGGCGGCGGCGTCCACAGGCCGACCACCTTGAGGAAGCCGGACGTGGAGCGCTCGAGCGCGGCGGTGACCGCATCCTTCACGGACTTCTGACTGAAGCTGCCGGACGGCACCACGACCTGGCTCTTGCCGTTCACCGTCAGCAGCATCTGCAGGTAGTAGGTGCTCGAGGACAGCAGGCCCGCCGGGATGGGCTGGATGCCGTACTGCTGCTGGAGCTGCTGCGGTGTGAAGGGGGAGTTACCGGACCGCGGGTCGACCTGCTGGAAGCTGAACTTGCCCTTGGCGCCCTGTTCGAGGGTGGAGGCCACCTTCTTGACGATGCCGGGGGCGTCGTGCAGGGCCGTCGGCAGCGACTTGGGCGTGACCAGGAGGGTGAGCTTGGCGGGCTGCTTGAGCGAGGCCATCACGCTGTCGAGGCTGCTGAAGCCGGCTACGTCCTTCTTGATGGCGCGGGTCAGGTTGTACTCGAGGTTGTTGAGCTCGACGTTGGGGGCGCCGCCGCCGGGGTTGGGCGTGACGTTGATGAGGTCGTTCAGGTGGAGCACCTGCGTCTGGTCGCCGTAGCGCACCAGGATGGCGAAGTAGGCGTTGACCACCGATGCCTGGTAGCGGCTCGCCACCTGGAACGGGTGCGGCTGGATCCCGTAGTCCTGGTTCGCCGTCTGCGCCATCTTCGGGTGATGGGCCGGGTCGATGACCTGGGCCCGGACCCGACCGTGCGACGCGACCTGGTACTCGTGCAGCATGTCGGCGATCTGCGGGATCAGCGGCTTGAGCAAGGGGTGCGTGTTCTTGCTCAGATAGGCGCGGATCAACAGGGGCTGCTGCAGCGAGCCGAGGAGATCACGCGTGGTGGACGAGAGGCTGTAACGGTGGCTCTGCGTCATGTCCAGGCGCAGCCCCGAGAGCGGCAGCAGCCAGCCGTTCAGGAGCACCAGGTTGAGCGCGATGAGCCCCGCGCCGAGCAGTCGTGCGCTGCGGTAGGGGCGGGTGAGCTGGGTACGGCTCCAGCGCTTGCTGTCGAGCGAGAGCACGTTGAGCGTGAGGAACAGCCCGGCCAGCGACAGGTAGAACACGAGGTCGCGCAGGTCGAGCACGCCCCGCTCGATCGACTGGAAGTGCGTGGTGGTGGAGAGCTCACGGAACACGGCGGCGACGCCGTTGGGCACGAAGTCCAGCACGGCGTTGGTGCCGATCAGGTAGAGCACCCCACCGATCAGCAACGTCAGGATCAGCGACACGATCTGGTTGTCGCTGCGTGAGGACACGAACAGGCCGATGGCGGTGTACGCGGCCGCCATCAGGAGGGCGGCGACGTAGCCGCCGATGACGGGGCCCCAGTCGAGGTTGCCGAGCAGCGACACGGTGATGGGCAGGCTCACGGTGACGGCCAGCGCCACCGTCACGAGCGCCATCACGGCCAGGAACTTGCCCAGCACGAGGCGCCAGGCGTCGACGGGGAGGGTGAGGAGCATCTCGAGGGTGCCCGAGCGTTGCTCCTCGCTCCACTGCCGCATGGTGAGGGCCGCCACCAGGAACACGAGAAGCAGCGGCATCCAGGCGAAGAGGGGTCGCACGTCGGCGATGCCGCGCGCGAAGAAGGTGGCCACCCAGAAGAACACGAAGAAGGTGACCAGCAGGAAGGTGCCCATGAAGATGAGCGCCAACGGCGATCCGAAGGCGCTAGAGAGCTCCTTCTTGGCAATGGCGACGATCTGTCGCAAGTCTCTACCTCCCTAGGCGGGCGACGGGGCGGGCGCGCTCGCGCGGGCCAGCTCGTTGAACACCGTCTCCAGCGTGCGGGTCTCGCTTCGGAGCTCGCGCAGCGGCCAGTCCCGCTGCTTGGCGAGCTCGAAGATGGCGGGGCACAGGTCGCGCTCGTCCTCGGCGTGGACGACGTACGCCACACGTCCATTGCGGAGGGCCTCGCCTCGTACGTCCGTCGCGCCCGGCAGCTCTCGAAGGGCCGCGTGCACGGCGGGGTCGGCGGCGGTGCCTTCCAGCACGAGTCGCGCCGAGCCGCTCTTGGCCAGGTCCGAGAGCGTCGCATCGGCCCGGATCTGCCCGCCCATGATCATCACGGCGCGGTCGCACAGCGCTTCGACTTCGGGCAGGATGTGGCTCGAGAACAGCACCGTGCTGGTCTTCGCCAGCGTTCGCACGAGCTGCCGGATCTCGGCGAGCTGGGTAGGGTCGAGCCCGACCGTCGGCTCGTCGAGGATGAGCAGCCTGGGGCGGTGCAGGATCGCCTGAGCGATGCCCACCCGCTGCCGGTAGCCCTTCGAGAGCTGCTGGATGGGACGCGTCAGCATCGGCCCGAGACCGGTCGCGAGGATGGCCTCCTTCAGCGCCTTCGGCTGATCCTGGCGTGGGATGCGGCGAACATCGGCCATCATGAGGAGGTACTCCTGCACGGTGAGCTCCGGGTAGAGCGGAGCCGTCTCGGGCAGGTACCCGATCCGTTGCTGAGCCTCCTTGCGCCGGGTGAGCACGTCGAAGTCCTCGATGCTGACCGAGCCGGCGTCCGGTTGCAGGTAGCCGGTCATGATCTTCATCAACGTCGACTTGCCGGCACCGTTCGGCCCTAGCAGCCCCACGATGGTGCCCGCCTCGATCTGGAAGCTGACATCGGACAGGGCTTGCACCGCGCCGTACGATTTCGTCACGTTCTGTACGTCGACCAAGTTGGACCTCCCGACTTCGCGGTCGTCGATGCGCGTGAGGGTGGTGTCGGCGAAGACGCCGCGACGCTGCGACGTAGGAAGGCCTCGGGGGGGACCGCGGCCGCAGGTCGCTGCGCGGGAGTTTTCGCCGTCACCCGAGTGGTTTACCAAATCCCAGATGAACCGTAGACCAGCGTTTGGTGAAATTGTTGAGCGTTTCCGGGGCTCCCGCCGGGGCGGTTGCGCGCAACGGCCGCTGCTCGACACGCTCCCGGTCCGTAGAATGCGGGGGACGCCTCGCCGAGACCGTCCCGGCACACGCTCCGGGACGGACGCTTCGCCGCACGGGAGAAGACGCGCATGAGCCTGGTCCGCAACCCCTACGCCGTCGTCCTGCTGGTCAGCGCCTTCGCGCTTCTGGCCTTGGCGGCTGCGGGGCGGGTGCGGGCGGGCGAGCTGCGGGGCGGGCGGGCGCTGTCGCTCCTGGCGTTGGCGGGCTGGGGCTGGGCGCTGACGCTGGCACTGTGGGCAACGTCGGGCGGTGGTGCCGATGGGAAGCTGGCGCTCCGGCTGGTCCACGCGGCCGCTGCCCTGCTCACGCTGGCCCTGCTGGCGTTCGCGCTTCACTCCACGCGCACCGTGCCGCGACTCATCCCCGGCCTCGTATGGCTGCTGGCGGTGCCTTCGCTGGCGGTGGTCGCGCTCGCCTTCGGCCCGATCGGGGGCTTGTCGCTGTGGCGAGCCGTGGTCGCCGTTCCGGCCGCCGGCACGGTGGTGACGATCGGCGTGCCCACGGTGTACGGAACGCTCGCGAACATGCTCGCCTCCGCGCTGGCCGCCGCCGCCGTGGCGGTGTTGGTTCTGGCCTTGGAGCGGTCCCCGGCGCTCGGACGCACGGCGTTCGCCTGGATCCTGGGAGGGGTGGCGCTGCCGGTCGCGGCGGAGGCGGCGGTGGAGCTGCTCGGGGCGTTCGCGCCGGGTGCGCTTCCGCCCGGACTGGCGCTGGTGCCTGCGGGCGCGTTGCTCGCGGCTCCGGCTGCGTGGGCGGTGGCGCACGGGGCGTTCGGAGCGGCCCGCTACCGGCTCGAGAGCGCCGGCGGGGGGACCGTCGGCCCCGGCTCCCGCGGAAGCGAGCTCGTCGACCACCTGGAGCAGCCCGTGCTGCTGGTCGACGGCGGTTGGCGGGTGCGCTACGCCAACGCGGCGGCCTCCCAGCTGTTCCGGAGGGGCGGCGGCCTGGTAGGCGTGCGGGCGGAGGAGATCTTCGCCGACGTGCCGGCGGTGCTGGCGTCGCTGACGCAGCGTCGAAGCGCCCTGCTCGACATCGAGCTGCCGCCTCCGAAGGGCCCTCGTCCGTTGGAAGCCCGGCTGACCCCGCTGACCGAAGGCCATGGCCGCCACGCCGGAACGCTCGTGACGCTGCTGGACGTCGGGAGGGCGCGTCGCGCGGAAGTCGCCGCCGACGTGGTCGAGGGACAGGCGCGCCGTCATGAGTCGCTGCTGGAGGCGCTGCAGGAGGCCCTGCGAGCGGTCGGCCGCGGCGAGCCGCTGGGTCTGCTGCTCGACATCGTCCTGACGCGGGCGGCGGCCGCGCTCGAGACGCCCCACGGGGCGCTCTACCTGGCCGACCCGGTCGCCGACGTCTTGAGGCGCAGGACCGCCGTGGGTGGCTTCGAGGCGTTCGACGAGCCACCGCTCCGCCGCGAGGAAGGTCTGGCGGGGCGCGCCTGGGCCTCTACCCACGGGGCGTCGGTGCAGGGATCCCTCGGTGACGAGGACGACCGGGCGACCGGCGAGCCGTGGGCGGGGGCGGCGGTGGCCGTGCCGATGCGGCTCGGTGGGTATACCCTCGGTGTGTTGACGGTGGCGAGGCCGCGCGGCGACCTGCGCCCCTTCGAGGTCGACGAGGTCGACGCCCTCCGACGCTTCGCCGAGTTCGGAGCGCTCGCGGTGCGCGACGCGCGCACGGCCGAGCGTTCGTCGCAGTCCGACAGCGAGCTGACATGGCTCGACCGCCTCGATGTCGCGATCGCTGGCGCCGCACCCGACACGGCGGTGCTCGACCTCGCGCTGACGGCCGCCCGGGAGGCCGCCCGCTTCGACCGGGCCGTGGTGTGGCTGGCAACGGAGGACGGGCGCGCGTTGGAGGCACGTGCCTGGCTCGGCTTGCCGCAGGGGGCGGAGTCGAGCCGGAGGGTGCCGCTGGACGGGTCTGCGCCGCTGTTGGAGGAGGCCTTCCGAGGCGGCCACGAGATCGTGCTGCAGGGAGGCGGCCCGTTGCCGGCACGGTTGCGGCCTGAGGGGCCCGCGGTGACCGCCCCGCTCATGCTGCCGTCGTGGCCGGTGGTGGTCCCGATACGTGGGCTGAACGAGGTCGTGGGGGTGCTGGTGGCCGATGATCGCCTCGAGGGAGCGGACCGGGAGCCGCGGCTGCGCGCCCTGAGGCGCATCGTCGCACGGACGGGCCAGGCGCTGGACCGGGCGCGGCTGCATGAGATCGCGCGCTGCCGTACCGCGGCGGCAGAGCGGACACGCGGGCAGTTGCAGGGTGCGCTGGCGGCTCGTGAAGCGCTCCTGGACGCCTTGCCTATCGCCTACTTCGAGACGGACCTGCGGGGCCGGCTGACGCGCGGCTCGGCGGAGTTGGCCCGGATCGTGGGCATCGATGAGGGCAGCTTGCAGGGCGTAGCCCTCGCCGAGCTGACGGCGGGAGGGGAGGGCGCGCTCACGGAGCTGTTCGGGCGTGTCCTGCGCGGCGACCGCATCGCTCGGCGGGCCTCGTGGTCGCTGGTGGCGCGGCGCGGCGCGGTCGTCCCCGTGGAGCTCTCGATCGGCCTGCTGCGCGACCCTTCGGGCGAAGCGGCCGGCTACTTCGGCCTGGCAGCTCCGCGAGGTCGCTGACGCCGGGAGGGCGGCGCACCTGTCACCCGGGAAGGCCCGAAGCGCCCGTCTGAGACGGCTCGAATGCTACGCTGGGCCCGACATGAGCCGGCAGGATCTGCCGCCCTCCCCCTCCGACGGATCGCACGAGCCGGGCAGCCGGGCCGTCACCCTGGTCGTCGGTGCGGGCGGCGCAGCCAGCGCCGCTGCGATCGGCGCTCACCGCGCGCTGCAGCGCGCCGGCATCGTGGTGGCGGGCCTGGTGGGGAGCTCGGCCGGCGCGGCCGTGGCCGCCGCCCTGGCGCTGGGATGGGACGCAGAGACGACCGAGACGGTGCTGCGCAGGCTGTGGGTCCCCGCCGTGGCGCGCGGTGCCCGCCGCCGCGCGGCGCTGCGGCTGGCCGTCCCCAGCATCGGCGGCGACGCGGGCTTCTCCCTCAGCCAGGGCGCGGCGCTCGAGGAGCGCGTCAGGCGCGCCTTCGGCGAGGCGAGCTTCGAGGACGCACGGGTGCCGCTGGTGATCGTCGCGACCGACCTGGACAGCGGCGAGCGGGTCGCTCTCACCGGCGGCCCGGTGGCCGACGCGGTGCGCGCCAGCCTCTCGGTTCCGCTGCTGTTCCCGCCCGTGCCGTGGGAGGGGCGACAGCTCGTGGACGGGGCCCTGTCCGAGCCACTGCCGGTGCTGGCGGCGGTGGGTCGTGGCGCCGAGGCGGTGGTGGCACTGGGCTTCGCCAGCGCCGTGCCGCGGCGGGCGGGCTCGGCGCTCGGGGCGGTGCTCGGCGTCCACGTGACGGCAGTGAACAACCTGCTGCGCCTCGCGTCGGCCTACCACGACCTCGCGGCGCCGGTGCCGCTTCTCAGGCTCGAGCCCGACCTGGGCGGCCCGGTCCCTCTGTTCGATGCCTCGGCGACGGCCGACGCCATCGCACGGGGCGAGGAAGCCATGGAAAACGCGATGGAGGAGCTCCGCCGCCTGCTGGTGTGAGACCGGTCAGCCCGGCCGGCGGTTCTCGATGAGCTGGGCGAGCCGCACCTGGTCGAAGGTCTCGCGAATCGCGAGGCTGGTGCTCAACCAGGCCGCGTTCAGCCGACAATAGCCCTTGCGCTGCTGGGTGGCGCAGCGGGCCTGCGTCTGGCAGGTGTCGACCACGAGCGACCCCGACATCGCTTCGATCACGTCGAGCAGCGACAGCCGCTCGACGTCGACGCGCAGCGTGACGCCGCCGTTGCGGCCCGGCCGACTCTCGAGGAAGCGGGCGGCCGAGAGCTTGCGCAACACCTTGGCGAGGAACGCGGGTGGCATCTGGAGATCGGCGGCCATCCTCGAGGCACTGGCCCCGGGGTTCTCGGCCGCGTAGATCAGGGCGTGGATGGCGTAGCTCTCTTCCCGCCTCAGCAGGGTCCGGATGACGTCCATGGCCAGGCTCCAGCGGCAACCCGAGCTCGTCCTATGCTAACAGAGAAACGCGGAGCCATCGCTCGGATTTGCCGTCTCGAAGCCGTCGCGGTCCCGCGTGCCGGACGGCGAACGCGGAGCTGCGGGTCCAGGATCTCGCGGTCCGCGCTTCTCCCGGCCCCAGCTTCGCGCTGCTCCCGCTTCAGGCCGGTCAGGCCCGCGGACCCGCCGCCACGACCTCCGGTGGCACCTCGTCCTCGAAGCGCCGGAAGTTGTCTCGGAACATGCCCGCGACCTTGCGCGCCTGAGCGTCGTACGCCGCCGGATCCGACCAGGTGCCGCGAGGCATGAGCACGTCGCTCTTGACGCCAGGGACCTCGCTGGGCACGGCCAGGCCGAATGCTTCCTCCACCACGAACTCCGCGTGGTCGAGCCGGGAGCTCACGGCCGCCTCGACCATCGAGCGCGTGTAGCTGATCGGCATGCGACGGCCCTCACCATAGGCGCCGCCGGTCCAGCCGGTGTTGACCAGCCACACGGAGGCGCCGGCAGCGCGCACCTTGGAGGCGAGCAGCTCGGCGTAGGTGACCGCGGGTCGGGGCATGAACGGGCCCCCGAAGCAGATCGAGAAGGTCGCCTGCGGCTCGCTCACGCCTCGCTCCGTGCCCGCCAGCTTGGCCGTGTAGCCGGACAGGAAGTAGTAGGTCGCCTGCTCGGGGGTGAGCCGGGCGATGGGGGGCAGGACGCCGAAGGCATCGGCCGTGAGGAACACGACGTGGGTAGGCTGGCCCGCGAAGCCGACGCGGCTGGCGCTGGGGATGTGGGTGATGGGGTAGGCGGCCCGCGTGTTCTCGGTCTTGCTGGTGTCGTCCAGGTTGACCCGGCGGGTCTCCCGGTCCACCACGACGTTCTCCAGGATGGTCCCGAAACGCCGCGTGGTCTGGTAGATCTCCGGCTCGGCCTCCGAGGACAGGTGCTCGATCTTGGCGTAGCAACCGCCCTCGAAGTTGAAGACCCCCTGGTCCGACCAGCCATGCTCGTCGTCGCCGATGAGCGTGCGCTCCCTGGTCGACGAGAGGGTGGTCTTGCCGGTGCCCGACAACCCGAAGAACAGGGCCACCTCGTTGTCGGGGCCCACGTTGGCCGAGCAGTGCATCGGCAGGACGTCGCGCGCGGGCAGCTCGAAGTTCATCATCGAGAACGCCGCCTTCTTCATCTCTCCGGCGTACTCGGTGGAACCGATGATGACCAGCTTCTCGGTCAGGTTCAGCGCGATGACCGTCTCGCCGCGGGTACCCATCGTGTCCGGATCGGCGCGCAGGCTCGGAAGGTCGAGGATGGTGTAGACGGGCTCGAAGGTCTCGTGCGCGCGCACCGTGGGCCGCACGAACAGGTTGCGGATGAAGAGACTGTGCCAGGCGTACTCGGTGATCACGCGGACGGGCACGCGGAACGCGGGCTGCGAGCCCACGAACACGTCGGCGACGAACAGCTCGAGCCCCTGCGTGATATCCAGCGCGGCCCGGCGCAGCGCCTCGAACTGCTCCGGCGCCATGGGCTGGTTGACGCTGCCCCAGTCCACCGTGTTCTCCGTGGTGGCGTCGCGAACGATGTACTTGTCCTTGGGCGAGCGTCCGGTGTAGCGCCCCGTGTCGACCACCAGCGGGCCCAGGTGCGCGAGCTCCGCCTCGCCGCGTTGCAGCGCCGCCGTATACAGCTCGGCCGTGGTCAGGTTCCAGTGCACGACGACGGCGTCGGTGATGCCGGAGGACCCGAACGACGCGGTCTTGATCCTGTGGCCGGTGTGCTTCATGGTGATGGTGCTCCTTCCGCCAGGCCCGCTCCCTATCCGTACGGTAGTACGGCGAGGGGGGGACAGGTGGTCCGAACGGGGTCGGGGCGGTGCTGGACCCTGACCGGGCGCTAGAATGGAGCGCTGCGAATGTCTGCCCCGTCCGGGCACCGCCGGACGGGTCGGAAGGCGCCGGTCACCACGACGACGTCGCGTTCGTCCGCGGCGCCTGCCATGAACTGTCGTCGTCGTTCCAACAACCGTGGTTCCCGTCGCCAGGGCCTCCGCCCCGAGGCCCCTCCTCGAAGGTCGCCGGCCAACAGTACCGCCAGGCTCTTCCTGCTGAACCTCCTGATCTTCGGAGGTGCGATCGTGCTCATATGGGGCGGCTCCAAGCTGCTGCATCACCCCCGGACCGTAGGGGCCACGGTGCCGAAGCCGGCCGATATGACGGTTGGGCAGGCGCCCGCGGCACTCGATTCCGGGGGTTACCGCCTGCGGATCGACGGCGCGCGCTGGGTGAAGCAGGACTCGCTGCCCTCCGGCCTCCGGCTCACCTACCGCTCCCGTCCCAACGTGCTCGTCAACTACGTCGTCGTGCGCGTGTCCGTCGCCAACCGCGGGGCCTCGACGCTGCCGCTCAGCTTCGAGGGTACCGTCCAGAACGTGCGCTTCCTGCTGGCCTCGCGGGATCCCGGGTCGTTCTACACCGCGCCCGTTCCTCCGTCGGATGCCGCGGCCATCAGCGGCGCCTCGCCGATCGGAAACGGGCCGCTGGCTGCCGGCGAGCAGCGCAGCGGCGTGCTGGTCTTCGCGCTCGAGCCCTTCCGCAAGGACCTCAGCCTGCTGTTGATCCCCGCGTACGGGGATGTTCCGCCCGGGCAGGGGCCGCAGCACCCGGCCCTCGAGCTGCGCTTCACGCCGACGGGCTGATCGCGCCATGCCGGGGCGCGACGCGCCCCACCCCGCCATGGGCGGCGCCCGTCCCGGGCGTGCTCGCCCGGCGTGTCCACCTACCGGGTGCGCGTGACCTTGCGCAGATGCCTCGGGGCGTCCGGGTCGATCCCGCGCGAGGCCGCCAGGCGCTCGGCGAGCAGCTGCCCCACCACCACCAGCACGAAGCCGGTCGTCACCTCGTGCACGCCCTCCGGCAGAGCGACGGCGGCCGCGGCGTGCCGGAGCAGCGAGGGGGCGCTCGCCACCACCGTGAGGTCGGCCCCCACCTCTCTCAGGCGCGTCGCCACCTCCTCGGTGCCGCGTTGCCCGGCGTCCTCCGTCGCGAGCAGCAGAAGGGGGTCGCCGACGTCGACCACCGCGATGGGGCCGTGCTGGAACTCGGCGCTGGAGTAGGCTTGGGCATCGATGTAGGCGGTCTCCTTCAGCTTGAGGGCGGTTTCCAGCGCGGCGGCGAAGGCGAGGCCGCGGCCAAGCACGTACAGGCCGTCGGCGTGCGTGAGGCGCAGGGCGGCGCGTTCCACCGCGTCGGCCTGCCGGAGCAGCGCCTCGACGGCGTCGGGTACGGCCTCCAGCGCCGCCCGGAGGGGGGTGTCGTCGGCCCACTCGGCCGCAAGCCGGGCCAGCACCATGAGCTGGCTGGTGAAGGTCTTGGTGGCGGCGACCGCTCGCTCCTTGCCGGCGTGCTGGGCCAGGGCGTGGTCGGCTTCGCGGGCCAGGCGGCTGCCCTCCCGGTTGGTGACGGCCAGGGTGAGCGCCCCCGCCTCGCGCAGTGCGGCGAGGCCTGCCACCACGTCGGTACTCTCGCCGGACTGGCTCACGCCGATGGCCAGCGCTCCCTCGAGGCGAAGGTGCGCGCCGTAGAGCGTCGGCAGGGACGGCGGGATGCTGGCGACCGGCAGGCCCAGCGTGCGTCCCGCCAGGTACGCGAAGAAGGTCACGGCGTTGTCCGACGAGCCGCGCGCCATCGTGGCGATGAGGGGCACGTCGCGGCCGCGCAGCTCGCGCGCCAACTCGGCCACGGACGGGTCGTCCAGGATGCGGGCCAGGACCGCGGGCTGCTCGGCGATCTCCTGCTCGAGATGACTCATCGTTCACCTCGATGGGCTTGCAGAGCCTCCCGGACGCGATATCCGTGGCGCATGAGGAGGGTCCTGGCTTGGTCGGGTGAGGCGCCTCCCGCCCGCACCGGGACGGCCGTCGAGAGCGCATTCAAGGCCATCTTCTGGGCGGCCCGGAGGCTGCTATCGATGACGGCGTCGACGATGTGGCCCAGGGGCCGGGCGTCGAGGTCGTCGTGGTCGCGATCGAAGTCTTCCGTGTTCATCGCTTCAGGTTCCCATCCGGTGCGGTTCGGTGGCGCCGCCTCGAGCCCCGACCGACTGGCGGAGCTGCAGGTAGGCAGGCGTCGGCAGGGCCTTGTCGAGGACGGGTTCGAAGGTCATGCCGGCGTCGCCCTTCCAGCGGCCCCCTGCGCGAGCATGCCACCAGTGTACGAATCCTGGCCCGCGTCCGGCCCTCGTGCCGTCCCGCGAGGGCGCCAAAGGCGGACGACGGGGCGGAGAGCACGGCATGTGGTCCTGCACGCCCAGCGCCGGACGGGGAGGGCCTGGCGCCCGCCGGCCCGGCTCAGCCCGCGGCGAAGGCCTCGCGCACGAAGCGCAGTTGCTCCATCGCGTGCTGCGTCTCGCCCCCCTCGTGCTCGTTGAAGCGGTAGAGACGCAGGTGCTTCGGGCCGGCGTAGTGGTTGAAGGCGGCGTACACCGTCGAGGGCGGGGAGATGGGGTCCATCAGCCCTGCGGAGAACAACGCGCGTGCCGACGCACGCGCCGCGAAGTTCATGCCGTCGACGTAGGCGAGCGTATGAAAGACGCGATCGATCTTGTCGCGGTGGACCCGGCAGTAGCGCGCGACCTCGACGTAGGGCGCCGCGTCCGTGATCTCGGTGGCGCGCCCGAAGTGGCACAGGAAGGGCACGTCGGGAAGCGCCACCGGCAGATCCGGCACCAGCCCCGCCAGGGCCAGCGTCACGCCGCCGCCCTGACTGCGCCCGGTGGCCGCCACCCGCCGGGCGTCGACGGCAGGGTGGGCGCGGAGTGTGGCGAGCGCTCGCACGGCGTCGGTGTACAGGCGGCGGAAGTAGTACGTCTCGGGGTCGAGGATGCCCGCCGTCATGAAGCCGGGGTGGTGCGGCCCTCCGGCGCCCGCGTCGTCGGTGTCGCCCTGCAGCCAGGTGCTGCCCTGTCCGCGGGTGTCCATCACGAGCGTGGCGTAGCCTGCGCTCGGCCACAACAGCCAGTCGGCCGGGAGGCCGCGGCCGCCGCCGTAGCCGATGAACTCGACCATGCCGGGCAGGGGCTCCTGGCGCTGCCGGGGCAGCAGGAGCCAACCGCGCACGGGTTGGCCGGCGAAGCCCGCGAAGGTCGTGTCGAAGACCTGGACGGTCTCGAGGCCCGTGTCCAGGGCCTCGAAGCGCGGCTCCCAGGCCTTGGCCTCGGCGTCGTCCAGCGTCGCCGACCAGAAGGCGTCGAAGTCGTCGGGGGTGGTGAGGGCCGGGCGATAGCGCTCCAGCTCCTCCAGCGGAAGGTCGTACACGGCCATGATGGGCTCCTCGCAGTGCGCGGGTGAAGCGGTCCGGCGGCCCGGACGCCCAAGGCTACGGAATCGGCCCGACCCGCGTCAACGCGCGCTGCGTGCTCGGCCCCTACCATGAGGCGTGAGGCTGATCCTGGCCGGGGACGCCATGTTGGGCCGCGGCGTCGACGAGCGGCTGCGACAGGTCGGGCCGGCGAGCGGGCTCGCCGCCCTGGCCCCGCTGTTCGCGCGCGGCGACGCCGCCTTCGCCAACCTCGAGTGCGCCGTGGCAGGACCGGATGCACACTACCGAGGCGCGCCCAAGGCGTTCCTGTTCCGGGCGTCGCCCGGAACCCTCCAGGCGCTTGCCTCGGTCGGGGTGGATCTGGTCTCGCTGGCCAACAACCACGCACTCGATGCCGGCGTGGAGGGCCTGCGTCAGACGCTGGATGCGCTGGCCGCCACCGGTCTCACTCCTGTGGGGGCGGGTGCCGACGCGGCGGCGGCCTGGACCCCGGCGATCCTCGAGCGTGGCGGCACGCGCCTGGGGATGGTGGCGGCCTGCGACCACCAGCCCGACTTCGCGGCCGGCCCCGAACGCCCCGGCATCGCCTTCCTCGATCGTGACGATCGGCTGTCGGAGGCCCACCTCCTGCGGGTCGTGGCGCGCCTGGCGTCGCAGGTCGACCACGTGGTGGTGGGGCTGCACTGGCAGCCCAACTGGGTGCGACGCGTGACCGCGGACACGCGAGCTCTCGCGCGCTCCCTGGTGGCGGCCGGTGCCCGGGTGGTGTGGGGGCACAGTCCCCACCACCTGCAGGGGGTGGAGCTGATCGGGCGCTCGGCCGTTCTCTACGGCACCGGCAGCCTCATCGACGACTACGCGCTGGAGCCGAGCTTCCGCAACGACCGGCAGCTCCTGTACGAGCTCGAGCTCGCCGCCGGGGAGGTCCGGTCGGTGCGCGCGCACCCCATCGAGCTGCGCTACGCCCGCACCGTGCCGGCCGCGGGGGAGGCTCGAGCCTGGATCGTCGAGCGCTTCGCGGCCGCCTGCGAAGCGCTGGGCGGCTGCATCGAGGATGAGGGTGACGGCCTGCGGGCGCGCCGCGGCCCCGCCGGCGGTCCCTAGACATCGTGGCCCCGCAAGGTGAGTCCGGGCACGTTGTGCATGCCGGGCCAGCTGTCAACAAACGGTGCTCCGTGACGACAGTTCCGGACTTCCGGCAGAGCGCCGTCGCTCAGTCGTCGCCCGCCGCGGCCCGGCCCACCGCCCGCTCCTCGCGAACCTCGATCATCTCCTTGAAGGCCTCCATGGAGTCCTGCGTGGCGACCACGGTGAGGCGGTCCCCCTCCTCGATCACGGTGTCGCCATCCGGGATGGACGCCTGCTCGTTGTGCATGACGCCGGCGATGAGGACGTCGGAGGGGAGCCTGAGCTCGCGCAGCTTCTGGTGGGCGACCGGGCACCCGGGCGGCACCTCGGTCATGTAGACGAACTCGTGGCGGCCTACCATCGGTACCGGCTCGCCGCGCGACAGGCGATCGACGAACTCGCGGTCGAGGATGGTCGGGTCGAGGGTCACGACGCGCTGGCGCAGGAGCTTGAGCACCGCCTGGTAGTACTCCTGCTGGTGGACCGGGCTGTCGCCGGGGTGGGCGACCTGCCACTCGTACAGGGTGGGGTACTTCG
>CAZIBD010000024.1:0-41910 GCA_964536935.1 uncultured bacterium | reverse complement strand
CCTGCGGCGCGAAGGCGGCAGGCTCCTCGCCGGTGCCGTCGCGAGAGGCCTCGAGGACCTGGCCGGGAGCAGCCTGCACGATGCCGTGCTGGCGCGCTTCCAGGAGCGCCTCGCCGAGCTGTCCGGGGCGCAGCGGGCCGCGCTGCGCTCGGGTGCGCCGCCGTGGACGCTGGCGACGGCGCGTCCCCTGGACGCGGCCGGGCGCCGGGCGCTGCTGGACTCGATCGCCCGTGTGCTCGGCAGGGGGACCGAGGTCAGGATCGTCCACGAGCCGGAGCTGGTCGCGGGGCTCGAGCTGCGGGCCGGCGACCTCGGCCTGGGGTGGAGCGTGCGACACCTCAGCGACGACCTGGCGCGTCAACTCGCGCCTCGGCTGAAAGAGGACCCGGACCGGATCGAAGCGGACGACGTCACCCCACGGGACGCCCTCGAGGAGGTGGAATGAGCCTTCGCGATGCGCTTGCGCGCGACCTTGCCGACGCTAGCCGGCGCCTTCGCGACCATCGCTTCGTCCCGGTCCTGACGGAGCGTGGCGAGGTCGTCGAGGTCATCGGCGGGATCGCCCGGGTGGCCGGCCTGCCCGGCGCCGCGGCCGACGAGATGCTGGTGCTGGGCACGGTTCCCTCGCTGGCCTTCGACCTGCTCGAGGACAGGATCGGCGCGGTGCTTCTCGCCCACGGCCGGCACCTCGTGGCCGGTACAGCCGCGCGTCGCACCTCTCGGGGTGCCGAAGCGCAGGTCGGCGACGCGCTGCTCGGTCGCGTGGTCGACCCCCTGGGTCACCCCCTGGACGACGGCCCTCCGCCCCGCCCGACCGACCGCATGCCGCTCGACCGCGCACCGCCGGCCCTCACCGAGCGTGCTCCGGTGCGTCAGCCCCTCCACACCGGCGTGGGCGTGATCGACGCCCTCCTGCCGATCGGTCGAGGGCAGCGCGAGCTGCTGGTGGGCGACCGCCAGACTGGCAAGACCTCGCTTGCGCTCACCGCGGTGCTCAACCAGCGGGATACCGGGGTGCTGTGCGTCGTCTGCAGCATCGGGCAGCGCGCCGCCACCGTGGCCGGGATCGTGGCGCAGCTGACCGGCCACCATGCGCTCGCGCACACCGCCGTGGTGGCCGCGACGGCCGACGACCCGCCGGGCCTGCAGTACCTGGCACCCTTCGCGGCCATGACGCTCGCCGAGCACTGGGCCCGCCGCGGCAGGCACGTGTTGCTGGTGTTGGACGACCTGACGCGGCACGCCCGCGCCTACCGCGAGCTGGCCCTGCTCTTGCGGCGCGCCCCCGGGCGCGAGGCCTACCCGGGAGACATCTTCTTCCTCCACGCCCGGCTGCTCGAGCGCGCCTGCAACCTCGAGGGCGGAGGCTCGGTCACCGCCTTGCCGCTTCTCGAAGTGGAAGGGCAGGACCTGTCGGCCTACATCCCCACCAACCTGATCTCCATCAGCGACGGGCAGGTGGTACTCTCGGAACGCCTGGCACGCAAGGGGGTCCTGCCGCCCGTGGACGTCGGTCTGTCGGTGTCGCGCGTGGGGGGTCGTGCGCAGGCGGCGGCCCTCCGGGCGGTGGCGGGCAACATCCGGCTCGACTTCGCGCAGTTCGAGGAGCTCGAGGACTTCGCGCGCTTCGCGACGCGCCTCGACGACGCGAGCCGGCTGGCGCTGCGGCGAGGAAGACGCGTGCGAGCCGCCCTGCGGCAGGGAGCGCTCGAGCCGCTACCCTACGAGGCTCAGCTCCTGACCCTGATCGCGGTTGCCGACGGCGCGCTCGACGACGTGCCGGAGCACCGGACGGCCACCGCGGTCGCCGCCTTGCGCGAGGCGGGCCCTCGGCACGCGGCCCTGTTGCACGAGCTCGAGCGCCACACCGAAGCCGGCGAGATCCCCCGCGAGCTCACGGAGCGCGTACGGGCCGTGGTGGAGCGCATCGTGGCGCCCTGGAGGCCGGATCGTGGCTGAGGCCGAGCGCTTGAAGCGGCGCCTCGACACGGCCGGAACCGTGTGGACGGTGGTCCGCACCATGAAGGCGCTGGCAGCGTTGCGCATCCGCCAGTACCAGCGGGCGGCTGCTGCGCTCCGGGGCTACGATCGCACCCTCGAGCTGGGCTTCACCGTGTTGCTCCGGCACCACCCGGAGCTGCTGGCGGTTCCGCCGCGGGCGGCAAGCCGGACCGCCCCTCCCCTGTGTGTCGTGCTGCCGGGTACGGACCACGGCCTGTGCGGAACCTTCAACGAGCGGCTGGCCGCCTTCGCCGCAGCGCAGCTCCGCCTCCTGGCAAGCGATGAGCGCCCGCTCCTGCTGGTCGTAGGTCGACGCCTCGTGTCCGCGCTCCAGCGAGAGGGGTTCGCCGTCGCCGAGACGCTCGAGCCCCCCTCGGGAGCCGCCGGGATCACGCCCGTCGTCGAGCGCTCGCTTCTGGTGCTGGACGGCTGGCGCGAGCGCCGCGGAGCGAGCGTCGTCTTCGTCATGCACCATCGCCAGGGCGAGGGCGACGTGCCGCGGCCTCGCGCCAGGCAGCTCACGCCCCTCGACCGGCACTGGTTGCAGTCCCTGGCGGCATCCGCCTGGCCGGGCGCGACGCTGCCCACCTTCCGCGGCGAGGCCGAGCCCCTGTTCCAGGCACTGTCACGGCAACGCCTGGTGACGTCGCTCCAGCGCGCGCTGGCCGACTCGCTGGCTGCCGAGAACAGCGCCCGCCTGGCCGCGATGCAGGCCGCCGAGCGCAACATCGAGGACCACGTCCACGCGCTGGAGCGGGCCCTTCGACGCGAGCGCCAGGAGCGGATCACCACCGAGCTGCTGGAGATCCAGGCGGCCACGCTGTCCTGATACGCCGCCCTCGAGGGGCGCACGCCCCTCAGACCACCCCGAGGTCCAACATGGCCCGGGCCACGCGCTCGAAGCCGGCGATGTTGGCGCCTGCCGCCAGGTCGCCGGGGCGGCCCACCCGCTCGGCCGCCTCGCTACAGCGACGGTGGATCTCCGCCATGATCGCCTGCAGCCTGGCATCGACGTCCTCGAAGGTCCACGCCTGCTGGGCCGCGTTCTGCTGCATCTCGAGGCCCGACGTGGCCACGCCGCCGGCGTTGGCCGCCTTGCCCGGCCCGAAGCCCACGCCGCCTGCGCGAAAGGCGGCGATGGCGTCGGGGGAGCACGGCAGATTCGCCCCCTCCGCCACCAGCTGCACGCCGTTTGCCATCAGGCGACGGGCATCGCGAACGTCGAGCTCGTCCTGTGTCGCGCACGGCAGGGCGAGATCGCTGGGCTGCGCCCAGACATTCGCGCCCGGCAGGTAGCGGGCGCGCGGCTGCGCCTCCACGTACCGTTGCAGGCTGCCGCGCTCGACCTCCTTGATGCGCTTGACGGTGGCCACGTCCACGCCGTCCGGGTCGACCAGGGCGCCGCCGCGGTCGGAGCACGCGAGGACCGTGGCCCCGAGGTCGACCAGCTTCTCCATGGCGTAGATGGCGACCTTGCCGGCTCCCGAGACCACCGCGCGCTTCCCGGCGAGATCCTCCCCGCGATGGCGGAGCATCTCGCGGACGAAGTAGACGAGCCCGTAACCGGTCGCTTCCCGCCGCACCAGCGAGCCGCCCCACGCCGGGTCCTTGCCGGTGAGCGCGCCCGGCTCGAAACGACCGAGCAGCCGCTTGTAGGCGCCGAACAGGTAGCCGATCTCTCGCCCCCCGACGCCGATGTCGCCGGCCGGCACGTCCACGTCTGCACCGATGTGGTGGCGGAGCTCGGTCATGAAGCTCGCGCAGAAACGCGCCACCTCGGCATCGGATCGTCCCCTCGGCTCGAAGTCCGCTCCCCCTTTGGCGCCGCCCAGGCGGAGGCCGGTCAAGCTGTTCTTGAGCACCTGCTCGAACGCGAGCGATAGGAAGAGGTCGAGGCTCACCTCGCCGTGGAAGCGCAGGCCCCCCTTGTAGGGGCCGAGGGCGCTGTTGAACTGCACCCGGTAGCCTCGGTTCACCTGGACCGAGCCGTCGTCCGCGCGCCACGGTACCTGGAACATCACCACGCGCTCGGGCTGCACGACGCGCTCCAACATCCCGTCGGATGCGAGCTCCGGCGTGGCCCTGAGCAGCGGCTCCAGGCTCTTCAGGACGCCCCGGACCTCGTTGGCGAAGCCGGGCGCCTCGGGCCAACGCCGCTCGATGAGCGCGACGATCGCGCTCGTGTCCATCGCGCCGGTGTCCACCACACACCTCCCCCTACCCTCGCCCGCCGGGCCCCGACACCGACGCTGCCGCCGATGCGGCCCGCTTCGGCTCGCTGCCTCGAGGCTACGCGCCCTGCAGGCGGGGCGCAGGGGGTGAATGTCCTAGCAGGGCGCATTCGCGCACGCACGGGGAGGGCTACACGAGGACGATTGTCCCTAGGGCACCTCCTGGGGCCGCCCAAGAATCGGCACCATGGACCCCCTGCTCTTGGCGCGCTGGCAGTTCGGAGTCACGACCGCCTTCCACTACATCTTCGTGCCCCTCACGATCGGTCTCGGCTTGATCGTGGCGGTCATGCAGAGCTTCCACTACCGTACGGGCAACGACATGTACGACCGCATGGCACGCTTCTGGGGCAAGCTCTTCGTCATCAACTTCGCCCTGGGCGTGGTCACCGGCATCGTGCAGGAGTTCCAGTTCGGCATGAACTGGTCGCAATACTCCCGCTTCGTCGGCGACATCTTCGGCATCCCGCTGGCCATCGAAGCGCTGACGGCCTTCTTCCTGGAGTCGACGTTCCTCGGCATCTGGCTGTTTGGCCGCGACAAGCTGCCCAAGGCCATGCACCTGTTCAGCATCTGGATGGTGGCCATCGGCTCCACGCTGTCCGCCATCTGGATCCTGATGGCGAACTCCTGGATGCAGCAACCCGTCGGCTACACGATCGTCGACGGGCGGGCCCGACTCTCCGACGCGGTCGCCCTGTTCCTCAACCCGCAACTCCAGGTCGAGGCCCCCCACACCATCCTGGCGGCTCTGACCACGGGTGGCTTCTTCGTGCTAGGCATCAGCGCCTGGCACCTGATCCGGCACCACGAGCGGGAGATGTTCTTGCGCTCCGCGCAGATCGCCCTCGTCGTCGTGGCGGTGGCGAGCCTGCTCACCGCGACCAGCGGCCACGAGCAGGCACAACACGGCGTCCAGATCCAACCCATGAAGCTGGCGGCGATGGAAGCGCTGTGGAACAGCGAGCAGCCTGCCTCCTTCTCCCTGTTCGCCAGCATCGACCAGAAGGCCGGCACCAGTACCCGCGAGTTGAAGCTGCCGTACCTGCTCAGCGTGCTCGCCTACGGCAACACGACCAGTGAGGTGAAGGGGATCCATCAGCTGCAGGCCCAGGATGTCGCCAAGTACGGGCCCGGCAACTACATCCCTCCGGTGGCGGTGGTGTACTGGACCTTCCGCGCCATGGTAGGGCTGGGCGTCCTCTTCATCTTGCTGTCGCTGAGCGGCCTCGTGCTGTGGTGGCGCGGGCACCTGGAACGTCGCTGGTTCCTGCGCCTGGCGATGCTCTTCCTGTTCCTCCCCTACCTGGCGAATTTCGCGGGCTGGATCACCACCGAGATGGGGCGCCAGCCCTGGGTCGTGCAGGGGTTGCTGCGGACCTCCTCGGCGGTCTCTCCCAACGTCACCGGCACCGATGTGGCGATCACGTTCTTCGGCTTCACGCTGCTCTACGGCATCCTCGCCGTGGTCGACTTCTACCTCCTCTATCGGTTCGCGCGGCCCGTCACGTCGGTCCGGCAAGGGGAGCAGGACGCCGGCCTCGGCGACGTCTTCGCGTACTAGGTTCAGGAGCGGATCATGGATATCAACACCATCTGGTACGCCCTCATCGCCGTGCTCTTCATCGGGTACTTCTTCCTCGAGGGGTTCGACTTCGGCGTGGGAATCCTGCTGCCGTTCGTGGCCAGGGACGACACCGACCGGCGGATCGTCATCAACACGGTGGGACCCTTCTGGGACGCCAACGAGGTCTGGCTGATCACGGCCGGTGGCGCCATGTTCGCCGCCTTTCCGAACTGGTACGCGACCCTGTTCAGCGGCTTCTACCTGCCACTCTTCCTCATCCTGGTCGCCCTCATCCTGCGTGCGGTGGGCTTCGAGTTCCGAGGCAAGCTGGATGGCGCAGGCTGGCGCCGCACCGCCGATACCGCGATCGTGCTGGGCAGTGCGCTGCCCGCGTTCCTGTGGGGTGTCGCCCTCACCAATCTGGTGCGCGGTGTGCCGATCGGCCCCGACATGGTGTTCCAGGGGAACCTCCTCACGCTGCTCAACCCCTTCTCGCTGCTGGGTGGGGTCGTCTCGCTCAGCGTCTTCGCGCTCCACGGCGCACTCTTCCTCAACCTCCGGGCCGACGAGAGCATCGCCGAGCGCAGCCGCCGACTCGCCTTGCGCCTGTGGTGGCCTGCTGCGGCCGTCCTGGTGGTCTTCTTCGTGTTCACCTACTCCCAGACCGACCTCTTCTCGCGTTCCGGCCTGGTTCCCGGTACGCTTCCCGTGCTGGCGATGATCATGTTCGTGGCCAGTACGGTGCTCGCACGGCTCCGGTGGAACGCCTGGGCCTTCGTCACCACGGGTTTGACCATCGTGCTGGCTACGGTGGTGGCGTTCCAGGGCCTGTACCCCCGTGTGATGCCCTCCTCGCTCGGGCGCGCCTACGACCTGACCATCTACAACGCGAGCTCGAGCCCCCTGACGCTTCACGTCATGCTCGTCGTCGCCATCGTCTTCGTGCCCATCGTCCTCCTGTACCAGGGGTACAGCTACTGGGTCTTCCGCCGGCGCGTGACGCGCCGGAGCATTCCCGGCTCCTGAGCGCGCACCGTGCGTGACCGCTCGACGGGGACCGCAGGCGCGCGGTCGGGGGCGACGGACCCGGTGGCTCCTCGCGAGGCTGCCGTGCCGGGCGCGACCGAGGCGCGCAGGGCGCTGCTCGCTCGCGCCCGCCGCCATCCCGGCTGGCTGGTGGTCAGCGTGGTCGCCGGCACCCTCGCCGGGCTCGTCGCCATTCCCCAGGCCCGGCTGCTGACGGCTGTGCTGAATGGTGGTTTTCTCCTGGGTCGCGACCTTCCAGCTCTGAGCGGGGCCCTCGTCTGGCTGCTCGCCGCGGTCGTGTTCCGCGCGGCCGCCATCTACCTGAGCACCAGTGCCGGCCATCGGGCCGGAGAACGGGTGGCCCGCGACCTCCGCTCGGAGGTGACCGCGCGGCTCCTCGGCCGCGGCCCCGCCTACCTGGAACACCATGCCAGCGGCAAGCTCAGCGCCGAGGTGCTGGAGGGAACGGGCCGCATCGAGCCTTACGTCGCCCGCTTCCTGCCCCAGGCGGCGCTGACCGTCATCGTTCCGGTGCTGGTCGCTCTCTACGTGCTGCACCTGGATCCCATCAGCGGCGTCATCCTCCTGGTCACGGGTCCGCTGGTCCCCCTGTTCCTGTGGCTGCTCGGCACGCTCGCCGAGCAGCGCGCCCAGCGCCAGTGGCGCGCACTCAGCATCCTGAGCGCTCAGGCGCTCGACGCTCTGCAGGGGCTCGAGACCCTCCGCCTGTTCGGCAGGGCCACCGACCACGAGCAGGCGATGGCACGGGGCGGAGAGCGGTACCGCCGGACGACCCTGGACGTGCTGAAGGTCGCCTTCCTCTCGGGCTTCGCGCTCGAGCTCCTGGCCATGCTCGGAACGGCCATGGTCGCCGTCACCGTGGGGCTGCGCCTGGCCACCGGCGAGCTCTCCTTCTCCGTCGCCCTGACCACCCTGCTGCTTGCACCCGAGTTCTACCTCCCCTTCCGGCAGCTCGGCGCGCACCACCACGCCTCCATGGAGGGGGTTGCAGCCGCCCGCGACCTGCTGGCGCACCTCGCGCAGGAGGCGCCCACGCCCGCAGCCGTCGCACCGGAACCGGCCGCGGGGACACCCGGCCGACGGGGTCCGCCAGGGCATCCCGCCGACGCTTCGACCGGTCGCGGCGCGGCGGCCGCATCGACGCGCCAGGCCCCGGCCGGGCCACAGAACGCCGCCGGCCTGCGCATCGCCCTGCGCCGGATCCACGCCCGTTATCCGGGAGCGGACCACGACGCCCTCCGTGGACTCGATCTCGAGCTGGGGCCCGCGGGAATCACCGCCCTGGTCGGGCCCACGGGCGCCGGGAAGTCGAGCGTGGCCCGCCTGCTCATCGGAACGCTCGCTGCACGGAGCGGCACACTGCTGGCCGACGGCGCCCCGGTCGACCCCACGACGTCCGATCGATGGCGCCAACGGCTGGCATTCGTCCCGCAACGGCCGCACCTGTTCGAGGGGACCGTGCTCGACAACCTCCGACTGGGCGACCCCGTGGCCGACAGGAACACGGTCGTCGAGGCCGCTCGGCGGGCCGAGGCCGATGCCTTCATCCGCGCCCTGCCCCAGGGCTACGACACGCCGCTCGGCGAGAACGGCCTCGACCTGTCGGGAGGCGAGCGCCAACGCCTCGCCATCGCCCGGGCCTTCGTTCGCGATGCGGAGCTCGTGATCCTCGACGAGATCACCGCCCACCTGGACACGCGTACCGAGGGGGCGCTGGCGCACGCAGTGAAGCGTCTCTCGAAACGGAGCACGGTGCTGGTCATCGCCCACCGCCTAAGCACGGTACGGGCCGCCGACCGCATCGCCGTCCTCGTGGACGGCGTCGTGCTCGAAACCGGCCGGCACGCCGAGCTCACGGCGCGGGGTGGGTGGTACGCGCGCCTGACCGGGGCGGCCGGGCGCACGACGGTGGAGGCGTCATGAGGGCGGCGCTGCGGCTGCTATCCGGCCACCCCTGGCGGCTCGCGGCAGCCGCCGCCCTGGCCTCCGCCATGGTGCTGGCGGGCGTGGGGTTGCTGTCGACGTCGGGGTACCTGATCGCGCGCGCTGCGCTCCACCCCGACACGGTCCTGGCGCTGATGGTTGCCGTCACGGGCGTTCGCTTCTTCGGACTCGCCCGCGCCGGAGTGCGCTACGCGGAGCGGCTGGTATCCCACGACCTGACGCTGCGCGTGCTCGCCGCGCTGCGCCGGCGCGTGTACGCCAGGCTCGTGCCGCTGGCCCCGTTGACGCTCCACCAGCATCGTAGCGCCGATCTGCTCGGGCGCCTCATCGCCGACGTGGACGAGCTGCAAACGGTGGTCCTCAAGCTGGTCGTCCCCATGCTGGCCGCCGTGCTGGTGGCCGCCGTCACCGTCGCGCTGGTGGCCCTGATGAGCCTGCCTGCCGCCACCGTGACGCTCGCGCTCTTCCTCGCGTCGGGCCTGGCCCTGCCCGGCCTGCTCGCGCTGATCGAACGCCCGCTGGGCCGCAGGGAGGCTGCGTTGCACGCCCGGCGCCGCGTGCTGCTCCTCGACACCCTGCAGGGGGCCCAGGAGCTGTGGGTGTACGGCCGCAGCGCCGATTACCGCGCCCGCCTCGCCGAGCTCGACGCCCTACTCGGGCGCCTCGCCGCGCGTCGAGCTCGACTCGAGGGGTTGCGCGATGGAGCGGGCACCCTGCTGGGTCTGGCCGCGCCCTGGGCCGCGGTCGTCGCCGCCCTGCCCCAGGTCTCGTCGGGAACGCTGGCGCCCCTGCTGCTGGTCCCGCTGGCTCTCGGGGTAGGCGGCGCCTTCGAGGCGACCGCGCCGCTCGCGGAAGCGTTCGAGCGCTGGGCCCGCACGCGGGCCGCCGCGGCGAGGATCGAGCAGGTCCTCGGCCAGCCCCCCCGCGTGCGCGATCCCCGTCAGCCCGTCTCGCCGCCCGAGGGCAGCGGCCTGCGGATGTCGGGCGTGGGGTTCGATTACGGCGGGCGCCCCGTCCTCGAGGCCATCGACCTGACGGTCGCCCCGGGCCGTCGGGTGGCCGTCGTGGGCGCTTCGGGATCGGGCAAGTCGACCCTGCTCCGACTCCTGGAGCGCTTCGCCGATCCCACCTGCGGCACCGTCGCCCTCGGCGGGATCGACCTGCGCTCCCTTCGCCAGGAGGACGTGCGCGCCCGGCTCGGCGTCGTCCCGCAACAGGTGACCCTGTTCCAGGCCAGCGTGCGAGCGAACCTGGCGATCGCCCGCCCCGGCGCGCCCGACGACGCACTCTGGAAGGCCCTCGCCGCAGCCGCGCTGGACAAGCGCGTCGCCGAGCTCCCCAACGGGCTCGACACGGTCGTTGGCGAGCACGGTAGCCAGCTGTCCATGGGCGAGCGTCAGCGCCTCGCCATCGCCCGCGCCCTGCTCAAGGGCGCTCCGCTCCTGCTGCTCGACGAGCCCACCGCCCACCTCGACGCCGTCACCGAGCAGCGCGTGCTAGGCACGCTGCTCGAGCGGCGCAACGACCGTGGCGTGCTCCTCGCCACCCATCGCTTGGCGGGCCTCGAGGACGTAGACGAGATCGTCGTCCTGGACGGGGGCCGGGTGGCCCAGCGGGGGACGCATCCCGCGCTCGCGGACGAGCCCGGGCCCTACCGCCGTTTCCTGGAGGCAGAGCGGACCGGCTTGGACGCGGACCCGCCGCGGGTCCCATCCGCGTGAGCGTCCTCGAACGAGCGCCGGGGCGGCGGAGGCCCCAGGGAAGGCGCCTCCGTCGCCCCGAGCTCGCAGCTCAGCGGGAAGCCGCGACCTCCTTCTGGACCGCCACCGCCTGCACGTCCAGCACGAACCTGACCTCTTCGCCGACCAGAAGGGCGCCTGCCTCGAGCGCCTGGTTCCAGGTCAGGCCCCAGTCCTTCCGATTCAGCTTGCCGCTCGCCTCGGCGGCCACGCGCACGTTGCCGAAGGGGTCGTTGATCGGCTCCTGCACGTCGACGTCGAAGGTCACGGGCCGGGCCTCCCCCCGAATGGTCAGGTCGCCGGTCACGCGGTAGCGGTTGCGACCCGAAGCCTCGATGCGCGTGCCGCTGAAGCGCAGCTCGGGGAAGCGTTCGACGTCGAGGAAGTCGGCCGACCGGAGGTGCTGGTCGCGCTGCGCCTCGCTCGTGTCGACGCTGCCGGCCTCGATGATCGCCTCGACGCGGCTGAGCCGATCCTGGTCATCGCTCTCGATGTCCATCGTGAACGTCTTGAAGCGGCCGCGCACGGTGGCGAACCCCATGTGACGAACCGAGAACTCGATGCTGCTGTGGGCTGGATCCAGGTTCCACGTCATGCCTGCTCCTTTTCCGGCGCTACGGCCTCCCTGGCCGGCGGGTCGAACCCCTCCGAACGGCTGCCGTTCGCGCAGGCTGTTGGTTTGGGCGCGCGTCGCGCGCAGCCGGGACGGTGCTCGGCTTGGATAGACGATATTATGGTGTGCTCTAGATTGTCAAGCACTCCGCCAACTGCGTCATTGTGCTACCATCGGGTCGTGGCCCGGGCCGACCAGGACTACTGCCCCGTGTACGCGTCGATCGACCTGCTCCAGGAGAAGTGGGTCCTGCACATCGTGCGCTCCCTGCTGGAGGGGCCGCACGGCTTCAACGAGCTGGCGCGCGCGGTGGGTGGTGCCAACACGACGACGCTGTCGCAGAGGCTCGAGCACCTCGAGCGGCTGGGCGTGGTGCACAAGACCGTCGAGTCGACGATGCCCCCGCGCACGCGCTACGAGTTGACGCGCGCAGGCCGCGAGCTCGATGCCGTCATCGCCGCCATCGACTGCTGGGGGCGTGCCCATATGCAGGAAGAGACCGTCCTGGGGGCGGACGCGGCCTGAGCGACGCCGCGTTCCACGCCAGCACCACCACACCCACACAACGAAGGAAGAAAAGGGAGGGGTAGTACCGAGCCGGGTCGATGGGAGGTCCCTGACGGGATCGGCTCGGGCCGGATTTCGGCACCACCTCCTCTTGCCTCCATGCTAGGGAGCGGCGTTCGCAAACGCTGCCCAAACCTTCACGGCCCCTTTACAGCGGGGCCGGCGTGGCCGAAGCTGTAGGGCATGATCGCTCCTCCCGCCCTCGCCCTGGCGCTCATCGCCGTCGGGGGCGCCGGGGTGGTCACCGGCCTGACCGGCTTCGGCTTCGCGCTCGTGAGCGTACCGATCCTCCTGTGGGTGATGGACCCTCCGAGCGTCGTAACGGCCGTGCTGGTGATCGGTCAGCTCACCAGCACGGTCAATGCCTGGACATCGCGGCGGCACGTGGAGTGGAGGATCCTGCGCGCCCTGCTGCCCGGCGCGACCGCGGGCATGGTCGCCGGTTCCTACGTTCTGCGAGTCCTCGACCCCACCGCGCTCAAGCTCACCGCCAGCGCGCTCGTCGTCGTGTTCACGCTGCTGCTGGTCGTGCGCCGCCGACCCGCGGCCCGCCCTTCCCCAGCAACCGAAGCGCTGGTGGGCGGTGCGAGCGGGGTGCTGACGACATCGGTCGGGCTCAGCGGCCCCCCGGTCGTCCTGTTGATGAGCGGCGCTCTCCCCGACAAGCACCGTTCGCGCGCCACCTTGGCCGCGTACTTCGCGCTCGCCAGCCCTATCGGCCTGGTGACGCTCCTGCTCCAGGGCAGCGCGCCCCCCCACGCCTGGGGCGCCGCGGCCCTGCTGGCCCCGGTCGCGCTCCTCGGCCGCGCTGCCGGCAGCAGGCTACACCGGCGCACCCCCCAGGGTGTCTTCCGCCTTCTGACGCTGGGGATCACCCTGGCGGCCGGGCTCGGCGGCATGGCCGCCGCGCTGGCCTCGTTGCTCACGCGCGGTTGAGTCCGGCGGACCTCAGGTCGTGCCCTGGATGTAGCTCTGGAGCTGATCGATGAGGAACGACTGCTCGGACATGATCGCCTTCACCACGTCCCCGATCGATACCAGCCCGACCAGCCGCCCCTCCTCGAGGACCGGCAGGTGCCGGATGCGGTGCTCGGTCATGGCCACCATGCAGTCGGCGACCGTCTTCTCCGGCCCCACGGTCACGACGTGGTCGCTCATGACGTCGCGCACGGCGGTCTCTCGGGAGGCCCGGCCCACCAGGATGACCTTGCGCGCGTAGTCGCGCTCCGAGAACATCCCCGCGAGCCGCTCGCCCTCCATCACGACGAGCGCGCCCACGTTCTTCTCGGCCATCAGCTGCAGGGCTTCGAACACGCTGTCGTCGGGCGCCACCGACCAGACACTCGAGCCCTTTCCGTGGAGAAGCTGCCGCACGTTGGTCGTAGCCTCCATGTGTCCCTCCTCGACGATGGGTTGGCGCCCATTCTAGGGGGCGGAAGCTCCGGGCGCCACCCCCGCGCCCGAAACGGCGCCCCTTGCGCACGAGGGCTCCGCGCTGCTAGAAGGGAGGCGGGCGTTATTTCACGGGCGAGCGCAGCCTCAGCGGGGAGAATCAAGCATGCCGGACATCCTCACGAGTCGACTCCAGGAACGCATCGACCGTGTCTTCGAGCTGCGCGAGCGGCACCTCGAGGAGGAGCGGCAACGCAGGGAGGCCGCCGAGCGCGCTCGCCTCGAGCGCGCCGAGCAGTTCCGCACCCTTATCGAACGCACCGTCCTCCCGGTCATGCTCGCGGCGGGGGCTCGCTTGCGCGAGCTCGGCCACGACTTCGACGTCACGGATCATGGGATGCTCGATGGGGGGCGTTTCGCCGAGGAGCAGCATGTCCGCTTCAACCTCTCCCTGGGTGGCCGCGGCGCTCACGCGTTCGCCCACGCGGGCGAGGCATCGCTGGTGATCGCGATCCACGTCGACGCGCCCACCGTGAAGGTCACCCTCCGGGTCCTCGGTCGGGACCGCTCGGCCATGAGCCCGTATCGTCGCTCCCACGAGGAGACACGCACGCTGCAGCCCCAGGAGGTGACGGCGGCGGCGGTCGAGGAGCTCCTGGTGACGTTCCTCGCAGCGGCCGTGGAGAGCACCTACGACGCCTCGCCGGATCGCGACGTGGGGTAGGCGCCGGCCGGGCGAGGCACGAGCACTCGGACCCCATCTCGATACACTGCCCGTGAACGTGCCCGACGACCCCCTCCCCCGTTACCGCCGCCGCGAGGACGTCCCCCGAGACCTGCGCCCGGCCGCCGAGTTGAACGAGCGCGGCTACCGGGAGCTCGGTCCTCCGCGAGCCAACCTTGCGGTCGACGGGGAGGACGTGGTCCTGTACAGCACCAGCGAAGCGCGCCGGCATCGCGACGGCATGTGGGCCAGTCGGACGGCCGGCAAGGACGCTGGCGGGCGCGGGCCGGACGTCGTGAAGGCCCTGGCCGACGGCACGCTTCCACCGCCCGGGCGCGCGCTCTCCGGCACCTGCCGCGTCTGCGGCCGCGATGGCCTGGGGCTGATCGACGGCGAGTGCCCGTCGTGCCGGCGCGAACGGCGCGAGGCGGCGCTGCGCGGCGCCGCAGGGAGCTGGATCGCCCGCCTGTTCGAAGAGGATTTCGTGGTCCTGGACACGGAGACCACGGGCCTTGGGCGACGCGACGAGATCATCGAGATCGGCGTGATCGATCCCGGCGGGCACACCGTGCTCGAGACGCTGGTCTGGCCGCACGCAGGACGCGTTCCGGACGCCGCCAGGCGCGTGCACGGGCTAGGCATCGAGAGCCTCGAGGGAGCTCCCTCCTGGCCGGAGGTCCTCCCGGAGCTCCAGGCGGTGGTGGCCGGCCGGCGCGTGCTGGCCTGGAACGCCCCCTTCGACGAGCGCATGGCGCGACAGTCGAGCCGGCTGTGGCGGGTTACCCACGGATTGCCAACCTTCGAGTGCGCCATGCGGGCATATGCGCTCGCCCGCGGCGTAACAACCGGCCGTAGGAAGCTCGCAGCGGCTGCCGCCGAGGAGGGCTTGCTCGAGGGCGCCCAGCGCCACCGCAGCAGCGACGATGCCCGGCTCACCCTGGCCGTGCTGCGCAGCCTCGCCGCGACCGTCGACGACGCCTGAGCCCGGCGGCAGGGCCATGGCCACCGTCGGCGCTACTATGGACGTTGCGTGCGCAAGATCATCCACGTCGACATGGACGCGTTCTACGCTTCCGTGGAGCAGCGCGACCGGCCCGAGCTACAGGGACGCCCCGTCGCCGTCGGTGGTACCGGTCCGCGTGGGGTGGTCATGACCGCCAGCTACGAGGCGAGGCGCTTCGGCGTCGGCTCGGCGATGCCTACCTCGCGAGCCCTTCGGCTCTGCCCGGAGCTGCTCGTGGTGGCCCCACGCTTCGACGCCTACCGTGACGCGTCCGGTCGGATCCGCGCCATCTTCGAGCGCTACACGGACCTGGTCGAGCCCCTCGCCCTCGACGAGGCCTATCTCGACGTCACCGAGGCGAAGCGGGGCCCGGCCTCGGCGACGCTCCTGGCCAGGAGGATCAAGGCGGACATCCACCAGGAGACGGGGCTGAGCGCATCCGCGGGCGTCTCGACCGGCAAGTTCCTGGCCAAGGTGGCCTCGGGGTTCGAGAAGCCGGACGGCCTGACGGTGATCCCGCCCGAGCAGGCAGCGGGGTTCCTGGCGCGGCTCCGCGTCGAGCGTTTCCACGGGGTCGGGCCACGAACGGCGGAGCGCCTGAGGGCGGTCGGCATCCGCAACGGCGCCGACCTGCGGGCGTTCGACCCGGCCGAGCTGGAGCGCATGCTCGGGAAGCTGGGACGGTTCCTGTCCGAGATCGCCCACGGCGTCGACGACCGCCCCGTGGTGAGCCAACGGGACCGCAAGTCGCTGGGAGTGGAGACGACGTTCGAGCGCGACCTTTCCGAGCGCGACGAGCTGGAGCCCGTGCTCGAGCGCCTGTGCATCGAGCTGGCCGCGCGCCTCGATGGTCTCGGGATGACGGCACGGACCGTCACCGTCAAGGTGCGTTCGGCGGACTTCACCGTCGTGACGCGTAGCCACACCCTTCAGAGCGACCTCGTCGAGGCGTCCGAGCTGCTGGCAGCTGCCGGTCCGCTGGTCTTCGAAGCGAGCCGCCCGGCCGGCCCCATCCGCTTGCTCGGCGTCACCGTTTCCCAGCTCCGCGACCGCGCGCGCCGCATCGTCCAGCCCACGCTGCCGTTCCCGGCGAGCGAGCCGCCGACCCGCTAGCGCATCAGGGCGCAAGCCCTGAGTCGAGCTGGGCCTGGGCCCTCGCGAGCGCCACGTCATCGGTCAGGTCGAGCCGAAGCGGCGTCAGCGACACGAAACCGTTGTCCACGGCCCAACGGTCGGTCCCCTCCTCGACCTCCTGCCGAGGTCGCTCCGAGAACCAGTAGTGCGTGCGTCCCATCGGGTCCTGCCCGGGCACCACCAGGCCCTGGTAGTGGCGCACCGACTGCCGCGTCCAGCGGAGACCCCGCGGTACCCGGGGGAAGTTGACGTTCAGCAGCAACGTCTCGGGAAGCTCCAGGAACATCCTGATGATCTGCCGCGCAAACGGCTCGAACACGCTGAAGTCGGGTACGTCCTCGCTGTACGGAGCGCTGAACGCGATCGCCGGGATGCGGAGGAACGCAGCCTGCTTCGCGGCTGCGACCGTCCCGGAATGCCAGATGTTGTGCCCGATGTTGAGCCCCAGGTTGATACCGGAAAGCACCAGGTCCACGGCGTCCCAGTGGTGGGCGCCGAGCGCGACGCAATCGGCGGGGGTGCCGTCGACCCGGTACGCCTCCAGCCCGTCGATGGGCGTGCGCTGGTAGTGCAGCGGCGTGCGCACCGTGATGGCGTGGCTCATGGCGGACTGCTCCACGTCCGGCGCGACCACGCGCACGTCGCCGAACTCCTGAGCCAGCCGGGCCAATGCGCGGATGCCCGGGCTGAATACGCCGTCGTCGTTGCTCACCAGGATTCTCATGGTTCATCGCCTCACAGCCGGACCCGAGTCCGATCATCATAGCGCAGCAGCTTCGATGCAGACGCGGCCGGGGTCGCGCGACGATCCCGGGAACCGCGTCTACCGCGTGCCCCCTAATGTACTCACGCAACCCTTACCGCAAGGCGCAACGGGTCGTGGCAGAATACAGGTCACCATGGCGCTACCCGAGCGGGCAGGGGCGCGGTTGCGAGCGTTCCGCGCCGATCCCGTCAAACGCTCCCTGGTCACCACGGTCGTGGTGATCGCGATCCCGGCCCTGGTGTCGGCGTGGCTTCTGGGAAGCTGGGTGGTCCAGCGCCTCAGCAACCACATGCTGGAGGTGGCTGGCGCCGAGGTTCAGTCGTTCGTCGCAGGGCTTCTGCCGAGCGCGCAGGGGCAGGCAACGCCGCTTGCGCCGGCTGCAACCGATGGATCGTGGTGGCAGAGCTTCGGCGCACGCCTGATGCGCAACCCCAGGACGATCGCCGTGCGCGTCTACGATGCCGACGGCCGCATCGTCTACGCCAACAATCGCGATCTGATCGGGATGCGTCCTTCCGGTTCGGAGGCGCTCACGCAAGCGCTGAAGGGCCGCCGCGCCACCCGCCTGGAGGGGTCGGTCCTATCCCCCCTCGACCGTCGCTTCACGGTCCTCGTGCCCGTCGTCCTCGGCCCGAACGGTGGTCAAGGCGCCATCGAGGTGGTGCAGGACTTCCGGTCGCTACGCCGCGAGCTGACCCTCGCACGCTGGTTCATCGTGGGTGGCGTGTTCCTCCTCGTCCTGCTCTTTCTGGCGATCCTGCTGCCGCTGACGCGCCGCATGGCGCTCGGCGCCTACGTCGATCGCCTCACGCAGCTTCCCAATCGGCGGTACCTCGACGACGCGGCGCGCGTGGTGCTGGACCGGCACCAACGCTTTGGCACCGGGGCCGCGCTCTTCCTGATCGACCTGGACCGTTTCAAGGTCGTCAACGACACCCTCGGGCACCGGGCCGGCGACCGGGTCCTGCGCGCCGTCGCCGACCGACTTCAGGGGCTCGTACGAGGCGGAGACTACGTCGCCCGGCAGGGGGGCGACGAGTTCGCGCTGCTGCTGTCCGGCACCGATCGCACCGCCGCGCACGCCGCGGCGTCGCGCGTCTCGTCCGCGCTCGACCGCCCAGTCGAGCTCGGCCGCCGCAGCGTGCGGCCCAACGCCAGCCTCGGGATCGCACTGTTCCCGAACGACGGCGACTCGCTCGACCAGCTGCTTCAGCACGCCGAGATCGCCATGTACCGCGCCAAGTCGGCCAAGGTGCCGTTCGAGTTCTACCGCGCGGACCTCAACCCCTACAGCCAGGAGGGCCTGTTCCTGGAGGGCGAGCTCCGCGACGCGGTCGAGGCCGGTGCGCTCGAGCTCCTCTACCAGCCCATCCGCGAGCTTGCCGAACAACGTACCGTTGGCGTCGAGGCGCTGATGCGCTGGCGCCATCCACGGCGCGGCGTGCTCCCCCCCTCCGAGTTCATTCCTCTCGCCGAGGACACCGGGCTGATCCGTCAGCTCGACCGCTGGTCCCTCGAGCAGGCGGCGTTCCAGCTCGCACGCTGGCACCGCGACGGGCACCAGCTGTACCTCAGCGTGAACCTGTC
Organism: uncultured bacterium; assembly: GCA_964536935.1. Lineage (GTDB taxonomy): Bacteria > Deinococcota > Deinococci > Deinococcales > Trueperaceae > JASBRS01. The sequence goes on along the minus strand of CAZIBD010000024.1, from coordinate 23,595 downwards.
GGCCCAGACCGTGTCCGACACCGAGCTGCTCGACGACCTCGCGCGCGTGCTCGAGGTCTCCGGCGCACCCCCGGGGCTCCTGGTGCTGGAGGTCACCGAGCGCAGCGCCATCGCCGACATGGAGTCCTCCGCGGGCATCCTCGAAGGTGCCCGCGACATGGGCGTGCGGGTGGCCCTGGACGATTTCGGAAAGGGCTACTCTTCGCTCGCCACGCTCGACCAGCTCCCGATCGGCTACCTCAAGATCGACCAGGAGTTCGTGCGGGGGATCGGCAAGCGATCGAAGGACGAGTACCTCATCCGGGCCATCGCCGGCTTCTCACGCGGGGTCGGCATCCCGATCGTCGCGGAGGGCATCGAGACCGAGGAGCAACTGCTGTGGCTCCGGACCGAAGGCATCCGTCTGGGCCAGGGCTTCCTGCTGGCGACACCGGAGGCTCCCGAAGCCGTGGTCGTGAACGAGCCTCTCCCCGGCGCCACCGACAAGGCACCCGTTTGACCGGCCGTAACCGGACCGACGCCAGCCGCCCGCCTCGTCAGACGGTCTGGCTCGATCGCAGCCCGCAGGGGTCCACCGGCTCGCCACACTCGACCTGCAGGGTGCAGTGGTGGATCCCGAAGCGCTCTTCAATGAGGTGGCAGGCGTCGGCCAGCAGGGCGTTGGGACGCTCCTGCGGCCTTCTCGTCATGAGGTGGGCGGTCAGGGCCACCTCGCTGCTGCCGTAGCCCCAGACATGCAGGTCGTGCACCTCCTCCACCCCCGGCAAGCTTTCCAGGGCGGCGCGGATCTGGGGGGCCTCGAGGCCGGTCGGCACGGCGTCGAGCGACCGGCGGAGCGCTTCGCCGAACAGGCTCCAGGTGCTCCATAGCACGACCGCCACGACGACGAGGGAGATCGCTGGGTCGAGCCAGGTGGCGCCCGTCAGCATGATCCCCAGGCCTGCCAGCAGCACTCCGAGGGTCACGGCTGCGTCGGCCACCATGTGCAGGAAGGCGGCTCGGATGTTGAGATCGTCACGCCCCCGCGAGAACAGCAGGGCCGTGCCGACGTTGACGACCAGCCCGCCGAACGCCACCCAGACCACCGGCGCTCCCGCCACCGGAGCAGGATGGAGCAGGCGCCCCACCGCCTCCCACACCACGATCCCCATGACGCCGAACAGCAGCAAGGCATTGAACAGCGACGCCAGGACCGGCGAACGCTTCAGACCGTAGGTGAAGCGCTCGCTCGGGCGCCGCGCGGCCAGGGCTGCGCCCAGCCACCCCACGGCAAGGGCCAGCACGTCGCTGGCATTGTGACCGGCGTCGGCCACCAGTCCCAGCGATCCCACCCCGATGCCGACGACGGCCTCGACGGCGACATAGGCAGCGTTGAGGCCGATGCCCCAGCGGAACGCGGCCGCCGACCGCACGGCTCCGGGTACGTGCCCGTGGCCCCCGTGGGAGTGATCGTGAGGATGGGAGTGCATGCCCGGTCCTTCCTGTGCGCCACTGCGGCGCCGCAGCCGCCATAATACATGAAGATATGCTCATGCATGGTGATCAACAGCTCGCCGCGACCGTCAGGTGGCCTCGTCACCGTGCGACATGGCGTTCTCCAGCAGGCTCCGCACGTGCTCGTCGGCCAGGCGGTAGTAGACGTGCCTCCCGCTGCGGCGCGCGATCACCAGGCGCGCGTCCCGCAGGAGCCGGAGCTGATGACTCACGGCCGATTGGCTCATGGCGATCAGCTCGACCAGTTCATGGACGCATACCTCGTCGCGCCGCAGCAGCCACAACAATCGCAAGCGGGTCGGGTCGGCGAACCCCTTGAGAAGCCGCACCGTCGCATCGACCAGCGCCTGTGGCGGCGGGTCCGGCAACGGTTCCTCGTGGGCGGGCAGGCACGGGTCGGATGCGGTGGCTCGCTTGGCCATGACCCGATTCTAGCCACGCCCTACGCCGAGGCCGGAGGGCCGGGGCCGAAGACGGGTCGGCCGGAGGCCCGGACGGACCGCACTCACGCCGACAGGAACCCGCCGTCGACGCTCACCACGGCTCCCTGCATGTAGGCGGCCGCGTCGCTCGCGAGGAAGGCCACCACCCGCGCTACCTCATCGGGCTTGCCCAGACGACCCATGGGCAACCGCCGGCCGTAGTCCAGCCCCTCGGCCAGCAGCCCCAGGCGCAACCGCAGCACATCCCGCGCGGCCCGCCGTGTCCCGGGCGTATCGATGCCGCCGGGGACGACCACGTTCACGCGGTACCCGTGTCCACCGTGCTCGCGCGCCAGCGACCGGCTGAGGGCGATCACGCCCGCCTTGGCGCTGCCGTAGTGTGCGAGGTCGGACTTGAAGGGGAGCAAGGCCTCGACCGAGCCCACGTTGACGATGGCGCCGCCGCCGCGTCCGCGCCGCTTGATCATTTCCTGGCACATCCAGAACACGGCGTCCAGGTTGACGGCCATCACCGCTCGGTAGGCGGCCTCGTCGATGGACACGAACGCCTCGAAGGGGTAGGCGCCGGCGCTGTTGACGAGCACGCCCGGGACCGGCTCCAGCCGAGACCACAGCGCCTCGATCGGCGCCCGCTGGGCGAGGTCCACCACCTCGCAAAGCGGCACGGGAGCCGCCGGCGCCTCGCGCCCGATCTCCTCGGCCGTCACGCACAGCCCCGGCTCGTCGCGGTCGACGAGCACCACCGCCGCGCCGGCCTCCGCGAGGCGCACCGCCACGGCGCGGCCGATACCGGAGGCGGCCCCCGTGACCACGGCTCGCCTCCCCGCCAACGAAAGCATGTCGCGCATCGCACGCATCGCCAGGGCCCTCTCCGAACACCGGCCGGCTCGCGCCTCGGCCCCGTGTTCATCTTTATGATAGACCCTGGCTCACAACTCTGGCGACGGAGAACGACCGCTTCCCCCGCACGGCCGTCGCTCAGCTCTTTCCTTCCAGCCAGGTCCGCGCCAGCCCGACGTCCACCTTCAGCGGAACCTTGAGTGGAAGCGCCCCCGTCATCTCGCGGACGACCGCGTCGCGCACGGCATCCGCCGCCCGTTCCGGCGTCTCGACCACCAGCTCGTCGTGTACCTGGATCAGCAGCCGGGCGCCGCTGCCGTCCTCTTCGAGTCGCTCATGGAGACGGATCATCGCCACCTTGATGAGGTCGGCGGCACTCCCCTGGATGACGGTATTGATCGCCAATCGCTCCCCCAGCGCACGCAGGTTGCGGTTGCGTGAACGGACCTGCGGCACGGGCCGACGACGGCCCAGCAGCGTGGCCACGTAGCCGTGCTCCTCCGCCTGGGCCACACAGGCCTGAAGGAAGCGATCGAGCCCCGCGTAACGCTCCTTGTAGGCCTCGATGAAGGCCGCCGCATCCCCGGTCGGGATGTGCAGCGTCCGGGCCAAGCCGTAGGCGGTCTGGCCGTACACGATGCCGAAGTTGACGGTCTTCGCGGCCCTACGCTGCTCCGCGTTCACTTCCTCGAGAGGAACGCCATAGACCTGGGACGCGACGTAGGCGTGGATGTCCATCCCGTCCCGGAACGCGCGAAGCAGCTCGGCATCCTCCGAGAAGTGGGCCAGCATGCGCAGCTCCACCTGCGAGTAGTCGGCCGTCAGCAGGAGCTGGTCCTCGCCGCCGGCACGGAACGCCCGCCGGATCTCGCGACCCGCCTCGCTGCGGACGGGGATGTTCTGGATGTTCGGGTCGCTCGAGGACAGCCTCCCGGTTGCCGCACCGGTCTGGTGGAAGCTGGCGTGTAGGCGGCCGGTACGCTCGCTCACCAGATCCGGCAGCGGGTGCACGTACGTACCCAGGAGCTTGGTCAACTCGCGATACTCGAGCAGGAGGCGTGGCAACGGGTGCTCGCTGCCCGCGGCCAGCGTTTGCAGCACCTCGGCATCGGTCGACCGCGAGGTCTTGGTCCGCTTGACGACGTCGAAGCCGAGCTCGTCGAACAGCACCTCGCCCAGCTGCTTGGGCGAATCGAGGTTGAACGCGTGGCCGGCCGCCGCGTAGACCTCCCGCCGGAGCGCCTCGATGCGTTCACCGAGCGACGCACCGTAGGCCCGCAGGTGCGATCCATCGAGGGCCACACCGGCGCTCTCCATCGCCGCCAGCACCCGCACCAGCGGCATCTCGACCTCCCGGAACAGCCTCCGGATCACCTCGTCGGAAGCATCGATCCCTTGACGGAGGGTCTGGTACAGCCGCCATGTGACCTCCGCGTCCTCGGCGGCGTACTCGGCCACCCGATCGAGCGGCACCTCGAGCATGCTCCTCTGCTGCTTGCCCTTGCCGATCAGGTCGCTGATGGGGATCGTGGCATGGCCCAGCAGGTCGCGCGCCAGGTCGTCCATGTTGTAGGCCCGGCGCTCCGGGTAGAGCAACGACGCTGCGATCATGGTGTCGAACAACGGATCCGACAGCGCCAGCCCGGCGCGTTCGAGCACGATCAGGTCGTACTTGAGATTCTGGCCGACCTTGAGCTTCTCGCCATCCTCCAGCACGGGCCGCAGGGCCTCGGCGACGCGATCGGGATCGAGCGTGGCCTCGATGGAGGACCGTACCGGTACGTACACACCCTCCCCCGCGTTCCACGCGAAGGCGTAGCCCACGATGTCGGCGTCGGCCGCGCGCAACGAGGTCGTCTCCGTATCCACGGCGAAGACGGGCTGTTCCGAGAGCTCACGCACGAACGCCTCGAAGGCGTCGGCATCGCCCACGAGGCGCCAGGCGAGGCTCGCCGCCGCCGAGCCCACGCCGACCGTTGCCACTGCCCCGGTCCCTCCCGACGCCTGCCCGGTCGGCCCCTCGGGGAGCTGCTCCAGCAGTGACCGGAAGCCGAGCTCGTCGAACAGGGGCTGCAAAGCGCCGCGTTCCGGCGCTGGCGCCACGCACCCGGCCGGGTCGAAGTCGAGCGGAACGTCGTCGTCGAGCGTGACCAGCTTGCGCGTCAGAGGAACCTGATCGGCGTGCGCCTCGAGGTTCTCGCGCAGCTTGGGACTGAGCGCATCCAGGTTCTCGTAGACGCCTTCGACGCTGCCGTACTTGCCGATCAGCTTGGCGGCCGTCTTGACACCCACGCCCCTGGCTCCCGGTACGTTGTCGACGGTGTCCCCCGTCAGCGTCTGAACGTCCACCGAAGCGTCCGGTCCGTACCCGTTGTGCTCGCGGAGCCAGTCGGGATCGATGAGCTGGCCGTTCGACGGGTCCCAGAGCTTGACGCGGTCGGTCAGGATCTGATGGAGGTCCTTGTCCTTGCTGGCGATCCGGACCTCGACGTCCTGGCCCTGGAGGCGCCGTGCGATGGTCGCGATGAGATCGTCTGCTTCGTAGCCTTCCCGCTCGAACACCGGCACGCCCAGGGCCTGAAGCACCTCGCGCACGCGCCGGAACTGGGGTGCGAGGTCCTCCGGCGCCGCTTCCCGGTGCTCCTTGTACTCCGGGAACCACGCCTTGCGCTTCGTCGTGGCGTCGCTCACGTCGAACGCCACGGCGAGGTAGTCGGGCCGCTCCTTCAGCAGGATGCTCAGCAGCAGTTGCGTGAAGACGTAGACAGCCTTGACCGGCTCACCGGACGGCGACGTCAGCGGCCGGAACGGCGCGTAGTAGGCGCGAAACAGCTGCGCGTGCCCGTCGATCAGGTAGAAGGTCTTCACGCGAACGTCCTCCGAGGCGGCCCGGACCGTAGAGCCGGTAGTCTACCACCGGCCTCCGGCGCGGCCCGTCGCGGCACCGCACCGTCCACGCGCCCTTCTGGGAGAGGCACGTCAGCTCAAGGGAAGGCCGCTCCGGTCTGAGGCCCGACGAACCCGGGCACCGGGTAGTCGAGCAGCTTCCGGATCGCCGTGATCTGTCCGATGTGGAGGTAGTAGTGGCCGCTGGTGCGCGTGAGCAGCGTCCCGATGTTCTCCTCGTCGAACAGCCGCCGTCCTTGCAGGTGGGCCCGCAGGTCCTCGTCTTGGAGGCCGACGAGCCAGGGATCGGCCGCGGCCGTGACCCGGGCCCACACATCGAACAGCTCGCCGAAGCGTGGCGGAGCCTCCGGCCGCGCATGCCCGAACGCGTGCAGATCGGCCACCGCCGGCTCGCCGCGTGACGTCAGCCAGTAGCCCTGTTCCTGCCAGGCCAGGTGCCCGACCATCCAGGCGACGCTGTTGATCCCTCCAACCCGCCGCTCGAGGTCGGCGACGGCCATGCCGTCGACCGCCCGTCTCAGCTCACGGCGGACGTGCTGGAGGTACCGAACGAGGTGGTGCGCTTCATGCGCGGGAGCATATGGATCGGTCCCCGCCGTGGGCGATTCCACTGCCGACCTCCCTGGTCGCGGGCCCGACGCCGCGCTGGGTGCGGCATCGCTAGGTGCGGTACTTCAGAGCCTCCATCAGCTCGTCCACGATCGTGTCGGTGTCGCCGCGCTGCGCGGCGGTCGCCACGTGATCGCGCACGTGCGCGCGAAGGATCGACTCGTTGACCTTGCTCAGCGCCCCCTGGACCGCCTTGACCTGCTTGAGGACATCGACGCAGTAGACCGACGGGTCCTCGAGCATGCGGAGCACCCCCTCGAGGTGCCCCTTCGCGCTACGCAAGCGCCGAATCGACTCTTCCCGCGTCTGGGGGTCGAGGTGCATGCCGTGCTCGGCCGCGTGCGCACTGCGCGGAAGCGGGTCCGCCGGAGCCATCGGAGGGCGCCGAGCGGCCATCAGGCCGCCTTCGGGGAGGCCTGGTAGCCCTCCTCCTGCACGGCCGCGATCATCGCCTCCAGATCCGCCTCGCCCTCGACCTCGGCGCTCCCGGCGTCGAGATCGACCTTGGCGCTACGGACTCCGGCCACCGATTCCAGCGCCTTCGTCACCGCCATCACGCAGTGATGACAGGTCATGCCTTCGACCTTCAGGTTCGTCATGGTGAAGCCTCCTTGCCTGAGGCCGGCGAGCCGGCCGGCCCTACCTCGGGGGGGTGGGCTTCTTCATGCTACCCCTCCTCGGCCTCGCTCTCAAGTCGCCTCATGACGGCATGAGCGCCGGAGACGCTACAAGGGTCAAGTGTCCCGTTGACGTTCAGGAACGGACCGACCTACACTTGGACAGCCCCCCTACCGGGGTGGGGTGAGCGATTGTGCCGCCGCGGCACGATCCAAGCGAGGACCCGGAGGCGAAGCACCATGGCGAACGAACTGCAGATCGGCGTGCAGGGCATGACCTGCGCCAACTGCGTGGCCCGCGTCGAGAAGGCGCTGAAGAAGGTCGACGGCGTGGATGCCGCTTCGGTGAACCTGGCCATGGAACGCGCGACCGTCAGCTTCGATCCGGCCGCCGTCGATGCCCCGAGGCTGCTGGCCGCCATCCGCGACAGCGGGTACCAAGCCACCACCTCCGAGCTCACCCTCACCGTCACCGGCATGACCTGCGCCAACTGCGTGGCCCGCGTCGAGAAGGCGCTGAAGAAGGTACCCGGGGTGATCGGGGCCGGCGTCAACCTGGCCACCGAGCACGCCAACGTGCAGTTCCTGCCCACCGCCGTGAGCCCGGGCCAGCTCAAGGCGGCCGTGCGCGACGCCGGCTACGACGTCGTCGACACCGATGCGGCGTCGCGCCGCGGCGACGCCGAGCAGGCTGCCCGTGAGCGGAACCTACGGCGCCAGCGTTCGCAGCTCGTGCTCGCCGCGGCCCTGAGCATCCCGCTGGTCGTGCTCACGATGCTGCCCATGGCGGTGCCTGCGGCCGGGACGGCCCTCGAGCGCGGGCTCACCGCGTCCGGCCTCTTGATGGTCGCGTTCGTGTTGGCGACCCTGGTCCAGTTCGGCCCCGGCCTCCGCTTCTACCGCGGCGGCTGGGCGTCGATCAAGCATGGCGCGCCCGACATGAACGCCCTCGTGATGCTGGGCAGCACCGCCGCCTACGGCTACTCGGTGGTCGCAACCTTCCTGCCTCGCGTGCTCCCGGCCGGCACCGTACACACCTACTACGAGGCATCGGCCACGATCGTGACCCTGATCCTGCTGGGCAAGTACCTGGAAGCCGTCGCCAAGGGGCGCACCAGCGAAGCGATGAAGCGGCTGATGGGGCTCCAGGCGAAGAGCGCCCGCGTCGAGCGGAGCGGGACCGAGCTCGAGCTGCCCATCGACGAGGTCCTGCCCGGTGACGTGGTGCTGGTACGGCCGGGCGAGCGCATCCCGGTGGACGGCAGCGTGCTCGACGGCTCCTCGTATGTGGACGAGTCGATGATCACGGGCGAGCCGATGCCTGTCGCCAAGGGTGCCGGCGACGCCGTGGTGGGCGGCACCGTGAACCGTACCGGCGCCTTCCGGTTCCGCGCCGACAAGGTCGGCGCCGACACCGTCCTCGCGCGCATCATCCAGCTCGTGGAGCAGGCCCAGGCCTCCAAGCCCCGCATCCAGTCTCTCGCCGACCGCGTCGTGGCGGTGTTCGTCCCCGTCGTGATGACGGCGGCCGCGCTCACCTTCTTCGTGTGGCTCGTATTCGGGCCGCAGCCGGCATTGACGTTCGCGCTGGTCAACGCGGTGGCCGTGCTGGTCATCGCCTGTCCGTGCGCGATGGGCCTCGCCACCCCGACCAGCATCATGGTCGGAACGGGCAAGGCAGCCGAGATGGGATTGCTGTTCCGCAAGGGCGAGGCGCTGCAGACTCTCCACGAGGTGGCGACGGTGGCGATCGACAAGACCGGCACCCTCACCAAGGGCCGCCCCGAGCTCACCGACATCGTGCCTATGGGAGAGATACCGGACGCGGACTTGCTGAGCAGGGTCGCAGCGGTCGAGCGCGTCAGCGAACACCCCATCGGCGAGGCCATCGTCGAGGCAGCCCGCGAACGAAACGAAAAGTTGCCCACGGTCGCCGACTTCGAGGCGCGGCCCGGCTTCGGCGTGAGCGGAACGGTCGAGGGGGCGCGGGTGGACGTGGGCGCCACCCGCTACCTCGTAGCGCTCGGCATCGACGTTTCGGCGGCGCGTGCCGAGGTCGAGCGGCTCGCCGACCTCGGCCGGACACCGCTCTGCGCGGCGGTCGACGGCCGCCTCGTCGGCGTGCTGGCGGTCGCCGATCCCATCAAGCCGTCGGCCGCCCCGGCGCTGCGGGAGCTTCACCGGCTCGGCCTGCAGGTCGCGATGATCACCGGCGACGACGCGCGAACCGCCCGGGCCATCGCCGACCAGCTTGGGATCGACCGCGTACACGCCGAGGTCCTCCCGGAGGGCAAGGCCGACGCCGTGCGCTCGCTTCAGGAGACGGGCGGCAAGGTGGCGTTCGTCGGCGACGGCATCAACGACGCTCCAGCGCTGGCGCGTGCCGACGTGGGCGTGGCAATCGGTACCGGCACCGATATCGCCATCGAAGCTGGCGACGTGATCCTGATGTCGGGCGATCTGCGCGGCATCGCGAATGCCGTCGCGCTGTCGAGGGCCACGCTGGGCAACATCAAGCAGAACCTGTTCTGGGCGTTCTTCTACAATGTGATCCTCATTCCCGTCGCGGCGGGCGCGCTCTTCCCCGCCTTCGGGATCCTGCTGAACCCGATGCTGGCCGCGGCAGCCATGGGAACCTCGAGCGTGTTCGTCTTGAGCAACGCCCTGCGTTTGCGTCGCTTCCGCGCGGCACCGGTCGGTGCCGGCGAAGCCTCCTCCGGCCGGGCCCTCACGGCCCGCGCCTGAAGCGCGCCACCCGACCCTCGACCTTGACGCGATGCGGCAGCCGCCGTATCGTGGCGCAGGTTAAGCACATGCTTAAAGCACGCGCTTAATCCCTGGGATGACACCGGGAGGGGGACCTCCGTGCCAGCGCAAGGAGACGACACGACGGGCAAGGATCGGCAGGGCCGGGGCCCCACCGGCGCCGGCCTCGACCCTCGAGAGCGCATCCTCCGGGCTACCGCCGAGCTGATCGCCGAGCTCGGCTGGACACGCGTGACGACCCGCAAGGTGGCCGAGCGGGCGGGCGTGAACAACGCGCTGGTGCACTACTACTTCGGCACGAAGCGGGCGCTCCTGGTCCAGGCGGCCACGGACGCCCTGATGAACGAGATCGGTGGGCCCATGGATGCCCTGATGAGCCACGGCGACCTCGGGTCGGGCGTCGCCGAGGCCATCGCCTGGCTGGAGGGCACCGGGCCGTCCCACACCTCCAGCCGCATCGTGGTCGAGATGATGGCCCAGGCCGTCCACGACCCCGCGCTGCGCGAGACGAGCCGCGCCATGCTGCAGGAGTTCCGCCAGGTGTTCCGGGCGCGCGCGATCGAGCGCGGGCTTCCACCCGCCGAGGCCGGAGGGCTGGCCACCGTGGTGGCCGCGCTCCTCGACGGCCTCTACCTTCACGTCCTGCTCGATCCCGACCTCGACCTGAGCGCGGCGGCGGCCGCCCTACGGCCCCTGTTCCCGGAGGAGGACCGATGACGACAGCCCATCCCGAAGCCTACCTGCAGCGCCAAGGGGACGTCGCTCTGCACGATGTGCACAAGATCTACGATCGCGGTGCGGTGCCGGTGCACGCGCTCCGGAACGTGCGCCTCGAGCTGCCCGCCGGCGAGATGGTGGTCGTCCTCGGCCCCAGCGGTTCGGGCAAGACGACGCTGCTCAACATCATCGGCGGCATCGACACCCCTACGCGAGGCAGCGTTCGCGTCGACGGCGAGGACATCGCCCGCTACGACGACCGCCACCTCACCGAGTACCGCCGGCGCACGGTCGGCTTCGTGTTCCAGTTCTTCAACCTCGTTCCCACCCTCACCGCGCTGGAGAACGTCGCCTTGATCGCCGAGCTCACGGGAGGAGCCGGGCAGGCCCGGAGCATGCTCGAGCAGGTCGGGCTGGCCGACCGGCTCGACCATTTCCCTGCCGCCCTGTCGGGCGGGGAGCAGCAACGGGTGGCCATCGCCCGGGCGCTCAGCAAGCGACCCCGGCTGCTGCTCTGCGACGAGCCCACCGGCGCGCTCGACCTGGAGACCGGACGGAGCGTCCTGGCGCTGCTTCGCCGGCTCAACCGGGACGAAGGGCTCACCACCGTTCTCGTCACCCACAACAGCGCGATCGCGGCCATGGCCGACCGCGTCGTGCGGATGCGCTCCGGCGAGGTGGTCGCCGCCGAGCGCGTCGAAACCCCGGTCGAGCCCGACGAGGTGAGCTGGTGAGGCTCTGGCTTCGCAAGGCGGTGCGCGACCTGGGGCGCCGACGCGGCCAGGTCGCGGCCATCGTCGCCACCGCGTTCCTGGGCGTGGCCCTGTTCGGGGCCTCCTATGACGCCTACCGGAACCTGGTGGTCTCCTACGACACCCTGTTCCAGCGCACCCACTTCGCCGACCTGACCGTTTCCGGTGGCGACCTGACGCAGTACGTCGAGCGCGCCCGACAGCTCCAGGGCGTCGACACGGTCACCACGCGCACGGTCACCGAGAGCTACGCGCGCGTCGGAAACCACCGCTTCATCGTGCGCCTGGTGGGGCTGCCGGCGGCAGGCGAGCCGGCCATCGACCAGGTCATCGTGGAGCGCGGCCGCTACCTGGATCCGTCCCGCAGCAACGGGGTGCTGCTGGAGCAGCACCTCGCCGACTACTACCACCTCGGCCCCGGCGACACCCTGCAGGTCCGCACCCTCTTCGGTTGGAGCAGGCTGCCCGTGCTGGGGGTGGCCGCCTCACCGGAGTACCTGTGGCCGGCGAGAAGCCGCCAGGACGTGCTCACGCTTCCGCAGGACTTCGGCGTGGTGTTCGCCCCGCAGGGGCCGCTCCAACTTCTCGCCGGTGGCCGTGGCCGTGAGGCCCTGGCCACGGTGAGCCCGGGCGCCGACCGCACCGCCGTCCTCGGCCGGCTCGAGGCGCTCGCGCGGAGCGCCGGAGCGACGTCCATCATGACCCGGGCCGAGCAACCCTCGAACGCCGCCCTGCACGAGGACATCGCGGGGTTCGGAGAGATGGCGCTGATGTTCCCGCTGCTGTTCCTGGGCGCCGCCGCCTTCACCGCCTTCGTCATCATCAGCCGGATGGTCCACAGCCAGCGCGGCCTGATCGGCAGTCTGCGCGCCAACGGCGTGCGCCGGCGCACCATCGTGTTGCACCACCTCGCTATCGGCCTGATCCCGGCCGCCGCGGGCGGACTGCTGGGCGCCCTTGCTGGTGAGGGGCTGGCGATCCTCATCTCCCGCGCCTATACGGGGGCGCTGGCGATCCCCATCACCGTCATCCATCCCCACCCACTGGTGGCAGCGGCCGGGCTGGCCATGGCCCTGGTCACGGTGGCCCTGGGTGCCCTGGCCCCCGCCCTCGATGCTGCGCGAGTGGCGCCCGCGGAGGCCATGCGAGGCGTCCAGCCTGCCAGCCGCGGACGCCGCAGCCCGGTGGAACGCCTGCTTCCCTTCCTCAGGCGCCTTCCGGCACCGGCGAAGCTGGTCCTGCGCGGCGCCGTGCGCAACCCGGGCCGCAGCGTCACGACCATGGCCGGCGTGGTGCTCGCGCTCGTGCTGGTCATGGTCTCCCTCGGCATGCTCGACACCACCAAGGTCCTGCTGAACCGGCAATTCGATCAGGTGCAGCGCGAGGACGCCGAGGTCTACCTGTCGGGTACCGCCGACGCCGCGCTCGTGCACCACGTGGCCGCCATCCCCGGGATCGCGGCGGTGGAGAGCGCCCTGCAGACCAAGGCAGTCGTGGAGGCCTCGGGCCGCAGCTACGACACCGCTCTGACCGCCTACCACCCCGGCACGACGATGCACGCGTTCCTGGGCACCCACGGCAGCCGGCTCCGACTCCCCGACCGAGGGGTCCTCCTCGGCCTCGCCCTGAAGACGAAGCTCGGGCTGGCCGTCGGCGATCCGGTCGACCTGCACCTGCCCCAGCTCGACCGGACCCTCCACACCACCGTGGCGGGCTTCGTCGACGAGCCGCTCGGCACCTTCGCCTATGCCGCGCTACCGCTGGCGGGATCCTCCGGTGCGACCGGCGCCGCCGCGCCCGGCCCGAACGTGCTCTACGTCCGTTACGCGCCCGGCGTCGACCGCGCGGCCATGCGCCAGAAGCTCCAGGGGCTCGACGGCGTGGTGGCCGCGATCGACGCGCGGAGCCTGAAGGTCGCTGCAGACAAGCTGATGGGGTTGTTCTACGTCGTCATCGGCGCGATGCTGGTCTTCGGGGCGGCGCTCGCGTTCGCCCTCATCTTCAGCACCATGACCGTCACGATCTCGGAACGTGCAGGCGAGCTCGCCAGCCTTCGCGCCGCCGGCGTCCGCCAGTCCCAGATCGCGCGCATCGTCACCGGTGAGAACCTGGTGCTGGTGCTGCTGGGCCTGGTGCCGGGCCTGGCGGCTGCCTACGGCGCCGCAGCCGTCTTCATGGACTCGTTCAGCAGCGACATGTTCCGCTTCGATCTGCACATCATGCCGCTCACCTGGGTGGTCGCGGTCGCGTCTGTGGTGCTTGCCGCCCTCGCCTCCCAGGTCCCGGCGCTGCGCAACGTGGCCCGGATGGACCTGGCCGCCACCGTGCGCGAACGCGGGCACTGACCGGCCGGCGCGCTGCCGTCGGCTCCCTCGGGCGGCTCGGGCCGGCGGGCCCTTGCCGCGGCCGGTGTCCAGGCCCTTGCGGAAGTCCCTCACGGCGTTGCCGAGGCCGCGAGAGACCCCGCTCGAACCTTGGCTCACTTCGACGACGCGGGTGGATGCGCAGGAATGGCCTTGAACGCCGCGGGCGGCCGGAGGGCGCGCCAGTTCAGCTTCCCGGCGCGCATCGGCGGCCAGATCACGGCCGTCGCTTCGCCGGCGATCGTGATGGCCTTGACGGGACCGAAGTAGCGCGAGTCTTCGCTGCCGCCGGCCGAACGGTTGTCGCCTTGAACGATGTAGTACCCCTTGGGAACGGTCATGTCGAGCACCTCGGGCGTGCCTTCCGGGGTGCCGGGCGGAACGTCGACGTTGTCGACGACCTTGCCGTAGAAGAGCTGTACGCGCGGATCGCTGACGGGAACTCCCGGCGGCTGGAACGAGGCGGACGGCAGCATGGGCACGGGCGTGCCGTTCGGCGTACGGTCGAACCCCATGACGAGGTCGGCCACCTTCCCATTGCGGATGACGACCTCCGGGTAGTCCACGGGAGCGACGCTGATCTGCCCGGACTTGGTGATCCAGGACTGGTTCACCGCGACGTCGTTCACGTAGACCTGCCCGTTCACCACCCGGTAGTGATCGCCGGGCCGCGCGATGACACGCTTGATGAAGAAGTTGCGCTTGCCCGTCTCGAGCGCCGTCGGGGCGTTGGCGGGCTCACGCAACACCACGATGGTGCCGCGCGGATAGGGCCCCATCACGCCCATGCGCCGCAGCCAGGTGTCGTACTTGGGGATGAATACGCGGTCACCGGTCAGCAGCGAGCGCAACACGTTGCTGCTGCCCACGCCTCCGTTGAGGGTGGGCTCCATCGACGAACCCACCACGCCCACCGTGGTGAACAGGAACGTGACCACCAGGTAGGCGATGACCAGCGCCTCGGCGTAGCCGCGGACCTCCCGCCACAACCGTCGCTGCCAGCTCTGCTTCTGCTTCGTCTTCTTACCTTCGGGACCACCGCGCCGCTGCGCGGACTTCGATTCAGACATAACGCGCCAATCTACCGGTGAGATTCGTGAGAATGGCGAGAGCGAATCCCCGCTCCCGTCGGGACAATCGTCACTGGGGCGGAGGGGCGAACGCTTCTAGCCTCTACGTGGTTACTCGACAGTCTGCGCAGTCGCCGGAAGCGCCACGGCATGCCTTTGGCGGGGCACCGGCGACCGGCTCGAAAGGATGGAAGGCCATGGCCGAAGCCGCGAAGGCGCGATTCAGGGTGCTGCGCGACGCCTACGGCTGGCAGATCGGTGGCGGACAGCGGCACCTCCAACGGGGCACCCTGCTGGAAGGGCGCGTGGTGCGGCGCAACCGTAAGGTGCGCCGCGTCGTGCTCGACACCGGCGACGGCGTGTTGACGTTGAACGAGGAGGACCTCGAGCCGTTCCGGTGAGTCCGCCTCACGCATCGTCGAGGACCCGGAGATGGGCCTGCGGCTCGAGGCCCTCACCCTCCAGCACGATGACGCTCATGCCTTTGTCGCTTCCGGCACCGTGGTGCTCCCCCGCGTGCCAGAAGGCCGCCTCGCCCGCCCCGAGGGGGAGGCGGGCGCCGTCCGGCCCCGCAACCCAGCCGTGCCCCTCGACCACCAGGAACAGCTGGTCGAGGGTGGCCTCGTGCACGCCGACCCGGCCGCCCGCCTCGACGCGCAGCGCCGTCACCACCAGGCGCGCCGGTGTGTGCTGGAGCGGAGTTGCGGTGACGTCGGAGCTCCCGAAGGCCTCGACGCTCCGGCCCCCGCGCGGGTCGAAGCGGTAGCGTCGCACGCCGCGATCCTAACCCTGCGCGGCGGCCGGAGCGGTTCGTGGCGTCGGCGCGTCGTAGCGCCGGGAGCGCGGCTGCTAGCATGAACGGCATGCCGCCGAGCGATCCACGGGCGCACCGTGGCCGGGGCGCCCGCTTCGATCCGGTGAACCGCTTCTCCGAGATCGAGGTCGAGCTCGATCTCGAGGAGGTGACCGACGACGACCTGCGAGGAAGGACCCGCTACCTCCACGACACCTCCCGCCGGATCATCAGCACCAACACCAGCCCGGATGTAGGCTTCGACGCCAGCCTCAACCCCTACCGCGGCTGCGAACACGGCTGCGCCTACTGCTACGCCCGGCCGACCCACGAGTACCTCGGGCTGTCGGCCGGGCTCGACTTCGAACGCACGATCCTGGTGAAGCGGGAAGCGCCGACGCTGCTCGAGGCGGAGCTCGCGTCGAAGCGCTGGCGGCCCCAGGTGCTGGCGTTCTCCGGCGTCACCGACCCGTATCAGCCCGTTGAGCGCGCCCTCGGCATCACCCGCGGCTGCCTCGAGGTGCTGGCGCGCTTCCGGAATCCCGTCGGGCTGATCACCAAGAACGCCCTCGTGATGAGGGACGTGGACCTGCTCGCCGAGATGGCGTCGTGGAACGGCGCTCGCGTCACGCTCTCGATCACCACGCTGGACGAGGATCTTCGCCGCGCGCTCGAGCCGCGAACCAGCACCATCGAACGCCGCCTCGAGGCCGTCGCGCGGCTGGCGGCGGCCGGCGTCCCGGTGGGGGTGAACATCGCTCCGATCATCCCGGGGCTCACCGACCCGGACATCCCCGAGCTGCTCCGCCTGGCGGCGCAGGCCGGCGCTTCGCACGCCGGCTACACCATGCTGCGCCTGCCGGGCGCGGTGGGGCCCCTGTTCGAGGCGTGGCTCGAGGCGCACGCCCCCCTGCGCAAGGCTCGCGTTCTGAGCCGGGTGCGCGAGGTCCATGGCGGGGATCCCGACGACGGGTCCTTCGGGCGGCGCATGCGTGGGGCCGGCGTCTACGCCGAACAGGTGCATGCGCTGTTCCGCCTGGCACGACGGCGTGCCGGCATCCCCGAGCAGACGCCGCCGCTGGCCACCGATCGCTTCCGCCGGCCGGGCGAGGTGCGCCAAGGCGAGCTCTTCGGTGACGAACCTGCTTGAACAGGGTGGCGACGTCGGCAGCGGAGCCGTGAACGCCGTGCAGGCGCGGTACCCTAGGGGAACGCCATGGCCAGCCGGACCTCTCAGCCGTCCCCGCAGCCGACGCTCTACGCCCCGTCGCAGAGCGAGCCGCTGGCAGCCCGCATGCGACCGCGCACCCTGGACGAGTTCATCGGCCAGGCACACATCGTGGGGCCCGGCCGGCTGCTCCGCCGTGCCATCCAAGCCGATCAGCTCAGCTCGCTGATCTTCTACGGCCCACCCGGCACCGGCAAGACGACGCTGGCGCGGGTCATCGCCAACTCCACCCGGGCGCACTTCACGGCCATCAACGCCGTGCTCGCCGGTGTCAAGGACATCCGTGAGGCCGTTGCCGAGGCGCAGGACCGGATGCGTGCCGGAAGGCGCACCATCCTGTTCGTCGATGAGGTGCACCGCTTCAACAAGGCTCAGCAGGACGCGCTGCTGCCGTGGGTCGAGAACGGTACCGTGCTGCTCATCGGCGCGACCACCGAGAACCCCTACTTCGAGGTGAACAAGGCGCTCGTCAGCCGCAGCCGGATCTTCCAGCTCACGTCGCTCACCGAAGAGGAGCTGCGGGCGGTCGCCCGTCAAGCGCTGGCGGACCCGGATCGCGGCTACGGCAGGCGCAACGTGCGGCTCGCGGACGATGCCCTCGAGCACCTCGTCAACGTGGCCAACGGCGACGCTCGTGCGGTGCTCAACGCGCTCGAGCTGGCGGTCGAGACCACCGGCGCGGACGACGACGGCAGCGTGACCATCGATCGAGCGGTAGCGGAAGAGTCGATCCAGCGTCGCGCCGTCCTCTACGACAAGGAAGGCGACGCCCACTTCGACACCATCAGCGCCTTCATCAAGAGCGTGCGCGGCTCCGACCCCGACGCCGCCCTCTACTGGCTGGCCAAGATGGTCTACGCGGGCGAGGACCCGCGCTTCATCCTGCGGCGGCTGCTCATCCTCGCCAGCGAGGATGTGGGCCTGGCCGATCCACACGCGCTCGGGGTGGTGGCCGCAGCGGCGCAGGCCTACGACTACGTCGGGCTGCCGGAGGGGCGGTACCACCTGGCGCACGCGACCCTCTACCTGGCCACCGCGCCCAAGTCCAACAGCACCATGAGCTTCTTCGACGCCCTGGCGAGCGTGGAGCGCGAGCGCGAGGCCGAGGTACCCGACCCCCTCAAGGACGCCAGCCGCGACCGCGAGGGCTTCGGACACGGCGAGGGGTACCTCTACCCGCATGCCTATCGCGATCACTGGGTCGCGCAGCAGTACCTCCCCGCGGCTCTGCAGGGCAAGCTCTTCTACGACCCCGCCGACGTCGGCTACGAGGCCGGCATCCGCGACCAGGTCGCGCGGCGCCGCGAGGCCCAGCTGGCCGCCATGCTGGAGAGCGACGCCGCGGGCGCCGGATCCGTGGCACCGGCGCCGGTCGACCGCGCTCGCGACCGCTGGCTCCAGCGCACCGTCTCGCAGGCGGGCGAGCGCCTGGCGGCCGTGCGTGACCTCCTGTTCGATGCGACCCGACCCGAGCGACACCACCTCGTCCTCGACCTCGCAGCGGGCACCGGGCTCCTGACCTGGGAGGCGCTCCGGCGCACCCCCGAAGGGCAGGTGTGGGCGATGGTCGACGACCGGGTCCAGGCCGGGGCCCTGCGTCAGATGGCGGAGCGCCTTCCCGAGCTGCAGCGGCCGGTGGTGGTGGTCGGCGCCGCCGCCGCGTTGGCGAGCGTGCTGGAAGCGGCTGCCGCCGACCACGATGCGGGCAGCATCCGCTTCGACGTGGTGCTGGGCCGCGGCTTGCTCTCCGACCTCTTCGACCCCCCGGGGTTCTTCGCGGCGCTCCGCGGCTGGATGGCCCCTGGGGCCACCCTCGCCTTCGCGGAGCCGCACCACCGACGGGCCCAGCGGCTACACGCCCTCGTCGACTGGTCCGGCGCGAAGCGCCTGGGCGCGAGGGTCGCCGAGGCCGAGGAAGCGCTCTACCAGCGCGCCGACACCCCGCGCCTGCGCTGGGATCCCGAGGAGGCCCTCGAGGCTGCCCGTAACGCCGGCCTGGTGGAGGTCGTCGCCGTCCCACACGAGCTGCGCACCGAACAACGCCTGGCCGGGCGCGCCCTGGACGCCTGGTTCGCTCGCGGAAGCGAAACCGCCCCGACCTATGCCGACCACCTCAGGGCAGCCCTGGACGAGCAACAGATGACCGACGTGGAGGCGCGCTATCGCCGGCAACTGACCGACCGAACCGTTCCCTGGGCCAGCGTGCTGGTGGTGCTCCGGGGCAAGGCGCCGAGCGGCTAGCGCGGCGCGTTTGCGGGTCGGGGTAGGCTGGAGCCGCCGGCCGCTCCATGGGCGGGACGTCGGAGCAGCGGCGCGGCGGAGGCCCGATGAAGGACGACAACCGCGACCCGCTCCTCGACGCTCGCGGGCTCCATCGAGCCGTCGGCGGGCGGGTGCTGTGGACGGAGCTCTCCGTCCGGGTGGCGCCAGGCGAGCGGGTAGCGATCACCGGTCCGTCGGGAAGTGGGAAGACCCTGCTCATGCGGTCCCTGGCGGGGCTCGAGCCCTTGGAGGCGGGCGTCCTCCGCTTCCGTGGCACGAGCCTCCAGCGCTGGCGCATGCCCGAGTACCGCAGCCACGTCCTGCTGCTGCCCCAGCGCCCCGCTCTGCCGGAGGGCACGGTCGAGGCCGCCCTCGAGGCCCCCTTCGGCTTCCGGGTCCACCGCCAGCGGCGCTACGAGCGAGCGCGAGCGCTCGGCTACCTCGAGCCGGTCGGCCGCGACCGTGCTTTCCTGGAGCGCCCCACCGACGCTCTCTCCGGAGGAGAGGCGCAGCTCGCGGCGCTGCTTCGCGCCCTGCTGCTGGAGCCGCAGCTCTTGCTCCTGGACGAGCCCACCGCCTCGCTGGACGCCGCCGCGACGGAGGCCGTAGAGGCGCTGGTCGACGCCTGGCTGCAACGCTCGGCAGGTCGCGCCTACCTGTGGACGAGCCACGACCCGGCTCAGATAGCCCGCGTCAGCAACCGCCGCGTCGAGGTGGGAGCGCCCTGATGCCGGCCGCCTACCTCACCATCGGGCCGACGCAGCTCGCCCTCGCCGCGGTGCTGCTGCTCGTGAACCTCGGGTTGTCGGCATGGCTGCGGCTGGGGCTCGAGCGGTCGTTGCTGCTCGCGGCCGTCCGCATGCTGGTCCAGCTGCTGCTGGTCGGCCTGGTCCTGCAGTTCGTGTTCGCTCTCAACCAGCCGCTTCCCGTCGTCGGGATCGCCCTGGTCATGGCGACGCTGGCAGGCGTCGCGGCCGTCAACCGCACCCGGCGGCGCTTCGCGGGCGTGGTATGGGACAGCCTCCTCACCGTCGTGACCGCCGCGTTCCTGGTCACCGGCGCCTCGCTGCTGGGCATCCTGCGGGTGCGCCCGTGGTTCGAGGCGCAGTATGCCATCCCCCTGCTCGGGATGGTCCTCGGCAACACGCTCAACGGCATCTCGCTGGCCCTCGACCGCTTCATGGAGGGGGTGGCGAACGGCCGGGGGAGCATCGAGTCCGACCTGGCGCTCGGCGCGAGCCGCTGGGAAGCGGCGCACG
The DNA here is from genome assembly GCA_964536935.1 of uncultured bacterium. GTDB lineage: Bacteria > Deinococcota > Deinococci > Deinococcales > Trueperaceae > JASBRS01. The sequence goes on along the minus strand of CAZIBD010000024.1, from coordinate 3,475 downwards.
GGCTGATCCGCGAGAGCCTGCGCACCGGCATGATCCCCACCATCAACGCCATGATGGTGATGGGAGTCGTCAGCCTGCCGGGCATGATGACCGGGCAGATCCTGGCGGGCGCCGCGCCCACCGACGCCGTCCGCTACCAGATCGTGATCATGTTCATGATCGCCTCCGCCACCGCGCTGGGTGCCCTGGGCATGACGCTGCTCGCCTTCCGGACCCTGTTCGATTCCCGGGATCGGCTGCGAAGCGACCGGTTGCACCGCGTCGGTGGTGGCCGAGCGAAGCGCTGAGGAGCCCGGGACACACGCCCGGCCGCCTGCACGCGGGGTGCGCGCATGCCATGATGGGACGCGACACCGAGCCGTCATGGGGCGACGCTCGTCGGGACGGCGAGAGGACGTGGGGACGTTGGGGGGACGGGGGAACCCGGATTCAAGGTGAGCCAGGGGGCGAAGCGTAGCCGGGCCACGCGCTCGTTGACACGGCGCTTCGGGGTGCTGAGCCTGCTGCAGGAGCTGGCCATCGCTCTGCCCATGCCGGTCCTGGTCGTGCACATGACCGGCCGCGGGCTGGGCCTCGATACCATCGGGCTCGCGTTCGCCCTGCGCGCCGTGCTGGTAGTCGTCTTGGAGGTGCCTACGGGCGGCCTCGCGGACGCCATCGGCCGCAAGACGACGGCCCTGCTCTCGCAGTTCTTCACGCTGGCCTCGTTCGTCGCCTTGCTGCTCGTCACCAGCCCGCTGCTGGCCCTCGTGTACGCGGTTCTCCAGGGCATCGGCGCAGCACTCCACTCGGGCGCGCTGGAGGCCTGGTACGTGGAGGGGCTGCGGCGCATCGATCGCGACGCCAACCTTCAGGACAACCTGGCCGTCACCAGCACGATGCAGTCCGTCGGCCTGCTGGTCGGCACCGCCGTGGGCGGCTTCCTCCCGGGGTGGGCGGCCCCGTGGCACCTGCCGTTCCCCTTGTCGGGGTTCGGCATCGCCCTCTTCGCAGGGCTTCTCATGCGCGGCGTGGTGTGGCTGCTCACCGTCGTCCTGGTCGACGAGCGCGATAGACGCCATGCCGGTGCGGTCGCCGGCCTGAGGGCGATCCCGCGCATCGTGGCCGACGCCGCCAACCTGGCCCGCCGCAGCCCCGTCGTCCCGTACCTGCTTCTCGCCTCCATCGGCAGCGGGGTCGCCCTGATCAGCATCGAGACCTTCTGGCAGCCTGTCGCCGCCAGCCGGCTCGACGCGACGGCGAGCCACAGCGCCGCCTTCGGGATCTTCGGACTGCTGATGGGGGCGGCCGCGCTGGCCGGAGGCCTGCTGGTCGCGCGCTACGGCAAGCGTGTGCCGGGCGGATCGGCCGCCCTGGCAGGGTTCACCATGCTGCTGAGGGGGGTCGCGTTGCTGCTGTTCGCGCTCACCCCCTCGACGCTCTTGCTGGGGGTTGCCTTCGCGCTGGTCTACCTCGGCATCGGCGCCAGCCATCCACCCCACGACGCGCTGCTGCACGGCGCGGTCCCCGACGAGCGCCGCTCCTCGATGCTGAGCATCAACTCCTTGTCCGTGTTCATCGGAATCGGGCTCGGCTCGGGGGTCCTCGGATGGGTGGCCTCGACCACTTCGCCCCACGTCGCGCTGCTGGCTGCCGGCGCCGTCACCCTCGCGGCGAGCGCGGCCTACGCCGCAGTGGCGAGGAAGGAGATCGGTCGGGCCGCCCCGGCCGAAGACGCCCCCGCCGACAACACTGCCTCGGAGAGCGCCGCCGACTGAGCGCCGCCGCCCCGGGCCGCCAAGACCCGCCCGGCCTACTCCGTGCCTTCGATGCGGCCGTAGGCGCGCAACGTCGACAGCGCCTCGAGCGTAAGCACGCCCTGCCACTCGCGACGGGCCTCCGCCCACGCCTCGGGATAGGCTTCCCAGCTCCAGGCCGGCGACCACGCGCCGTCGTCACCCTGCTGCTCGATCAGCACGTCGAGGTTGGCGTGGACCACGTCCGAGAACAGGTGGTGCAACGGGCTCTCCGGCCGGGGCGCAACGGTGACCGGCTGCAGACCGTAGCTCCACCACGCGTCCGGATCGCGCGGCACCAGGCGCTGCGCCGCCTGCTCGCAGGCCGCGCGGACCCGGGCGCGAGACGCGACCGCCAGACCCGGCGCTTCCAGCAGGGCCAGCGCGGCCATGAGCTCGTGCATGTCCAGCTCCCGCGTCTCCACCGCCCGCACGGTGTCCTCCGCCACGCCGCTCAACCAGCTCTGGTCGAGCGCGTCCTGGAAGGACAGCAGGCCACCGACCACGGCGGCCCGCGGGTTGACCACGAAGCCTCCGAAGCGGTCCTCCAGGCCGGCTTCCCCCCACCACGGAGCGTGCGGGTACGCTCCGGCGTCCTCGGGGATGATGCGCCAGACCCATCGCTCGGGATCCATGCTGCGCTCCAGGTAGGCGTCCGCAGCACGGACCTGCGGGTGATCGCGTGCCGCGCCCAGCTCGGCCAGGTGCAGGAGCGCCCGGGAGGTCGCCAATGCGCTCGAGCTCGGCGTGCGCACGTCGGGCTCGAGCGCCCGCCCGTAGCCGCCGTCTCCGTTCTGGTACGCCCCCAGCACCTCGAGCGCCTGCTCCGGCGCGGCGCCCTCGAAGGCGTGCCGGAAGCGCGCCGCCTCGAGCTCCCGCGCCTCCTCCCGGAGGAACGTCGCGGCGCGCGCGTAGGCGTCGTGGCTGAGCATCGCCATACCCGAGTATAGGACGCGAGCCACGGCCCTCTCCCCTTCCGTGGCCAGCAACGCCCTCCAGCACGTATGCTTGAGCCGATGCGAGACGAACCGGGCTCCCCGTCGGCGGCCGATGCCCGCCTCGCCGCGCTCCTCGGCGCCTACCGGCTCAAGGACGAGCCGCGCCGCGGCTGGGTGATGCGAGGTATCGACCGCCCCGAGTCGGTGGCCGCGCACAGCTGGGGAACGGCCTTGCTGTGCCTGGTGTTCGCCGAGGAAGCGGGCGTCGATGTGGGGCGGGCGGTGGCCATCGCGACCGCCCACGACGTGGCGGAGGCCGAACTGGGCGATCTTCCGGCGCGCGCCCATCCCGACGACCGGGAGGCCGAGGCCGGCGAGAAGGCCCGGCTGGAGGCCGCCGCCCTGGAGCGGCTGCTGGGCGTGGAGCTAGCGGGCGTGCGCGCGCTGTGGCGCGAGTACGAGCGAAGCGTCTCGCCGGAGGCGCTCTTCGTGCGCGACATGAACCTGCTCGACATGGCCCTGCAGGCGGTCGTCTACGAGGAGGAGGCACGCTACGACCCGCGCCGCCCGCTGCCCTCGCGCGGCGGCCACCGCCACCTCGACGAGTTCTTCGCCAGCGCCGAAGCGCGCGTCCAGGGCGTGCTGGCGCGGCGTTGGCTCGGCAGGGTGCGCGAGCGGTACGAGCGCGCCCGGGCGCATCGCACCTGAGCGCGGTGGCGACGCCGCTCAGTCCGGCTGGCGCCCCAGCAGACGATCGGCGAG
>CAZIBD010000023.1:7559-42763 GCA_964536935.1 uncultured bacterium | reverse complement strand
CGGTCACCACATCGGCGAGGACACGCACAACACCCAGCTCCAGGACTTCAGCCTGGCGCTCAAACGGGGCGCGCATCTGGTGGTGGTCGACCCCCGCTTCTCGGTGGCGGCCTCCAAGGCCGAGCGGTGGATGCCCATCCGGCCCGGCACCGACACCGCGCTCCTGCTCGCCTGGCTCCACGTGCTCATCACCGAGGAGCTCTACGACAAGGCGTACGTGGAGCGCTACACCATCGGCATCGACAAGCTGACCGAGCACGTGCGGACCTACACGCCGGAGTGGGCGGCCCCCATCACCGACCTCGACCCGGATGCCATCCGGGCCGTGGCACGCGAGATGGCCGCGCACGCGCCGCGCGCCGTCGTCCCGCCAGGACGGCACACCGTCTGGTACGGCAACGACACGCAGCGGATGCGCGCCCTCTACCTGGTCAACGCGCTGCTGGGGAACTACGGGGTGGAGGGCGGCTTCTATCTGGCGCAGCCTCCCTACATCGAAAAGTACCCGCATGCGGCCTTCCCGCTCGAGCCGGCGGCCGGCGGTTGCTCGGGCGCCTCGGGCGCGGCGGCGGAGACGATCGAGACCGGCTACCGCGACGCGGTCGACCACGGCACCTTCTTCGCGAAGACCACCGCCGTGCAGGAGCTCATCCCGGCCATGATCAGCGGAGAACCCTACCGCATCGCCGGTCTGGTGGCGTACGGCGTCAACCTGTTCCACTCCATCCCGGACGTGGAGCGCACCAAGGAGGCGCTGAAGAAGCTCGACCTCTACGTGGCGATCGACGTGTTGCCGATGGATCACGTCATGTGGGCCGACGTGATCCTGCCCGAGGCCACCTACCTAGAGCGCTACGACGACCTCGTCGAGATCGCCCACAAGACGCCCTTCATCGAGCTGAGGCAGCCCGCCGTCCAGCCTCTGTGGGACACCAAACCGGGGTGGTGGATCGCGCGCGAGCTGGGGCTCAAGCTCGGCCTGCGGGAGTACTTCGACTGGCCCGACATCGAGACCTACCTCGACAAGCGGCTCGCCAGCATCGGCTCCAGCCTCGAGAAGGCCAAGCAGGTGGGGACGCTGGTGCAACGCGGACGTCCCTACCTGAAGGACTGGGAGCAGCGCAACCTCGATCCCTTCGGCACGCCCTCGGGCAAGATCGAGCTGTACTCGCATACCTTCGCCGCTGCGGGCTTCGATCCCATGCCGGTGTACGAGCCGCCGGAGGAGGGCCCGAAAGGCAGCTACCGGCTGCTCTACGGCCGCACGCCGGTGCACACCTTCGCCAAGACGCAGAACAACTGGGTGTTGATGGAGATGCACGGCGAGAACGCCGTCTGGATCCACCCCGCGGAGGCGAAGGCGCAGGGGCTGGCGAGCGGAGACTACGTGTGGCTCGAGAACCAGGACGGCGTGCGGGACGGCCCGGTAGCCGTGTTCGCCACCGAGCGCCTGCGGCGCGACTGCGTCTACCTGGTGCACGGCTTCGGTCACCGGGCGCCCGGCATGAAGGTGGCCGATGGACGCGGCGCGTCCGACACCGCGCTGATGAGCCGGTACCGGCTCGACCCGATCTCCGGTGGCGCCGGCATGCGCGTGAACTTCGTCAAGCTCGTGTCCGGGGCGCCAAGGCCGCGCCTCCCGCGGCTCTCCCGGCTCGCCGAGAGGAGCGTCTGATGCCTCGCTACGCCATGGCGATCGACCTCTCGGCCTGCGTCGGGTGTGCCGCCTGCGCCGTCGCCTGCAAGCTCGAGAACGAGGTGCCGCCAGGCGTGAGCCGCCTGTGGATCCGGCTGGAGGAGTCGGGGACGTTCCCTGACCTGAGCCTCCAGTACCGCCCGGAGCAGTGCATGCAGTGTGCCGACCCGCCCTGCGTGCCCGTGTGCCCCACCGGAGCGAGCCACGTCACCGACGACGGTGTCGTGCTGGTCGAAGCGGAGACGTGCATCGCGTGCGGCGCCTGCATCGCTGCCTGCCCTTACGGGGCCCGGTACTTCGACGAGCGCGGCTTCGTCGGCAAGTGCACGTTCTGCGAACACCGGCTCGCCCAGGGACGTGTGCCGGCTTGCGTGGAAACGTGCCCCACCCTGTGCCGGTCCTTCGGCGACCTCGACGATCCCGACAGCGACGTGAGTCGGGCCATCCGCGGGGCCCGACGCGTCGACGTGCTCAAGCCCGAGCAGGGCACGCACCCCAAGCTCGTCTACCTCAACGCTCCCGCCCGCTTCGGGCTCTCGCGTGAAGGAGTGGCGCGATGACGTCCACCACCGTGACCACGTTCTACGGTGCGGTCAACGACGGTGCCTTCTGGCACTGGCCGACGCTGCTGCACTTCTGCCTGGTGGCGCTGGCCGGCGGCGTGGCGCTGCTCGTCGCCTATCGCGCTCTCACGTCCCCGCGCCTGGGCTGGCGGCTGCCCGCGCTTTCCGTGGGGCTCATCGCGCTCGACATGATCGTGCTCTGGGCCGAGTCGCTGGCACGCTGGCGATTGACCCACGTCTACCTGTTCCTCAGCATCCGGCCTGCGTCGGCCATCTGGTGGGGCGCCTGGGGCCTGGCGGGCTCTGCCGTCCTGGGGCTGCTGCTGGCCTCCGGCTGGGGTCCGAGGCGGCTGTGGGGTGCGCTGCTGGCCGTCACGTCCACCATGGCGCTGCTCTACCCGGGGCTAGCGCTCGCAGCCAACAGCGCCAGGCCGCTGTGGACGCCGTTGCTGCTGGCCTTCATGCCGGTCACCGGCCTGCTCCTGGCCTGGGGCTCGGCGTTGCTGTTCCGCCAGAACGATCTGCGGCCGGCCGTGGGCGCGTTGGCGTTGCTCGGTGGCCTGCTCGGCGGGCTGTACCTCGTCGGGCTCGCGACCGGCGACCTGGCCGCTCGCGAAGGGCTCCACCACCTGTGGATCGAGGGCGGCCCGTGGTTCGTCACGGCGCTGGCGGCGATGCTGCTGGCGCCGACGTTGCTGCGACGTTACCCGGCGGCCGCCGGATTGCTGGTGGTGGCCGGGGCAGTGCTCGCGCGGACGCTGCTGGTCGAGATCGGAGCCTACATGCCGCCCGTGCTCTGAGGCGCTCCGCGCCCGACGCGGTCGGGAACACGCCCACCGGATGCGAAGGGGGACCTGCCCCCTCGAAAGGAGACTGTCTGCCATGAAACGTCTCGTCGCCGTCCTCGCTACCCTCGCCTTCCTGCTCGCGCTCCCGGCCTTTGCTCAGGGGCCCACGCCGAACCCGGGCTCCGAGGCCTTCGCGAAGGTCATCACCGAGGCCAGCCAGTCGGGCTGGCTGCAGGTGCAGCCGCAGGCCGCCCTGCAACAGATCGACACCATCCAGCCGTTCCTGCTCGACGTGCGCAACCAGAGCGAGTGGGACCAGAACGGTCACATCGACGGTGCCGTGCTCGTACCGGTGACGGAGCTCGCCAGCAACCTGGACAAGCTGCCGGCCGACATGAACCAGCCTATCCTGGTGTACTGCGCGGCGGGCACGCGAGGCTTCTACGGCATGCTGTACCTCAAGATGCTCGGCTACGCCAACGTCAAGAACATCGCGGGAGGGTTCGGAGCCTGGACGGCCGCCGGCCTGCCGGTCGCCCACTGACGACCAAGGTTCGCGGCTAGCCGTGCGGGGCCCGGACGTCCGGTTCGGGCCCCGCACCGTGTGTGCGATGCGTGGACGGTCCGGCGTAGCATGGGCGCGACAGCAACGTTCCCGCGTATCCCTCCGGAGAGGAGCTCCTTCGATGAGCCTACCGAAACCGTACGACCGCTTGAAGCAGCGCTACCCCGACGTGGTCCGGGCCTACGAGGAGCTGGGCCGGGCAGCGACCGACGCCGGCCCGTTGAGCGAACGCGAGCAGCGGCTGGTGAAGTTCGCACTGGCCGTGGGCGCGGCGCACGAGGGCGCGCTCCACAGCCACGCGCGGCGGGCGCTCAAGGCGGGCGTCACGGCCGACGAGCTGCGCCATGCGGTCCTGCAGGCGACGACGACCCTCGGCTTCCCCTCGATGATGCGTTCGATGAGCTGGCTGGAGGACGTGCTGGACGAGACGGGCTGAGCAAAGAGTCCCAGTGGGAGCGTCCGACAAAATCCTACAGCGGTGTCGGACGATCTGCCCTGGGGAGAGGGCGCGGCCGGCACTACCTTCGGGTTGACGCCGCCCATCGTGGGCTGTGGAGGTGCCCGGTGCCCATCCTCGTCGCGCACGCCAGCCGTTATGGAGCCACCCGTGAGATCGCAGAGGCGATCGGCCGGGTCTTGCGGGAGCGTGGCAACGCGGTGGATGTTCGTGCCGCCGGCGAGGTCACGCGGCTCGAGGGATACCGGGCCGTGGTCCTGGGCAGCGCCCTCTACTCCGGCGGTTGGCTGGAGGACGCGCGGGAGTTCCTCGAGAGCTTCCAGGAGGAGCTGGTGCCGTTGCCGGTGTGGCTCTTCTCCAGCGGCCCCACCACCCCCGGCGATCCGGTCGAGGCGCTCGGCGGCTGGGCCTACCCTGAGGAACTCCGCCCGCTGGTGGCGTCGGTGCGGCCCCTCGACATCGCGCTGTTCGCAGGGAGGATCGATCCGGACGTCCTCAACCTCCAGGACTGGCTCATCAACCGTTCCATGCGGGGCGTGAGCGGCGACTTCCGCAACTGGTCGCGGATCGAAGCCTGGGCAACGCACATCGCCGATCGCCTCGAGGCCGGAACGGCTGGCAGCCGGGACGGCTCGCCCGAGGCGGTGGGCGAAGGCTGAGATCGGCAGCCCTGCGTGGCCGGACAACGACCATGAGGACGGGGGACGGCGACGCACGCCGTCCCCCGCATCGTCGTCGACGGAGCTAGGCCGGGTTCTCCCGCGGGTGGTCCTCGTCGGGCTCGATCGCGACCTCCTCCTCCATCTCCCAGGCGTAGGCGAGCTGAGGTGGGTCGATGGCGACCAGGCGCCACTCCTCGCCGCACTCAGGGCAGACGTGCGTTGCGTCCAGGACGAGGTCGTCGATCTCTATGAGGGCTTCGCAGATGGGGCAGGCGATGGCGATCATACGGCCTCCCAAAGGGTGCGCCCGTACCCGGCCGGACGCCGAGGACCGCGGGAACGCGCGGCAGCCGTAGACCGGCTCCCGCCTACCGGCGGTGCGCAAGCACGCCCGTCGGTGCCCCGTCCCCGTGCGGGGCGCCCTTGGCTTCGTCCGGCGGCCGGAATCGGCACGCCGGACGCGCGAAGGGAGGTCACCGTGACCGCGGGTTGCCGGGGGTAGGTCACGGTGACCATGGTGAGGAGCGCTGAGGCGTCGGGCTGTCGGGTGCGGCGCGGCCGCGCCCCTCGATCCGCCCCTAGTCGAGCACGGAGTCGAGAACGGCTGCGTCGGGAAAACTCCGACATGGGCGTCGGCGCAATCCAGGATGGAGCCGTAGGAGCCCCTTCCTACGCTGAGCAGGAGGGTGGCCGTCACGGCCGCGCTGCGTGCGTGATGCGAGGAGGCCGGAGCCATGTACCAGAAGATCCTGATGCCGACCGACGGAAGCGCGTGCGCCAACCACGCCATCGAGCACGGGCTCGACGTGGCCCGCCGTCTCGGCGCCGAGGTCCTGTTCCTGCATGTGCTGGAGAACCCGCTGACGACCGGGTACGCGACGCCGGAGACGTTGCCATACTCGGCGCAGCTGTACGAAGACCTCAAGTCCGCGGCGCAGGGCGTGCTCGACGATGCGGCGAAGAAGGCGGAGGAGTACGGCGTGCGGGCGGAGACCCGGCTGGTCGAGAACCGCGATCCGGTGCAGGCGATCCACGAGGCCGAGGCCGAATGCGACGCCGTCTTCATGGGCACGCACGGCCGCAGAGGGTTCAATCGCTGGATGTTCGGCTCGGTGGCCGAGGGCGCGCTGCGGCGCTCGAGCAAGCCGTTCCTGCTCATCCGGACCCAAGACGAGCAGGAGTGAACGAGGTGGGCGCCGACGCGCCCCCGCCCCTGGCGGAGCCCGAGGAGGTGCCCTGATGGCTCAGCACAAGGTGCTCGTACCGACGGACGGCTCGGAGTTCAGCCGCCAGGTGCTGCCGTACCTGCGGTCGCTGCTCGATCCCCGTCAGTTCACCGTGACGTTGTTGCGGGTGGCTTCGGCGCCCGAGGGGCTCACCACGCCGCCGCCGCGTCCGCTGGCGCTCGAAGGCTGGCACATGGGGTACGGAGGGACCGACAAGGGGCATCCGATCTTCCAGAGTCAGGTCTGGGAGGGGTTGAAGACGGAGTTGCGCGACGAGCTCGAGCCTGAGATCCACCTCCTGACACAGGCGGGGTTCCAGGTGGTGACGGTGGTCCGTTTCGGCGATCCGGCCGAAGAGATCATCGACGTCGCGGAGAACGAGGACGTTTCGCTGGTGGTCATGGCCACCCATGGTCGGAGCGGGCTGGAGCGGCTGGTGATGGGCAGCGTGGCGGAGGCGGTGCTTCGTCGTCTCCACATTCCGGTGATGATGGTCCGGCCGCAGCCGACCGTCGTCGGGGAGAACGTTCCTGCCGAAGCGCACCCCGCGGGCTGAGGCCGCCTATGATGATGCCATGCTGCGGCGGGTGCTTCCCATGGTCGAGGTGACCGATACGCTCGACGAGGCCGGCCGACGTACCCGTGAGCTGGAGACGCTGCACGTCCTGGCCGAGGCGGTTGCCGAGGCGGTCCAGGCAGCGGAGGTGCTGGAGCGCTCCCTGACGGCGTTGCTCGAGATGGGCTGGTTCACGTGTGGCGAGGCGCTGTTGCGCCACGCGCCCGGCGAGCCGCTGACGACGGTGACGGTGGGTTTGTGCCCCTTCGAACCGTTGCGCGCCTGCCCCAAGCGGCCCGACCTGATCACCCAGGGGGAGCGTTCGCTGGCCGCTGGCGAGGTGGCGCGCACCGATGAGTGGCTGCTCGTCCCCGTCGACGACGTCGCGCTCCTTGCGCTCTCCGGCGGCGAGAGCGTGTCGCAGGGCTTCCTGGGCGCCGTCATCGACGTCATCCGGGCGTCGCTCAAGCATGCCCACCTCAACCAGCGGCTGGGGGAGAAGGAACAGCAGCGCTCGCGGCTGCTCCAGGCGTTCCTGACAGCGCAGGAGGAGGAGAGGGGGCGCATCTCCAGGGATCTGCACGACCAGATCGGGCAGGCCCTCACGGCGCTGTTGCTCGGCCTCGACCAGAACATCGATCATCCGGATTCGAAGAGCCTGCAGCGGCTCAAGGAGCTGACCTCGGTGACGCTGGCCGATGTGCGGCGCATCGCGCTCGACCTGCGTCCCTCGGTGCTCGACGAGCTGGGCCTGGAGGCGGGGATCCGCCGCTACGCCCGCGACATCCACGAGCGCTACGGGCTCGGCGTGAGCGTGCTGGTCAACCTTCCGGGGCGGTTGCAGCACCAGGAGGAGATCGTGCTCTACCGGGTGGTCCAGGAGGGCCTCACCAACATCGTCCGGCATGCCTCGGCGCGCCAGGGCTCGGTGGTGGTGACCTCCTACAACAGCTACGTGCAGTGTGTGGTCGAGGACGACGGCGTGGGTTTCGACCCGGAGGCGCTGCTTCCGGGCGAGCAGGTGGGCCTCATGGGCATGCGCGAGCGCCTCGAGGTGCTCGGCGGGAGCCTCCGCATCGAGAGCGAGCCGGGACAGGGCACGGCGCTGTATGCGCGCTTGCCCGTACGCTGAGGTCCGTGTGAGCGCACGCGATCCCATCCGCCTGTTCATCGTCGACGACCACGCGATCGTGCGTGCCGGTGTCCGCATGCTCCTGAACGCTCAGGACTCCTTGCTGGTGGTGGGCGAGGCCGAGAGCGCCGAGGAGGCGCTGGAGGCGTTGCCGGACGCGGTGGCGGACGTGGTACTGCTCGACCTCTCGCTTCCCGGCATGAACGGGATCGAGGCGGTGCGCACCCTCAAGCGGCGCCTGCCGGAGGCGCGGTTCATCGCGCTGTCCATGCATGAGGACCCCGAGTACGTCCAGGGTTTCCTGGAGGCCGGCGGCTCGGGATACGTGCCCAAGAGCTCGCTGGAGATGCAGCTCGTCGACGCCATCCTGGCGGTCTCGCGCGGCGAGTACTACGCGCCCGCTCGGCTGCTGGCGGAGCTCGCACGCGAGATGGCGACGGGGGACCCCTACCGCAACGCCCGCCTGACGCAGCGGGAACACGAGGTGGTCCGGCACATCGCCCACGGCAGCACCTACAAGGAGATCGCCGAGGCCCTGGGCATCAGCGAGAAGACGGTCGCCACCTACCGCGAGCGCGCCTCCGAGAAACTGGGCGTGAAGACGCGTGCCGAGCTGGTCCGATGGGCGCTGGAACACAACCTGCTCGACTGACCCTACTCTGAACCCGGGTTCACGCCCCACTGCCACAATTCTCACGAACCCTTCAACCTTCTATTAGAGCGCGGGCCTATCCTTCTGTCGGTGGCTGCCAACGAGCGTGGCAACCTCTCTTCATACCCCTCCTAAGGTGTGGATGGCGGACGATTCCGTCCCGGGCCCCCGCGAAAGCGGGGGCCCTCCACCTGGGCCCTCCGGTGGGCAGGTCCCGGCCGGCCGGGTGCCTTCGGTCCCGGCCGACGACGATGCCGGCGGTACGGGCCGCCGGCATCGAGCACGGTTGCGATCTGGTTTGGCGGGCCCGGTCCTCTGGCCGGGCGCTGGCCTCAAAGGGCGCTCAGGTGCCGCCCGTGCCGCTCCCGGAGGGCGGTGTGGTGTTCTGCGGCGCGGTGTTCTGCGGCGTGGAGTTCTGGGGGGCGCCGGTCTGTGGCGCGGGGCCGTTGCGTTGCGGCATCCCGGGCCACTCCCAGGGCATATAGCCGTCCTGGCCGGGCCCCATCATCCCGTCACGATCCATCCAGCCACGATAGTAGCGGCCCTGCTGCATGCCGGGGGCCATCCGGCCGAACGGCATGGCGTTCCGGCCGTAGCCCGGCGCGTTCCGACCCGAGCCGTTCCACCCGGGTGCGTTCGACCCGGGCCCCATCCAGCCCCGGCCGGTCTGCCCCGGCCCCATGCCGCGGCCGTTCGGGCTGGCCGGGCCGTAGCTCCCGCGCTGCCCTGGCGCGAAGCCGAATCCCGTCCCTGCGCGTTCCCTGGCGCCGAGGTAGCGCAGAAGCGCGCGTGCCTGGGGCACCTTCTTCAGGAAGCTCTGCACCTCGGTGCGCAACGTGGAGGCCTCCTTGACGAGGGCCGTGCGTTCGCCCGCCACCTTCTGCTGGGCTTCCGAGCGCGCGACGGCCGGAGCGGAACCGGCCTTGAGGGCATCGATGTAGTCCTGGAGCTCCTTGCGCCGGAGGGCGCGGGCGCGCTGGCGCAGCGCGTCGGCGCGGTCGAGGAGCCGGGTGGCCTGGGCCCGGTCCGCCTCCGGTAGGCGGGCGATCAAGGTGAGCCGGAGCGCCTGGCGCTCCAGTTGTGCCATCGTGGGCGCCTGGTTCGCGGACGTCGCCGGCGGTGTGGCGGGTTGCGTGGCGCCGCTCTGCGCGCTCGCCAGCGCGAATCCCACCAGGAGCGCCGTCGTCGCCGCGACCTTGGCGCCTAGCCGTAGCATTCGAGTCATGCCGTCTCCTTTCCGAGAGCGGGCCGCCGTATCGCCGCCCGCCGGTCGTCGGAAGCGCCCTCGAGGGGCCCTGCTCCTACCTTGCCTGCCGGTCGTGCAGGCGTGGCTGCAGCGATGTGCAGGAGCTGTGCAGACGGGCCGGCAGGCAGCGACGCCTACGGTGTCGCCAGTCGTCCCCTAAGACCCGCTGCGCCGAGCGTGATCTGGTAGTCGGGCGACCACGCACCGGTGGCGTTGTCCCGCAGCGTGAACTCGACGGTGGATCTCCCCTCGAGGTCCTCCGGCTCGAACCGGAGCCCGTACACCCCGAACGGAAGAGCGTTCGCCCCGCGGTCGCGCGCCCGCTTCCAGCCGTCGAAGCCCACGTGGAGCGTGAACGGCGCCGCTCGCTCGATCTGCAGGGCGCGACCCTTCGGGAGCTCGTCGAACGGCACGGCCTCGCGCCAGTGCCAGGTGGCGGCTTCGGGCGGAGCGCGATGGTAGCGCTCCACCACCGCGTCGAGCAGCTCGAGCGGGTCCCCGGCGCTGCGGGCGAAGGCCAGCTTGAGGAACTCCGCGTGCGCCCACACCAGCGGCATGGCGCTGCCCGAAGGCTTGCCGGGCTCGAGGAAGCGGTCCGGTATCGGATCGGCGTCCCACACCTGCTCGGGGATGAGTCCGGCCGGTCCCGTCATGGCGGCCATGGTCTTCAGCCCGGGCAGCGGGTCGTCGCCCTGCTGCAGGCTCAGGTGCGCACGCTCGCCTGCCAGGAGCGGCCAGGCGCGGCCGATGCCGGTTCCGTCGAACGGGCTGCCATCGGCGTGCTCGCCGTAGCCGTCGTCGTTGTAGCGGTGGTACGTGGTGCCGGTCGGGAGGGATACCGACAGCAGGGCGTCGACGAGGGCGGTGGTCGCCTGGATCCGGGGGTCGTGGGGAGAACGCAGCCCGAGACGTACCAGCGCCAGGTAGTCCAGGCTCACCAGCCCCGCCGCATCGAGGTGGTCGCCGACACGGTTGCGGACGTCGACCCTCCCCCGCATCCCGCCGGCGGAGGGGGGTGGCGCGATGCGCAGGTAGTAGCCGTCGATCGCGTGCTCCGCGGCCAGCGGGCCGTCGTCGACGTACGTCCAGTCCTCGATGCGCTCGTTCCAGCAGTCGGCGAGCGACGTGGCGTAGGCACGCTCTTCGCTGTCGAGGAAGGGCCCGGCGGCCACCAGCGCGGCGACTTCCACGGCCAGGGTGAACGGGTTCGCGCCCGCATTCTCCTCCCAGCGATCCTGTGGCGTCAGCGGCCCGGTGCGCGCCAGGAAGCCGACCGCGGCGCGGGCCATCGACTCCACGCCCTGGAGGTCATCGAGAGCGTCGTGATCGCGAAGCTTGGCCGCCAACAGCACCGGGAAGCCGACCTCGTCGAGCTGGATGCCGGTCCAGTAGGGTCGGCCGTCCGGGAACATGTTCTGGGTCCAGTGCCCATCGGGCTGCTGCGTGCCGATCAGGTAGCTGAGCATTCGGCGCGCGTCCTGGCGCTGGCCGGCGGCGAGGAGGCCGAGGCCGGTCTCGACCGCGTCGCGGGCCCAGACCAGGTGGTAGCCGCCGAGATCGTCTCGAGCGTTGCCCCACGGGATGCTGAGGCTCGCCACCACCGCGCCGGGGAATGCCTTGTCCTCGTGCATCTTCAGGACGGTGGCCGACAGCAGGGCCTCGTCGGCGAGCTTCTTCGGGAGCGAGGGGGGCGTGAGGGTGGCCCCCCAGGCCTGCCAGGCGTCGATGAAGGCCGTCCGGGCGTTGACGAAGCCGTGGGCCAGGCTGGAGCGGGCTCGTGTCCGTGCTCCTTCCACCGTCTCGGCGAGGCCCAGCGCCAGCACGCCCTCGGCGTCCGGCAGTTCTCCCATCAATGCGACGTTGCCGTGCTGGGCGCGAGCGAAGGTCCAGGTCATGGCGCCGTTGCGCGCGAAGTCCTGCCATCCGTCGCTGGCCCCCACGTAGCCCGCGCTGCGGCGCGTGAACCCGGCGTTGGAGACGAGGGCCAGCGCCTCCGCTCCGCCACGGGCACACAGCGTGCCGCCCACGCCGAGCCAGGCGTCGTTGTCGGAGCCGTTGGCGCCGAGATGCGGAGCGAGAAGTGGGTACAGGCGTGCGTCCTTGCCCTCGAGCCGGTAGCGCACCAGCAGCGTCTCGCGCTCCGGATCGGGCAGGACCTCGAGCGTCAGGGTGTAGCCATCGCCCTTGTGGACGATCGTCGGCAGGGGAACCGTGGGCGAGGGCGTCGTGACGCGGTAGCGCGCCACGCGTTTGACCTCGGCCCAGCCCTTCTTCGTGGCGACGATGAAGCCCAGGTCGCGGATCTGGGGTTGGCCTGTGGTCGGGTAGTAGACCTCGTTGACGATGCCGTGGCCGAGCGTGGCCCACAGCCTGGAGGGACCGAGCGCCGTGGTGACCAGGTCCTTGGCGCTGGAGGTCCAGGTGGGGGCGATTCCGGGTGCGCCGGGAGCGTCCATGGGATCAGCCACCGTGCGCGAAGTCCGGATAGTCGGTCATCGCGCCATCCACGAACACGGTGGTGCCGGTCACGTAGGCGGCCGCGTCCGAAACCAGGACGGTGGCCATCCGGGCGATGTCCTGCGGCTCGCCCAGGCGATTGAGCGGAATCTTGTCGAGGAGGTCGGCCAGGGTGTCGGGGTTGCTCCAGACCTCCCGGTTGATGGCGGTCTTGATGGCACCCGGCGCCAGCGCAAGCACGCGCACGCCATGGGGCGCGGCCTCCTGGGCCAGCGTACGGGTCATCATGCCGGCGCCCGCCTTGGCCGCGGTGTAGGCGCTGTAGCCGCTCCAGGGGATCACCTCGTGGACCGAGGTGATGGTGAGGATCACACCGTGTCCGGCCGGCACCATCCGCGTGAGCGCCTGCCGCGCACAGGCATACCCGCCGAAGAGGTTGACGTCGATCACCTTGCGCCAGGCGTCGGGATCGCTCCGCCACGCCTCGGCGCGGGCACCGTCGATACCGGCGTTGTTGACGAGGATGTCCAGCCCGCCCCACGCCTCGTCGATGCGCGCGAACATCGCCTCCACCTCGTCGGTCGAGGAGACGTCGGCCTTGACCGCGAGCGCCTCGCCGCCCGCTTTCTCGACCCGCTCGGCCACCGCCCGCGTGGCGTCCTCCCCGTCGAGGTAGTTGATCGCCACGCGAGCGCCCGCCTCTCCGAGCGCTTCGGCGATGGCGGCGCCGATGCCACTGTTGGCGCCGGTCACCAAAGCTCTCTTGCCGTCCAGTCGGATCTGCATGAGCGTTCCTCTCCGCGCCGTGTCGGTGCTGGTCCATGGCCGCCGACCATCTCGTGGTCGTGCGCCGGGACGGGCCCGCCCCGAACCATGACGGCGGCGGGGCGCGGCCGGCTCTGCGCCGTCCCCCGGGCACGAGCCTAGCGTCGGTCCGTGAGGATGGCGTGACGTGGGCGGCGCCTCACGGCGGCCCCGGGCCCGCCGTTCGGCCGCGCTCTGGCTCGGACGTCACGTCGGCGGCGCCGGCCTCTGCGTCCGCCGCGCCGCCCGCCAGGGGCCGGCTGCGAATCGCGGTCAACCGACCGTCGACGCCGACGCGGTAGCGCCGCCCACGCCAGGTCACCCGGTTGCCGACCAGCCCGGTCAGCCACACGGCCGCGCTGAGCAGGTCGCGGACGGGCAACCATGGCAGCCAGCGCTGGATGTCGTGGCCGCCTGCCAGTGCAGTCACGCGCCAGGCCACCGCGAGCCTGAGGGTGAGGGAGGTTGCGAGCACGGCGAGCGACAGGGTGCTGGCACCGGTGAGCGGGACAAGCGCGAGGGCGAGCGGCAGCGTGTGGGTGAGGAGGAGCCCCGGATACTCGATCGGGCGGCTGACGCGGGTGGTTCGCGCCCACCGTACCTCCCGCTCCCACTGCTCCCGGAAGCTGGTCGCGCCCAGGACGCTGGCCACCACCGTGCGGGACATGCTGACGCGCAGGCCGAGTCGGGCGATCCGCATCCCGAGCTGGTAGTCGTCGGCCAGGTAGGGGATGACCGCTGCGAAGCCCCCGAGACGCTCGAGGTCGTGGCGCCGCAACGCGGTGCTGGCGCCCAGAGCGAAGCGCATGCCGAGGACCCGACGGCCCACCATGGCCGAGGGGAGGAAGGTGCCGCTCATGTGGAGCGCTTCCAAGCGGGCGGTGAAGGTGACGGGGGCCGTGCCGCGATAGGGGAAGGTGACGAGCCCCACGGACGGGTCGCTCAACGGGATCGCGGCGCTGCGGAGGAAGTCGGATGGTACGCGGATGTCGCTGTCGCTCGTGACCAGTACGTCGTAGCTCGCACGCGCCGCCAGCTGGTGGAGCAACGCCGCCTTGGGGTTTCCCTCGTTCTCTGCGAGCAGGTGGAGCTGGATGTCGAGATCCTTGTGCCGGGCCTGCAACCTCCGCACGAGCGGAACCATGGGATCGTCTGGATCGCTCACGCCGAAGAGGACCTGGTACCGGGGGTAGTCCTGCCGGCAGAAGCTCTCGAAGTTGGCGAAGGCTTCGGGATCGACGCCCTTCAGGGGCTTCAACACGGAGACGCCCGGCAGGGGAGCGTCCGGGGAGACCTCGCCCCGTTGGCCGAAGAAGCGCTCGGCCAGCCACCACGCCGCGATCCAGAAGCACCAGCCGGCCACGGTCAGTGCCAGGACGATCGCGTCGACGAGTCCGATCATCTCATCGGCCTTCCAGCGCGGCATAGGTCGCGAGGCGGGCGCCGGCCCCGGCGATGGCGGCGGCCACCACCGGGTCGAGGAGCGTTGCCAGGTCTCCGGGGTTCGGCCCGAGGGCTTCGCCGCCGGCCGTGGCGGCCGGGTGGAGGTAGAGCTCGGCGCTCCGGCCCGGGCGCAAGGTGGCGAGCGCGTCCAGGACGTACGGCGTCGTGACCTGGCCACTCTGGAACAGGCCGAAGACCCGGTCCGTGGCTCGCAGCGGCGGTGGCAGCCTGCGCCGCGCCCAGGCGCTGAGCGGGCCGAAGGCGGCCGCCCACGAGAGCTTGGATGTGAGGTGGGCACGGTCGTGCCGTAGCGCAAGGCGAAGGTCGTCGCGCGGCAACCGGACCCCGACCGCTCCCAATGCGGCGGCCCGCGCCGCCAGCACGGCGAACACAGCGGGGTGCATGTGGAAGTTGAGGTGGCCGTCGACGTGGGAGAGTGGCAGGCCGGTGGCCGTGAAGCGTTCGAGCTGGGCATCGATCTCGACGATCACCTCTCGGCGCAAGCGTGCATCGATGGCGAGGCGAAGCCCCAGCGCCACCGGGTCGCTGG
The DNA here is from genome assembly GCA_964536935.1 of uncultured bacterium. GTDB lineage: Bacteria > Deinococcota > Deinococci > Deinococcales > Trueperaceae > JASBRS01. The sequence goes on along the minus strand of CAZIBD010000023.1, from coordinate 27,966 downwards.
GCAGGCGTCCGCTCATGCTTGCCAGGCGCGGAATCCACTCGGGACGTGCGGCAGCGCGACCCTGCACGAGCACCAGGTGCAGCCCGACCGTCAGCTCGGGGTGGCGCTTGGCCAGCGTCACGGCCTCTTCGAAGGCATCGCCCGTTACCATCAGGCTCGCGCTGGTGAGGATGCCCCGCGTGTGGGCTTCGATGACGGCGCGGTTCACCGCGTTCGAGCTGCCGAAATCGTCGGCGTTCACGATCAGGAGGGGGCTTTGACGGGCCTGAAGGCCCGAACGACGGTGCCGCCCGACGCCTTCCGCCGCTTTCGGCGTTGCGCGCGCCGCCCCTCGTTCGTCACGGCGATCTGCGGTCCCTGGCTGCCGCGCCATGCGGTCCCCCTCCAGAGCAGCGTAGGCCCTGACGTGTCGGGAGCGCAATCGGGCGGGCCACCGATGCCGGGCGCCGGGGCCCTGCCCGGATGGGAGCCTGGGATGGCGGGCTCGGTCCCCTCGGCAGGGGTGTCGAGGCCGCCATCAAATGGTGCCGTTGCCGACCTTGCCCAGCACGATGCCCAGGAAGAACACCAGCGCGCCACCCCCGACGACGAGCACGAGCGTGCGCCACAGGGGGAAGTTGAGGTAGCGCCACCGGATCGCGGAGATGACGAGCAGCTCGGTGGCCACCACCGCGTACGCGATGAAGAGCGCCAGCGTGATGTCGGGGATGAGGAAAGGGAGGCTGTGGAAGATCCCCCCGAGCGTGGTCCCGAGACCGGTGGTCAACCCCTTCCAGGCCGGGGCGACGTCCATCTCTTCGTCCTGGCCGTGGGAGAGCGCCTCGGCCAGGCCCATGCTCAAGCCCGCCCCGGTCGCCGCGGAGAGCCCGACCCAGAAGACGTGGATGCCGCTCGTCAGCTGCGCGGCGGCGAAGATCGGAGCGAGTGTCGAGACGGTGCCGTCCATCAGGCCCAGGATCGCCGGTCGGACGAGCTCCTGATTGAGGTTCGGTCCTGGCCTCATCGTCGTGCTGGACGCCATAACGGGCTCCTTCCGAATCGATGTCGTCGTGATGGCGGACCGGGACGGCGGCTCGAGCCGAGCGGCGGCGAGCCGTGCGGCCGGCCCGGCCGTGCTGTACCGTCCAATTGTCCAGGACCCAGAAGGAGGTCCCGTCACTCGGGCGACGTCGTGCAGGCTAAGGGGTGGTGGATGGCCCGTTCTGGTCGGGCGGGCCGACCCTCAGGACTTCCAGGGCCACGCGACGCACGTCTGGATCTCGGGGAAGGCGACCAGGTCGGCCCGGCCCTTGAGCACCAGCGTGGTGACGCGCTGTTCCGGGAACAGGGCCCGGGCCGCGGCGAGGGTGGCTCCGGTCACGCTGACCTCGTCCACGAGCAGGATCCGGTGGCCGGCCTCGAATGTGGGCACGGCGCTCAGAACCTCCGGGGCGGGGCGCTGCGGGGTGTTGTCGGGTGCGCGGAGGTTGAGGGTCACGAGGGCCAGCGGGCGGCGCAGCTGATGCGCAAGCAGGGCGGCCGGGACCGTTCCTCCGGTCGCGATGCCCACCACGACGTCCACGTCGGGAAGGTCGAGGGCGTGCAGGCGAGCGCTGATGGCGTCGAAGGCGAGGGGTACGGCGCTGGTCGTGGTGGCCATGATCCAGTGTCCACCTGTAGGCTGGGTCCCGCCGTGGTGTCGGCGACGCCCCGGCTGCGCGGTCGCCCGCGGGACATTTGCCCCATGGGGACGTTCGTCCTGTACGGTAGGCTCCTGCGGGGGCGCCCTGGACACGGGCGCGAGGGCCGCTCTGGCCCTGGGCTCGCTGCCACCGGAAGCGGCTTTGGCAGGTAGCGAGGTCCGTGCCGTGGGCTCGAAGGAGCGGGATGTCATGAGACACTCATGTGGGCTGGCTTTAGACTACGGCCGTGATCGGAGCGCGCGGCTACCGTGAGGCGCCGATGAGCATGAGCGTCGTTCGAACGCGCGGCCGGGCGCCGGAAGGCTCCGGTGCGGGCGCTGAAGAGCGGGTGCACGCGACATCGCCCCGGAGGCGCCGGCCTCCGGCGGCGATTCGCGGTTCAACGTTGGGAGGAATGCTGTCGTGAGTGCAGAAGGCTCCAGTTCGTCCGACGCGGCCGTTCGGATCGAGGCCTACCTCGACGATCGACCGGAGGCGGTCCAGGTCCTGACCGCCCCGCCCTTCCGATTCCAGCTCGATACCGCGTCGCTGGAAGAGGGGGAGCACACGCTGCGGCTGGTGCGCATCGATGCCGCTGGCCGCCGGCGGGAGCGCCGTATTCCTTTCACCGTGGAGCATCAGCCCGGGCTCGTGGTCCGGGGCTTGGAGCCCGGCGCGACGGTCACGGGCCGGGTCGACGTCGACGTGGTGACACCGCGCCCTGCCGCCCCTCCACCAACCGTTTCGACGGCGAAGGGGCCTCCGGCCTGGCTCTACGTGCTGTCGACGGTGCTCATCCTCGGCGGAATCTGGGTCTTCTTCATGCTGGTGCCGATGTACAGCGCCATCGTGTCGAAGCCCGCCAGCAGCGCCACCGCCTCGTCGGGGGCGAGCGCTTCGGCGCCTCCTGTCGACCAGCAACTGTTGAAGACGGGCGAGCAGCTCTACGGCTCCGACTGCGCGGCCTGCCACAAGCCGAGCGGTGAGGGCAACCCGCCGACGTTCCCGGCGCTGGCCGGCAACAGCTTCCTCAGCGACCCGACTGCGGTTGTGAAGCGCGTCTACGACGGTGCCGGAGCGATGCCTTCGCACCACTCCTACACCGCGACGCAGCTCGCGGCCGTTGCCACCTACATCCGCAACACCTGGGGCAACAGCTACGGTGGCGTCAGCGTGGACGTGGCATCGAAGGCGGTCCCGGCCGCGAGCAAGGGAAGCGGCGCGTCCTCCACCTCGGGCACGGGGTCGTCGTCCGGGTCGTCGTCGGGGTCGTCAGCGTCCGGGTCGTCGACCCCTGCCTCCTCGTCGTCCTCTTCCTCGTCGTCGTCCTCGACCTCGTCGAGCACCTCCCAGGCAGGCGCTTCGAGCGCCACGACCGCGAGCTCCGACGCCATGCAGGCCGGTAAGAAGCTGTATACCTCCGAGTGTCAGGGGTGCCACCAGCCCAATGGCGCCGGCATGCCGCCGACGTTCCCGGCGCTGGCCGGCAACGACTTCTTGAGCAACGCCAGTGCCGTGATGCAGCGCATCTTCGACGGCAAGGGCGCCATGCCGTCGCACCATTCCTTCACCGCCAAGGAGCTCGCCGACGTCGCCACGTACATCCGCAACTCCTTCGGCAACGACTACGGCCCGGTGAGCGTCGACCAGGCCAAGCAGGCCGTTCCGAAGGCGGCCCAGTGATCGTGCCGGGAAGGCCGTACGCGGGCCCATCGACCACTCGAGGTCTCGGGAAGGGGCGTTGAGATGTTCCGCAACGACCGGGTGATCCCGTTCTTCACGCTGCTCTTCGCCGCGGCTCTGTTCCTGATGTCCTATCTCGATGGCCGCTACATCACGGCGGTGTCCGGCGGCAAGGCGCAACCGCTGTCGGTGGGACAGATCGGATTGATCACGTTCGGGGTGGTGTTCCTCGTCTACGCGGCCATCGGCTTCATCTCCGTGTGGCTGGAGGGACCGGAGCTACGCCCCGGCGTACACCGCGCCCGGCCCGGCCGGGCGCAGTGGGTGGGCATGCTGCTGTCGGCGCTGGCCGTGGCGCTGTCGGGTCTGTTCGTGCAGGCCATCGTGCACTCCCTGCACACCCAGCAGAACCATCCGGCGGTCGAGGGCGCCATCTTCGCCGGCATCTCGCTGTGTGTGGCCGGGCTGTTGATGCTGTACAAGAACTACTACCAGGACGATGAGGTCCACATCGAATCGGAGGATTCGGAGGTGCCTTGGTAATGCCGAACGATGACGAGCGCACAGGCGCTCCGGAGGGGGAGCGGCTCGAGGACGACGCGCGCGCTGAGCAGGCCGATGCTGACGAGCAGGAGCGCTTGATCCAGCGGCGCCGCTTCCTGCAGGCTAGCGTCGGCGTGACCGTGGCCCTGACCGTGACGGGCCTGTCGGCCCTGACCGTGACCGGCAGCCTCAAGCCGATCGCCAAGATCACACCGCAACAGGAACCGCCGGCCAGTGGTGACCTGCTGGTGCACGCCGAGGACCAGACGAAGGTGGTGCAGGTGAGCGATGTCCAGAAGGACACGAAGCAGATCCTGTGCTATCCCAAGAACCCCAAGACCGGCGTCGTGAAGAGCGGCACCGACAACAATCTCGTCTTGCTGTCGCGTTTCGATGCCAGCCAGCTGGGGCCCGATACGGCGCCCCACGCCGCGGAGGGGGTGGTGGGGTACTCCGCCGTGTGCACCCACCTTTGTTGCACGGTCAGCGATTGGGACAGCAAGAACGGTTGGTTCCTGTGCCCCTGCCACCACTCGCAGTTCAACCCGCGCGAGGACGGCAAGGTCATGGCCGGCCCCGCGCCGCGACCCCTGCCGCTCCTTCCGCTCGCCTATTCCAACGGGCAGCTCACCGTGGCCGGGGGCTTCCTGACGAGCATCGGATGCAGCTGAGGGGGGTGGACCATGGGTAAGTGGCTCGACGAGCGGCTGGCGCTGTCCCGGCTCTACAAGAAGTTCTTCCGCAAGATGTTCCCCGTGCACCACTCGTTCTTCCTCGGGGAGATCACCCTCTTCTCGTTCGTGATCCTGGTGCTGACGGGCATCTTCCTGTCGATCAACTTCGAGCCCTCCATCCGCCTGGTGCAGGTGGGGGCCAAGAAGCTGCCGGCGGCGTACGCCTCGGTGCAGTTCATCGACAGCCTGCCCTTCGGTCAGGTGATTCGCAGCATGCACCACTGGGCCGCCAGCGTCTTCATCGCCGCGGCCTTCCTGCACATGATCCGGATCCTGCTCACGGGGGCCTACAAGAAGCCCCGGGAGGTCAACTGGATCATCGGCCTGCTGCTGCTCAGCTTCGCGGTGGTGGCGGCTTTCACGGGGTACTCGCTGCCGTTCGACGCCTTCTCGGCGACGGCCACGAAGGTGGGCTACGAGATCGCGGCGTCGATCCCGGTGATCGGCACCTGGTTGGCGCAGCTCTTCTTCGGCGGCACCTTCCCGACCGAGCACTCGATCCCGCGCTTGACGGCCATCCACATGATCTGGCTGCCGCTCATCATCGGAATGCTGATCGGCGCCCACGTGCTGATCATGTTCCTGCAGAAGCACACCCAGCCCAAGTACGCCGAGAAGATCGCTCCCGGCAAGATCCTGGGCGTGCCCTTCTGGCCGCAGCAGGCGCTGATCATGGGTGTGCTGTTCGCGGTGCTGGTCGCCATCCTCGCGTTGGTGGCGGGGCTGTTCAACGCCAACCCGATCGAGCACTTCGGGCCTCCCGGACCGTCGACGCCAAACGTGAAGCCGGACTGGTACTTCCTGTGGCTCTTCGGCTTTCTCAAGATGATCCCGTCGGCCTGGAAGTTCACGGTCTTCGGGGTGTTCGTGGGGCCCGAGTTCATCGGGGTCCTGATCCCCACGCTGCTCATCCTCTTCGGATTCGTCTTCCCGCTGCTGCAGCCTTCGAAGCGCAAGCTGCGTTACGTCGAGCTCCCCAGTCAGCACCCGGTCCGGACGGCCACGGTGATCGCGGTGCTGAGCTTCTTCATCGCCGCCACCCTCGCCGCCTACAAGAACGGGCTCGGTCTGAGCACGGGTGTGCTGTGGCTCATCGTGCTGGGCGGCCCGCTGGTCGTCGGGTTCCTGTCCTACGCGGTGCTGCGCGCCATCTATCCGGCGCCCGAGCCCGCCCAGGCTCCCCCCGAAGCGGACGCCAGCCCGGGCGACTGACGCCCCGGACCCTGTTGGGACTCACGGCCCCCGCCTCCGGCGGGGGCCGTTCTCCAAGGGGTTCCCGCGCGCGGTCGGGCCGTGCCCGGAGGCCGGCGGGGTGCGCGCCCCCGGCCTGGTGGGATCCTCAGGACTCGGCTGCGGTCGGGCGCTTGAGGCGCTCGACGTGCTGCTTGCGGAACTTGGCCACCTTGGGGGCGATCACGACGCGGCAGTAGGCCTGCTCGGGATGGTGCGCGAAGAAGTTGCGGTGGTAGGGCTCGGCGGGGTAGAAGGCGCCGGCCGGCTTCAGCTCGGTCACCAGCGGAGCGTCGTGGATACCGGAGGCGTCGACCTCGCGCATGACCGCTTCGGCCTCGGCGCGCTGCGCCTCGTCGTAGTAGTAGATCGCGGAGCGGTACTGCGACCCCACATCGTTCCCTTGCCGATCCACCGTGGTGGGGTCGTGGATGGAGAAGAACACCTGCAGGAGGTCTCGGTAGCCGATCATCCCGGGGTCGAAACGGAGGCGCACCGCCTCGGCGTGGCCGGTGGTGCCGGTGCAGACCTGTTGATAGCTCGGCTCCGGCACATCACCGCCGGTGTACCCGGACTCCACCGAGCGCACGCCGAGGAGCTCGGCGTACACCGCTTCCAGGCACCAGAAGCAGCCGCCCGCCAGCGTCGCTGTGGCGAGGGTGGATGGGGTCGCGCCCTTGTCGCTCGAGTCGCTCATGCGCCTACTCTAGCCGTGCCGAGGCGCCTGTGCCCTTCCCGCGATGCGCTGTGGCTCAGGAAACGCCCGAGGCTCCTGCCTGCGGCTGTACCGAGCCGTCGCCCACCGCTCCATGCTCGACCCTGCCCGACGGCAGCGGAAGGTGCCGGTGCAGCAGCTCCAGGTGCGGCGTGCTGACGCTGACGACGAGGCCCTCGCCGTTGCGCCGCACGGTGAGCACGTGGCTGTGCGTGGCGTGCGCGGTCACGTTCGCCCCGGCCACCACGCCCGTGATGCGGTCCAGGTTGAGGGCGACGCGAGCCAACGCCCGCGTGTCGCGGCCTCGGATGGTCAGGCAGCTGGGGGAAAGCTCGAGCGTGAGCCCATCCGAAGTGTGGATGACGAAGGTGTCTCCTTGATCGTCCTTCGTCGGATCATGGAAGAAGTCGCTCATGAGGGTCCTCTCCGGGTGTCGCCCGCGCGGGCGCCGTGCGGCGTGGAGGCGCGGGAGGCGCCGTTCTGGCAGTGCGGCCGAGCGTGGCCGGTGGGCGCGTCGACGGGGCGCGTCCGGGGGGTCCCCTCGGTGTGGACCGCCCACAGCCTATGCCGGATTTGCCGATGCAATTGTGACTCGGTTCATTCATTGTCGCTGGGGGACGACGTTCCGACCGGTCCCGCCCGGGGCAAGAGCCGAGATGGCGGGGCGGCCTATGATCGAGATGGCTGCCGGGCATCCGGAGCGCGCTTCGTGGGCGGCGCAACCGGGGCCCTCGGGGCCCCTGGAGACGGCATGCCCGAGCTTCCCGACATCGAGGCCTATCGAGCCGCGCTCTCCGTGCGCGCCCTGGGGCGGCGCCTGCTCGGTGTTCGCCTCCGGAGCGTGTTCCTTCTCCGCACGGTGGAGCCGCCGCTGTCCGCGTTCGAGGGGCGTCCGCTCAGCGGCACCAGGCGGATCGGCAAGCGCCTCGTTCTGGCCTTCGAGGAAGGTCCGTCGCCGCTGTTCCTGGTGCTGCATCTGATGCTCGTGGGGCGCCTCGCGTGGGGCAAGGCGGGGGCGGGGCTGCCGGGAAAGCGGGGTCTGGCCGCCTTCGACTTCGAAGGAGGCACGCTCCTGGTCACGGAGGCGGGCAGCAAGAGGATGGCCTCGTTGCGCGCCGTCGAGGGGGAGGCGGCCCTGGCCGGGCTCGATCCCGGAGGGGTCGAGCCGCTCGTGGCTTCGCGCGCGGCGTTCGGTGCCGCCCTGCAACGCGAGCGCCATACCCTCAAGCGAGCCCTGACCTCGCCGCACCTGATCGCCGGGATCGGCGGTGCCTACGCCGATGAGATCCTTCACGCGGCCCGGCTGTCGCCGGTCGCGCTGACCACCTCGCTCGACGACGCTGCCCAGGCGCGCCTGTACGCGGCCACGCAGCAGGTCCTCCAGTCGTGGGTCGACCGGCTCTCGCTCGGTGTGAGCGAGGGTGGCTGGCCCAGTGTCACCGCCTTCCAGGAGGGGATGGCCGTGCACGGCCGCTACCGGCAGCCGTGCCCGCGCTGCGGCGATCCGGTGCAGCGCATCCGCTACGCCGGTCGCGAGACCAACTACTGCGCCACCTGCCAGACGGACGGTCAGGTGCTGGCCGACCGGTCGCTCTCGCGCCTGCTGGGCAAGGACTGGCCGCGCTCGCTGGAGGCGTGGGAGGAGCGCGTCGGCAAGGGAGGCCGCTGACCAGCCGTTGCCTGGCCGAGCGTCGCACGAGGCTGTTTGCCGTCGGGTGCCCGGTGGTGAAGGGTCGAGAAGGCCGCCGGGACCCCCCGCGGGAGTCCCGGCGGCTGCGCTCGCTCGGCATGTCCTGGTCGAGCGTGCGGCTCATTCGGATCGGCTAGGCACTCAAGGAGGTGAGGGTGATGCGACGGAGCGGGATCAGGACGCTATCGTGGGCGACCATCACGGGGGTCCCGTCCACGTAGCTCTGGCCGTCGTAGGCGCTCGACGGGCCGACATCGACGTACGTGCGCGAGGTGGTGTAGCCCAGCGAGCCGAAGGCGATGGCCAGCGGTGTTCCCGCGATGGTGGTGACGCTGGTCGAGCCCGTCGCGAAGGGCGTCTGGTACGCGAGATCGGCCAGGGTATGGCTGCCGTTCACGATCGAAGCCCTCACGAGCTCGGTCATGGCAGCCTTGTTGTTCATGAACTGGTCGAACGCACTCTTACCGGCCGTGACCTCCAGGTGCGCGAAGGCCGCATCGGTCGGGGCGAAGACCGTGATCGGGGCCGAGCCGTTCAGCAGCGATTGCAGCCCGCTGACCTGGAGTGCGTGCTGGAAGCACGCGTAGCCCGCCTGGTTCTTCTGGGCCGTGTCCTGGAAGCACTGGCTGTTCGACGCCCCCACGGCGTGGGTGTCGATGTAATCCGCCATGGTGACTCCCTGCGTGCTGAGGCCGTCGAGCTGGACGATGGGTCGTGCGAAGGCGATGCCGAAGGTCAGCGCCAGGGCCGACGTGGCGCCCACCAGAATGGTCGTGATGGTCCTGCGGTTGGGGTTCATAGGCTTCTCCTTCCGGGCGCATCGCGGGCCAAGCTCGCGAGGCCGTGGCGAGGGACCCATCCGGGGGTTTCCGGGGGTCCCTCGACGCACACAAGCTAGGCACGTCATACGAGGATGCCGTGGAAGAAGCGTGCAAATGCCGTGCAGGACGGATAAGAGCGCGATGAGGGAGCGGTCGGCGGGTGGTGCCCGCCGCGACGGGTGCGCTGCTGTCGTTCGGCCTCGCGATGGCGCGGCCGGAACAGGTCGGAATTCCGGCGGAATCAAAGGGCTGGCGGGCCCGCTCCCCTCAGGCCTTCGAGGGGCGGTTCACGCGTCTGGCAAGGAGGCCCAGGGCCGGCATAGCCAGGGCGAGCACGAACAGCACCCCGAAGGTCCAGTCGAGCCAGGCAGCGGTGGGATTCCGAACCCACAGGAAGGTGAGCACCGCCAGCAGGAGGGACTGCGAAAGGATCTCCAGTAGCCCGCCCCAGAGGAAGCCGGTAGGGGAGGGTCGCCGGTAGATCCAGCCCTCGATCGAGGACTCGGCGGGCGCGAACGTGCCGAGGATGCCGATCACGACAAGGGTGAGCCAAAGCACCAGCCAGCCGTGGGCGGCGAACAGGACGTCGCGGAGGAGGTAGAAGACGATCCCGAAGAGCAGGCCGCGCAGTGGTTGGAACAGCGGGCCCGCCATCACGAGGGGGTCGTTCGTGTCGCGGAGGGAAGCCGTGCGCACGGGATCGTCGCGGATGGCGCTGCCGTAGCGAAAGACGTTCATGGCGACGATGCCCATGGCGGTGTAGGTGACCGTGTGCACGATGGCGCTTCGGATGACGATGCTCAGGAGAGTGAACGCATGCGGGTCCACGGCCTCACGACCTCTCGGCCCCTCGAGCGTGGGGGGCGGTTCCGTCAGCTGATGATGGCCGGTTGGGAGCAGTCCTGTCGTGGGCGTTTGTCCCTGGGCCGACCAGAAGGCGCTAGCGGGCGCGCGCCTGCTTGACAAACTAAGGCAATTAGGCTACAACCTATATAGCATAGTTCATGGACGATCCCGTCCCACCGAAGGAGCCGACCATGCCCACCCCCGAAACGCACCGTCCGCGCGTCACCAACCGCACTCGCCCGACCCTCCACCCCGAGCCCGGGGCCGTCACGGTCCCCTCTCGCGCTACCGGAGTGGCGCACGGTCGCTTCGCGGACGGTCGGACGTCGCGCGCTGTCCCGGAGCCGGGCGCGACCCGCAGGAAAGGAATCGCCATGGAGCAGCTCCACGTCGATGGCGGCACACTGGCCTACGAAGACCGGGGCGAGGGCCCGCTGGTCATCCTGGTGCCGGGGATGGGGGACCTTCGGCAGGAGTATCGCTTCCTCGCCCCCGATCTGGTCGAGGCCGGCCACCGGGTGGTGAGCGTCGACCTGCGCGGGCACGGGGGCTCGAGCGTGCGCTGGCGCGACTACAGCCGCAAGGCCGTGGCGTCCGACCTGCTCGCCCTCATCGACCACCTCGACGCCGGGCCGGCCACGCTGGTGTGCAACTCGTTCACCGCCGCTTCCGGTGTCTGGGCCGCTTCGGAGCGCCCCGAGGCCGTGGCGGGCCTGGTGCTGATCGGCCCCTTCGTGCTGCCGCAGCCGGCCAGGCCGGTGATGCGTGTGCTGATGCGCGTGCTGTTCACCGGGCCCTGGAAGGTGGCCGCCTGGAGCTGGTACTTCGGGACGCTCTTCCCGACCCGCAAGCCCGCCGACTTCGCCGCCTACCGCGCCGCGCTCAGAGCCAACCTGGCGGAGGCCGGCCGCTTCGAGGCGCTGCGCGCCATGATGCTCGGCAGCGAGCCGGAGATCGCAGACCGACTCGCCGAGGTGAGGTCGCCGTCGCTCGTGGTGATGGGGTCGAAGGACCCCGACTTCGGCGATCCGGTCGACGAGGCGCGGCGGCTGGCCGACGGGCTCGGCGCCGAGGTCGTCCTCGTCGATGGCGCCGGGCACTACCCGCACAGCGAGATGCCGGAGGAGACGGCCGCGCCCATCCTCCACTTCCTGAAGGCTACGCGTCGTGGCGCGTAGGCCCGGGCTCACGCGCGAACGCGTCGTCGATACGGCTGCCGAGACGATCGATCGGGAGGGCCTCCAGGCCCTCTCGCTCGCCTCGCTGGCCAAGGCGTTCGGCGTGCGGACCCCGTCGCTGTACAACCATGTCGGCGGGCTGGACGACCTGCGGGGAGCGTTGCGGCTCCGAGGTCTCGAGACGCTGGAGCGCCGCCTGCAGCGCGCCACGGTGGGTCGTGCCGGGCGCGACGCCCTGCTCGCCCTGGCCCGGGCGTACCGGGCCTTCGCGACCGAACACCCCGGCCTCTACCAGCTCACGCTGGGGGCGGAGGGGCCCGATGCCCAACGCGCCCGCGATGCGGAGGCAGCCGACGAGGCGGCTGCGCGCGTGGTTGCGGTGGTGCTGAGTGTCCTGAGCGGCTACGACCTGGAGGGGGACGCGGCGCTGCACGCGACGCGGGCGCTGCGCAGCTCGCTCCACGGCTTCGTGGCCCTGGAGGCCGCAGGCGCGTTCGGCCTTCCGCTCGACCTCGATGTCAGCTTCGACCGCCTGGTCGACGTTCACGAAGCCGCGCTCGCGCGGGGAGCCTTCGCCGGGGCCTGAGGGTGCGGCGCCCGGGGCGAGCGAGGGAGCGCGCGCCGTCCCGCCAGCCTGCTAGCTGTCCTGCGAGCGGCGCTGAACCTCGACGTACCAGCTGTTTCCATGCACGAACACCCGCAGGCGGAACACCTCGTACTGCCCGAAGTCCACGACGCGATTTGCGAAGTAGTCGGCGACCGTGCGGGAGGAGAAGGGACCGACGGCGCATCCGACTTCGCCCTGCCAGCGGTTCGGTACCACCAACGGCAGCGCTTCCACCGGCCTCCGCGGTCGCGTCGCGCCTTGCTGCTCGTGCCGAGAATCGGCCATCGAGAGTGGCTTCATGTCCGGTCTCCGATCGTCGCGGGTTCGCGCAGGCGGGACGTACGTGCCGTTCGACGGGTCGTCCGGTCGTGGATGGCCACGCATGCGGCGTAGGGTCGAAGCACGCCGCGCAGGCCCCCGTGCAGGACCCACGTGAGGTTGCCGAATGGAACCGAACACTCCAACCGTCTCCGCGTGCGGTCGAGGCGCGCGACACAGCCCAGGGTTGCCAGCTCGCGCAACAGCGCGTCGAGCCACGCCTCCGAGGCATCGGCCCGCAACGACGCCACCAACGTCACCGCCATGCTCGATCAACTCCCCCGCAACTTCGGAGCGTGGCCCTCGCGCCGTGGGTTCGAGCGCGAGCGATGGGGTACGGGCAAGGTGTGGGTGGACGAAGCAGAGAGAATTGGCGCCTTGCGAGCTTTAGCGCCCCAGCATCCTAAGGCTACGTCGCCGTGGATCGCACGGTCACTTTGTAGTGTGCAATTGTACACAGAATGCAAGGGAGCCTGCTCTGGAACGGGCTCCGTGCTGGGCTTCCTGGTCGGGGCGGCGGCGATCTCCCTCCGTAACGCGCCGGCGGTACGGCGGCGGCTGCAGGCCGGCCGAGAATCTAGCCGGCAACGGGTGCGAATCCGCCGCCGCGATTTCGTTGTGTACGCGCGAGGACGGCCAGGAGCGCGGCACCGATCCGGCTTTTCGCGCGCCACGGCCGATGGGGGTGGCCAGGGACATTCGTCCTCGACCGCCCGGGCCCCTTCGATGGAGAGCGCATCAGCGTCTCAGGCGTGCATTCCTGCAGCGCACCCAAGCGATCCGGCCCGGCAACGGGCGCGCTGGCTGAAGGTCGTCGCCGGTAGGATGGCCGAGGCGGCGTCCATCCCCGTCCCGGACGCGTTCCGGGTCCGGGTGCCGCCGGAAGGAGCGGTGCATGCCCGACGAGCGATGGGACGTGGTGGTCGTGGGAGGAGGGTCCGCCGGCTCGGTGATCGCGAACCGTCTGAGCGAGGATGCTTCGACCAATGTGCTGGTCCTCGAAGCCGGCCGGGCCGACTGGCCCTGGGACGTTCTGATCCACATGCCCGCCGCGCTACCGTTCGGCATCGGCAACCCGCGCTACGACTGGCAGTACCAGTCCGACCCGGAGCCGTTCATGGGAGGGCGGCGCGTCTACCATGCGCGCGGCAAGGTGCTCGGAGGGTCCTCGAGCATCAACGGCATGATCTTCCAGCGCGGCAACCCGATGGACTACGACCGCTGGGCGCGGGCGCCGGGCATGGAGGCGTGGGACTACGCGCACTGCCTGCCGTACTTCAAGAGGATGGAGACCTGCCTGGCGGGCGCCGACACCTGGCGCGGCGGGGACGGGCCGCTCAAGCTGGAACGCGGTCCGGCCACGAACGCGCTCTTCGGCGCCTTCTTCGAGGCCGTCCAGCAGGCGGGGTACGCGCTCACCGACGATGTCAACGGCTACCGGCAGGAGGGGTTCGCGCCTTTCGACCGGAACATCTACCGGGGCCGGCGCTGGTCGGCCTCCAAGGCGTACCTGGATCCCGTGCGCGAGCGGCGGAACCTCACCATCCGCACCCGTGCCTTCGTGACGCGCATCCTCTTCGACGGCCAGCGGGCGAGGGGCGTCGAGTACGTCCACCGCGGCCGTACCGTGAGGGTCGAGGCCGGCGAGGTCGTCCTCAGCGGCGGCGCCATCAACTCGCCCCAGCTGCTTCAGCTCTCTGGCGTGGGGCCGGCGGAGCCGCTGCGGGCGCTGGGGATCACGCCGGTCGCCGACCTCCCGGGCGTGGGGCAGAACCTCCAGGACCACCTCGAGGTCTACATCCAGTACGCTTCGAAGCTTCCGGTTTCGGTCGCTCCATGGCTGAAGTGGTGGCGCCGCCCGTGGGTCGGGTTTCAATGGCTCTTCTTCCGGAGCGGTCCGGGCGCCAGCAACCACTTCGAGGGCGGCGGCTTCGTGCGCTCGAACGAGGAGGTGGACTGGCCCAACGTGATGTTCCACTTCCTGCCGCTGGCGATCCGCTACGACGGTAGCTCTCCGGCGGCCGGGCACGGCTACCAGGTGCACGTCGGTCCGATGTTCTCCGATGTGAGGGGGGAGCTAACGATCGTCTCGCCTGATCCCCGGGTCAAGCCCTCGCTCCGCTTCAACTACCTGTCCACGGCGAACGACCGGCGCGAGTGGCTCGAGGCGGTCCGCGTCGCGAGGCGCATCCTCAACCAGCCCGCCTTCGAGCCCTACAACGGCGGCGAGCTCTCGCCAGGCCCGTCGGTCGAGACGGACGAAGAGATCCTGGCGTGGGTCGCCCGCGACGCGGAAACGGCGCTGCACCCGAGCTGCACCGCCAGGATGGGCACCGATCCTCTGTCCGTCGTCGATCCCTCGTCGATGAAGGTCCACGGCCTCGAGGGCCTCCGTGTGGTGGACGCCTCGGTGATGCCGATCATCACCAACGGCAACATCTACGCGCCGGTGATGATGATCGCCGAGAAGGCTGCCGACCTGATCCGCGGCGACACGCCGCTGCCGCCTTCGGACGCGCCGGTGTACCGGCACCGCGAGGCCACGAGAGCCTGAGCGGGCCTCGAGCGACTTCCCTCCAACCGTTCCTACCTTCGTCCTGGGAGCCATGTAAGGTGGGCTGGAGGGATCGACCGTATGCCGCTGGAACACCTCATCACCTTCGCAGTGCTCGCCTTCGCGCTCATCGTCGTGCCGGGCCCGAGCGTGCTGTTCGTGGTCGGGCGTGCGCTGACCGTGGGTCGGCGCGCGGCGCTGGCCACCGTGCTCGGCAATGCCGCGGGCGAGTACCTCCAGCTCGTGCTGGTGGCGCTGGGGCTGGGCCTGGTCGTGGAACGCTCGGAGGTCGTGTTCTCGATCGTCAAGCTCGTCGGCGCCGGGTATCTGGTCTGGCTCGGCATCGAGGCGATCCGGCGCCGCCGCGCTCTGGCGGAGGCCCTCGCCACGCCTGCACCCTCGAAGCGTGGCCGGGCCGCCGTCCGGGAAGGCTTCATCGTCGGTGCTACGAACCCCAAGACGACGATCTTCTTCGCGGCCGTGCTGCCCCAGTTCGTGGAGCCGGGACGGGCGCCGATTCCCGTGCAGATGCTCGCCCTGGGGCTGGTGTTCCTGGTGATCGCGCTGGCCTCGGACAGCGTATGGGCGTTCGCGGCCGGGACCGCACGGGACTGGCTGGCGCGCTCGCGCCGGCGTCGCGAGAGCCTGCACGTCGGGAGCGGCCTGATCATGATCGGCCTTGCGGTGAAGCTGGCGTTCAGCGACCGGCACTAGGTCGACGACCGATCGAACGTGCCCGAACGACGCGCGGCCACCGGAGCTCTCGGATACTACCCGGGTGATATTGACAGGTGGAATCTACCCGGGTAATAATTGTGGCCGCGCCCGAGGTGCGCCCCCATGCCTGAAGATCTCCCGCACTCCTGCACGGCCTTCGTAGGGCATCGGCTGTTGCGGTCCGGTCCCCTGGCCGGGGTCGCGCTCGCGGTCAAGTCGGCGTCGGAACGCGGTTCGGAGGAGGCGATCCTCGTGTTCGACGATGCCACCGGCCGCGTGGTCGATCTGGACCTGCGCGGCTCGGACGCCGATGTCCTTGCCAGACTGGCGCGTCCCTCGCAGGGTGGTCCTACCGAGGCCGTCGACGGCCAGGGTACGAGGCCGCGCGGGCGGGGCCGACCGAGGCTCGGCGTCGTCGCCCGCGAGGTCACCCTGCTCCCGAGGCACTGGGAGTGGCTGGCGGCGCAGCCGTCGGGAGCCTCCGCCGCGCTCAG
The DNA here is from genome assembly GCA_964536935.1 of uncultured bacterium. Lineage (GTDB taxonomy): Bacteria > Deinococcota > Deinococci > Deinococcales > Trueperaceae > JASBRS01. Next base: position 12,175 of record CAZIBD010000023.1, on the reverse strand, counting down.
GCGGCTGGTGGACGAGGCGCGGCGGAAGAACGCTCCCCGGCTGGAGCGGCGCGTGGCGCAGGAGTCCGCCTACCGCTTCATGGTGGCGATCGCCGGGGATCTTCCCGGCTTCGAAGAGGCGACGCGCGCCCTGTTCGCCGACGACCGCCCCGGCCTGGAGCAACGCACCGCGGCGTGGCCCGAGGACGTTCGCGCGCATGCCGTCCGTCTGGCCTTCCCGTCGATCGAACGCAAGGGCGAAGCCGCAGACGCGCAGCGCCGAAAGGATGTGCGATGAGGACCCCCGAATCCACCCGCTACCTCGAGCCCACGCAGCAGGCCGGCAGGGCCTTCGTCCTGCGTGGCCTCGAAGGCGGCGTCACCATGCTGAACCTGCTTCGCTTCCGTGACGTCGCCGACTACTCGGCCCACCCCGACCTGGCGCCCGAGGAGCCGATCAGCGGCGCCCAGGCCTTCGACCGGTACATCCGCCACACCCTCCCGTTCCTCCGGGAGAGCGGCGGCGAGCTGCTCTTCCTGGGCGCCGGCGGGCCGTTCCTGATCGGTCCCGAGCACGAGACGTGGGACCTGGTCATGCTGGTGCGGCAGAGCAGCGCCCAGGCCTTCCTCGCGTTCGAGAGCCACGCCGGCTACCTCGCCGGCATCGGCCATCGCACCGCTGCCCTTCAGGACGCGCGACTGCTGCCCTTGACGGAGCTGCCGCTGCCGGGTTGACACCCGTGTCTGGACGCACCGGTCCGGACGTACCTGTTCGTACGCGCCAGTCCGGCAGGCAGTCACCGAAGCGCCGTGCCGGAGGGCTGTGCCTCCCCTCGATTCAGTGTGGGCCGGACGCCTCCGGGCCGTGCATGGGCACGACGGTGCCGACGTTCTCCCGTTCGGCGCGCTCGAGGATGAAGCGGGCGGCCGCGAGGTCTTCGATCGCCAGGCCGAGCGACTTGAAGAGCGTGACCTCGTCGGCGTCGCGTCGTCCGGCCGCCGTGCCGAGCACGACCTCGCCGAGCTCCGCGATGGGCTCGTCCGGGTCGAGGCGTCCCTCGCGCAGGGGGACGAGATAGTCGGCCGATTCGTGGGTGAGCGACTCGCGGCGGTCTGCGAAGAGGTGGGAGCGGGCCACGGCGTCGCTGCCCAGCTCTCGGGCGTCCGGTTGGGAGGCGCCGACGGCGTTCACGTGGGTGCCGGGCTCGAGCCAGGCTCCCTCCAGCACGGGATCCCGCGAGGCGGTCACCGTGCACACGATGTCCGCGCCGCGCACCGCCTCCTCGGCGGACCCGCAGGCCGTCACCTCGATGCCGTGCGTGCTCCGGGCCCACGCGACGAAGGCGGCGGCGTGGGCGGGTGTACGGCTCCACACGCGCACCTTCTTGAGCTCGCGCACCAGCGCCATGGCCTCGAGGTGCGTGCGCGCCTGCACGCTGCTGCCAAGGAGCGCCAGGGTGGCCGCCTCGGGACGCGCGAGCAGCCGCGTCGCCAGCCCCGAAGCGGCGGCAGTGCGGATGGCCGTGATCGACGAGGCGTCGAGGAGCGCGAGCAGGCGGCCGTCGTGGGGGTGGAAGAGCAGCACCGCTCCCTGGTGTGCGTCGAGACCGCGGCTCTGGTTGCCGGGGAAGACGGTGATGATCTTGGCGCCCAGCACCTCGGGCTCGCCCGCGTGCCCCGGCATGAGCGCGAGGACGTCGTACCCTTCGGGCAGCCGCATCACGGAGCGCAGCGGCACCTGTGCGTCGCCGCGTGAGAGCCCCGCCAGGGCCGTCGCCATCAGATCGATGCACGCACGCATCGGAAGCAACTCGTTGACCTGGGCCTCGTTCAGGATCCGCATGCGGCACTCCCCCCTCGGCGTTGCCCCTGCCGCGTCGATGTCAATGCCACGGCCCCTCCAGAGCGTCACGCGTCTCCTCGACGCCCGCCTTCCAGACCTCCGTCATCCGGTCGTCGGGCTTCTGGTAGGGCCCGCCGAAGCTCCCGTCGCCGAGGTAGGCGCGCACCGCGTCGGCGTCCATGAGGCGCATCCGTGCCACATCGATCATCGGCTTGGGCGCGTCGGGAAGCTCGACGCCGTCGAGCCGCGTCCACGGGAAGTTCTCCATCCATGAGGCGTGGGAGGCCCGAGGATCGATCGCTTGCACGGCAGCGAAGGTCCGGGGGGCGTTCCACCAGTTGTGCCACTTCGCGACAACGCCGGGGTTCCCGTTCATCCACTCCTGCAGGATCGAACCGCCGGGGCTGTTGCCGCCGTGGCCGTTGACGAAGAGGATCCTCTGGAAGCCGGTAGCGGCGAGGCTGTCCAGGATGTCCTCGACGACGCGGTGATAGGTCTCGAGTCGGAGGCTGACGCTCCCCGGGTAGCGAAGGAAGTACGGCGTGATGCCGAAGGCGAGAGCGGGGAAGACCGGCACGCCGAGCGGCGCAGCCGCTTCGGTCGCTACGCGTTCGGACAGGATCGCGTCTACGCCCAGGCTAAGGTAGCCGTGCTGCTCGGTACTCCCCATGGGAACGACGACGCGGTCGTCGTTCTCGAGGTAGCGCTCGACCTGCATCCAGTTCATGTCGTGAATCGTCACGGCGCCTCCTTCCGGGCCCCTCGCCCTCGTAGATCCTCGAGGGCACCGTGGAGCTCCGGGCCCTTGACGGCAGCCGGCTCTCCCTACCGCACCCGCGGGTCCAGCGCGTCGCGCAGGCCGTCGCCCAGGAAGTTGACGGCCAGCACCGTGATGAGGATGGCGATCCCCGGGAAGGCCGCCAGCCACGGCGCGCTGATCACGAAGGCCTGGGCATTCTGCATCATGGCGCCCCAGGAGGCCGTGGGCGGTTGCACGCCGAAGCCGAAGAACGACAGCACCGCCGCCACGATGATGTTGTTGCCGACCAGAAGCGTGGCGTTTGCGATGAGCGGAGCCATGGCGTTGGGCAGGACGTGCCGGAGGATGACCCGGCTGTCGGACACCCCCAGCGCCTTGGCGGCCTCCACGTAGACCTCTTCCTTGAGGTGCAAGAACTCGGCCCTAACGATGCGCGCCGTGTACATCCAGGTCAGCGCGGCGATCAACAGGATGATCTTGTAGATCCCGCCGCCCAGCATGACCGACAACGCGAAGAGGATCAGATACAGGGGGAAGGACAGGATCAGGTCGGTGAAGCGCATCAGCACGTTGTCGACCCAGCCGCCGAAGTAGCCGGCCAGCGAGCCGATCAGGCTGCCGATGAGCACGGCCGAGAGCATCGACGAGAGGCCGATCGCAAGGGAGATGCGCGCGCCGAACAGCAGCCTCGACAGCACGTCGCGTCCGCTCATGTCGGTACCGAGCAGGTGCGCGGCCGAAGGCGGCTTGACGGCGTTCGCCGAGTCGATGGCGTTGGGCGGGTAGGGCGCTAGCAGCGGGGCCAGGATGGCGGCGAGGATGATCAGCGTGAGCACGATCGCTCCGGCGACCGCGAGCCGGTGGCGGCGGAACTTCCGGAACACGAGGCTCCACTGCGTGTCGGGGCGGCGCTCCCGGATCCTATGGATGCTGACGTCGGCCATGGATCCCCTACCCGAGCTCGATGCGCGGATCGAGCAGACCGTACGCGAGGTCGGCGACCAGGTTGGCGAGGATCACCACGGTCGCCGAGATGACCAGCACCCCCAGGACGACCGGGAAGTCCCGGTAGGTGAGGGCGTCGAAGAAGAGGCGGCCCATGCCCGGCCAGGCGAAGATGGTCTCGGTGATCACGGCCCCGCCCACGACGGCGCCGATGTCGAGCCCGAAGACGGTGACGAAGGGGATGAGGGCGTTGCGCAGGATATGGCCGAGGAGGACGCGGAGCCTTCCGAGCCCCTTGGCGCGCGCGGTGCGCACGTAGTCCTGGCTCATCACCTCCAGCGTGCTCGAGCGGATGTAGCGGCTCCAGCGGGCCACGAAGAAGGTGGCGAGGGTGATGGCGGGCAGCACCAGATGGTGCACGTTGCTGCCGACGCTGGGGTTGATGAGGCTGTTGAAGCCCTGGACCGGGAAGAGGTGCCAGTGCACCGAGAACACTAGGATCAGCATCACGGCCAGCCAGAACACCGGCATCGCGATGCCTGCATAGGCGAAGAACGTCAGCACGTAGTCGATCCATGAGTAGCGGCGTATCGCGCTCAGGACGCCTACCGTGAGCGAGAACACCAGCGACATCGCGTAGCCGGCGCCCATCAGCTCCAGGGTAGGCGGGAAGTGTGCGCCGATGAGGGTCAGGACCGGCTGACCGTTGTTGAAAGAGGTGCCGAGGTTGCCGTGCAGAAGGGCGAAGAGCCAGGTCAGATACTGCGTGACGAGCGGCTTGTCCAGGCCGAGCGCATGGATGATGGCCTGCCGCGTCTCCGGGGTCAGCGTGGGATTGTTGGCGAACGCCGCCAGCACGCCGCCCGGCATCAGGTGGACCAGCGTGAAGACCCCCACGGTGCTCAGCCAGATCATCAGGAGGGCTTGGAGAAGGCGACTGGTGAGGTAGCGCATGGTTTTCCTGCGTGTTCGTGGAATGGGGTCGTGGGGCCCCACGGGCCCCCCCACCCCAGGTGGGGGGGGTGTAAGGTGATAAAACGCAAACCCCCCCCCCCCCCACCCCAACCCCCCCAAACCACAGTCGTAGGG
>CAZIBD010000023.1:0-7549 GCA_964536935.1 uncultured bacterium | reverse complement strand
TTTGTTGACGGCGAGTGGTGTGTTTGCGATTGTTTTTCGTGGGTGTTGGTGGAATGGGGTCGTGGGGCCCCACGGGCCCCACGACCGGAGTTCGTCGGGTTCTCAGTCCATCATCGGCTCAGCCGCCGCTCACCCACCACTCCCACGCATTCCACGTGTCGTAGGCGAAGTTGTTCTGGTTGTAGTTGTGCAAGCGGGTGCTGTTGAGGGCCAGGTTCGGCGGCTGGTACAGGAAGACCATCGGCGCGTCCTTGGCGATGACCTGCCCGGCCTGCTGGTACAGCGCGATGCGCTTGCTGGTGTCGACGGTGGTCAGCGCCTTCTTGAGGAGGCTGTCGACCTGGGTGCTGCAGAAGTGCGTGTAGTTCTGCCCGTTGGGCGGGGCCTTGTCGCACTCGAAGATGTTCGGCAGGTAGAGACCGGGCGCCGGCAGGTTCAGCTCCTCGAACTCCATGGCGTCGGCCTTGCCGCCGGGGACGATCTGACCGAAGTACGTGGACGCCGGGTAGTTGACGATCTTGACCTTCACGCCGAGCTTGCCCCAGTCGGCCTGTACGATCTGCTCGTCCTGGGCGCGCCAGGGATTGTTGGCCGTGGTCGAGTAGGTCAGCTCGAAGAGCTTGCCGTTCTTGTGGAGGAAGCCGTCCGAGCCCTTGGTCCAACCGGCCTGCTTGAGCAGCGAGGCCGCCTTCTCGGGGTCGTAGGGGAAGGGCTTGGTGTTCGGGTCGTAGCTGACGTCGCCCTGCGGCTGCCCGTTGGCGATCAGCTTCGCCATGCCGTGCCACACGTTGGTGACCATCTGCTGCCGGTTGAGGCCGTAGGCGAGGGCCTGCCGGACCTGGACGCTCTTGAGGATGGGGTTGGTCTCGTTGAGCCAGATGGCTTCCCAACCGGGCGGAACGCTGCCCATGGTGAGCTTGAAGCCCGGCATGTTCTTGAGCTGGTTGTACTGCGTGATCGGCAGGAAGTAGCCGATGTCCGCTTCATGGGCCTGCAAGGCCAGGATCTGGGTGTTCTGGTCGGGCACGATCTTGAAGACGATGCCGTTCAGGTAGGGGTAACCGCTGCGGAAGTAGTGGGGGTTCTTGACCTCGGTGATGTGGTCGCCGGATACCCACTGCTTCAGCATGAACGGACCGCTGTAGGCCTTGGGGTCGTGCAGGAAGGCGCCCACCCCCACCTTGGAGGGATCGACGCCGGCCAGGATGTGCTTCGGCACGGGCGCGTAGTAGTTGGCCCAGGCGTTCAGGAAGGGCGGGAACACCTTCTTGAGGTGGAACACCACGGTGGTGGCGTTCGGCGTGTCCACGCTGGCGATGTCGGTGTAGCCGACCTTCGACATCGCGGCATAGTTCTTGTTCTTCCAGAGGTTCGCGGTGAACGCCACGTCGGCGCTGGTGAGCGGCTGGCCGTCCGACCACTCGAGGTTGGGCTTGAGGTGGATGGTGTAGGTCAGGCCGTCCTTGGAGATGCCGCCGTTCTGCAGGGTGGGGACCTCGGTGGCCAGCGCGGGTTGCAGGGCGCCTTGCGGATTGGTGTAGAACAGGGGCGAGAACAGCGTGGCCTGCACCATCTCGGCGAACACCATGGGCGCGCCGGCGTTGGGCAGGACGGAGTCGGGCTCCTCGTACAGTGAGTCAACGACCGTGCCGCCTGGCGTCGGCGTCTGCGCCACCGCGAGGCCGGCTAGCAGCAGCAGCGCTGCCGCAAGGATCGAGACAAGTCCGAAGCGTTTCATGCGTACCCCCTGGTTCACGTGTCTTCGATCGAGCAGAAGACTTGCGGACGGGACGTCCTTCCTTGCACGTACCTCCCAATCAGTGGAAACGGCGCGGGCGGTGTCCCCTATGGACCTATGAGGGAAGTCCATCGAACGCCCAGAGCCGATCGAGCGTTGGGGAATTATACATAGGCTTTCATGAGGCATGCCTGTGTGGCGCTCCGGCCGAGCTCGGACCCGGCGGGGTGCCGTTGGAACCACGATCCTGCGCTGCACCGTGCTCCTCCGGGACAATGGGCTCTTGCTGGCTAGCGAGGTTCCTCCAAACGATTGCTTCGTCAGTTGGAGGAGGGGGACGTATGAGCGAGGCCATCGCGGTTGCCGGGCTGAGCAAGCGCTTCGGCGACGTCACCGCGGTCGACGCGGTCGATCTCGAGGTCCGTGAGGGGGAGCTGTTCAGCCTGCTCGGCCCCAACGGAGCGGGCAAGACCACGCTGATGAGCATGCTGTCCGGCCTGCTACGCCCCGACGCGGGGCGCGCCAGCATCGTCGGGCATCCGATCGGCAGCGTCGCGGCGCGCGCCGCACTAGGGGTCGTGCCGCAGGACATCGCGCTGTACCCGGATCTGAGCGCACGAGAGAACCTCTCCTTCTGGGGCCGCATGTACGACCTGCGTGGGGAACGGTTGCGCCGCCGTTGTGACGAGCTCCTGGAGGTGGTCGGCCTCGCGGACCGCCAGCGAGATCGCGTGGGCACCTTCTCCGGGGGCATGAAGCGCCGCCTCAACATCGCGGCAGCGCTGCTGCACGAGCCCCGCGTGGTGGTGCTGGACGAGCCCACGGTAGGCATCGATCCCCAGAGCCGGCGCGCCATCCTGGACTACGTCCAGGCGCTGAACCGCGACGGGGCGACGGTGCTCTACACCACCCACTACATGGAGGAAGCGCAAGAGCTGTCGCACCGCATCGCCATCCTCGACCACGGTCGCGTGCTGGCGCTCGGCACCCACGAGGAGCTGGTGCGAAAGGTGGGAGAGCACGACGTGATCGACCTGGAGATCGCCGGGGAGGTCGACCTGGAGCATATCGTGGGCATCTTCGCGGACCTGCCTGGTGTGCAGGTCGATGGTGCGGAGGGCGACGGGAGCCTGCGCCTGCTGGCCGAGGATAGCGAGACGGCGTTGCCGCTGCTCTTCCAGCGCGCCGCCGCCCACGAGGCGCCGGTGCGGTCCGTGACCGTCACCGAGCCCAACCTGGAGTCGGTGTTCCTCCAGCTCACCGGCCGGGCGCTCAGGGACTGAGGATCCATGAAGCTCCTCGCGCTCGCCTGGAAGGACCTTCGTCGACAGTCCCGCAGCGGCTTGCTGCTGGTGATGATGCTGGGCGCGCCGCTGCTGCTCACGGGGCTCATCGACCTCGCCTTCAGCTCCCCGGCCGGCACGCCGGAGATCGCTACGGTGACGCTGGCGGTGGCCAACCTCGACACGCCGCCGACCGGCGCTCCGCTGGCCGCGGGCCACACGCTGTTGGCCGCCCTGTCGGCGCCCGAGCTCGCGCCTCTCGTGCACGTGGTTCCGGTGGATGGGGCGGACGCCGCCCGGGCGATGGTGGCTCGTGGCGACGCCGGGGCGGCGCTGGTGATCCCGGCGGACTTCACGGCCGCGTTGCTCGGGCGGGCCTCCTCGGCGACGGCCACGCTCACGACCGATCCGGCCCGGCCGCTCGGCGCCGGCGTGGTGAAGGACGTCATCCAGCGGGCGCTCGATGGTCTCTCGGGGAGCGCACTGGCCGCCCGGCTCACCCTGCAGCAGGTCGCCGGACCGGCGGCGGGAGCGCTTGCGATGCAGGCCGCCATGCTCGTCGCCACGGACGCGCCGCGCGGCGCCTCCGCCGGCGTTGCCATGGAGGCTCCGGCGGGCTCGTCACCCTCCTTCGTCACGCGCATGGCGGCTCAGGTGATGGGCGCGATGATGATCTTCTTCGTGTTCTTCACCGGCGCCTACGGCGCGTCCAGCTTGCTGCGCGAGCAGGAGGAGGGCACGCTGCCGCGGCTGTACACCACCCCGACCGGGGCCGCGACCGTGCTAGGCGGGAAGTTCCTGGGCACGGCCATGACCCTGGCGGTGCAGATCGCGGTGCTGCTGTCGGTGTCCGCCCTGGTCTTCGGGATCCGCTGGGGCCGACCCTTGCCCCTGGTCCTGGCGAGCGCCGCGCTGATCATAGCGGCCGCGGGTTTTGGCGTGCTCCTGCTCGCCTTCGTGCGCACCAGTCGGCAGAGCGGGCCGATGTTCGGGGTCGTGCTGACCGTCACGGGGATGGTCGGCGGACTGATGACCTCGACGTTCACCAACCTGCCGGCGAGCTTCGAGCTGGCCTCGCGCTTCACGCCGCAGGGGTGGGCGATGGCCGCCTGGCGGCTGTGCCTCGACGGCCGCGGCGTCGGCGCCATGGCGGTGTCCCTGGTCGTGACCGTCGCCATCGGCCTGGCGTGCCTGGCCGTCGGCGTGCCGTTGATGCGCCGCCGCTTCACCCAGGGGGTGGCGTCGTGAAGGCGCTCGCCATCGCCCGCAAGGACCTGCTGCAGGTGATGCGGGACCGCCGCGCGCTGATCTTCCTGCTCTTGATGCCGGTGGCGTTCACCCTCTTCTTCGGTCTGGCCATCCCCACGACCGGCGCCGGCAGCCACGATGCGCGCCTGCAGCTGGGGCTGGTCGACGCCGACGGAAGCGCGCTTTCTGCGCAGCTCCGGCGTGTCCTGGCCGATAGCGGGGGCGTGCGGCCGGAAGCGCTCGACGCCGTGCAGGCCCGCTACGTGGACGATCTGGTGAGGCGCGGCGACGAGGCCGGAGTGCTGCGCATCCCGACGGGCTGGGGCGCTGCGCTCGCGGCCGGCGCGCCCGAGCCGGTCACGCTCGTGGTGGACCCCAGCACGCAGGCCGGTCTGGCCACGGCGCAGGCCGTGCAGGCCGCGGTCCAGCGCTTCCTCGCGGCGCAGAGGGTCGCGGATGCGGTGGCCGCCACGACATCGGCCACCCCGGGCGCGCGCGGCAGCGCCGCCGATGTCGCGACCGTCCTCGACGCCTGGCGCTCGCCGCCGCTCGCCCTCGATGTACGCGCAGCTGGGAGCAACGGGACGAACGAGGCTGGGGCGTCCGAGGGCCCCTACGACCAGGCTTCGCCGGGGATGATCGTGCAGTTCGCCGTCTACGGTCTGATCCTGTCCGCGATGGTGCTGGTCATCGAGCGCAAGCAGCGCGCGCTGGCGCGCCTGGCGACCACGCCGACGCCCCGGGCCGCCATTCTTGCCGGGCATGCGCTGGCGATGCTGGCGGTGGTCCTCGCCCAGGTGCTGGTGCTCGAAGCGTTCGGGCAGTGGGTGCTGGGAGTGGACTACCTGGCCAGCCCCCTGGCCATGGCGGTCCTGACCCTGGCGCTATGCGTGTGGGCGTCCAGCCTGGGCATGCTGATCGGGGCGTTCGCCCGCAGCGAGGAGCAGGTGGTGGCCTGGTCGCTGGTGGCGATGTTCGTGCTCGCTGGGCTGGGGGGTGCGTGGTTCCCGCTCGAGGTCACCAGCGCCACCTTCCGGAGCTTCGCGCACGTCATGCCCACCGCCTGGGCGATGGACGGCTTCCGCAACGTGCTGCTGCGGGGAGCCGGCATGGCCCAGACGCTGCGGCCGTCGCTGATCCTGCTGGCCTTCGGCGCCGCCTTCTTCGCGCTGGCGGTCGGACGACTGGCGCGGCGGCCGGACTGAGCGAGTGCGGCAAGCCGCCGACAGATCACGGGCGGCCACGAGCCGGACGCCTCCGGCTCGTGCGGGGCCCTGAAGCCGACGAGGCTGGGGATCCGAGCTTGGGCGCCGTTCAGGGCTATCGGCACGCCGAGACACAGCGTCCCCACCCGAGTTGATCCGAGTGGGGACGCCAGTGGTTGCTACGTTGCGAGGCGGAGCCTACGCGGGCTTGGTGACCTTCACGTTCGCGGCCTGCAGGCCCTTGGGGCCCTGCTCGACGTCGAACTCGACCTGGTCGTTCTCGTTGAGTGAACGGTAGCCGTCACCCTGGATGGCCGAGAAGTGCACGAACACGTCCTTGCCGCCGTCACTCTGCTCGATGAAGCCGAAGCCCTTGTCACCGTTGAACCACTTGACCGTACCTGTTGCCATGTTCTTGATCTCCTATGTGTCGCCTGAACGTCGTCAGGCGCAGTCATTTCCGGGCACATGCCCGCGTTTCAAGAAAGCCACAATGACTTTTTCGGAACACCGAAGCATAGACGTTCCGCCCGGGAATGGCAAGGGCATCTGGACAAGGAGGCGCCAGGGCCCCTAGGAAGGCTGTCGGCGGGCTCTCCGCCCACTGCAAGGTACCGGCGAGCGCGACGTGGCCCGGCGGACGAGCGTGGTAGCCTTCGGGCATTCCTTGGACAGGCAACGTGGAGGTCTCCTCCGGGGGCGCGATCCGCTCAGGGAACCGCCTGCGGCACGCGCACCGATTCGGACGCAGACCGCTACGCCGCAGGTGCCGACATGGTGGTAGGCGCGGTTGCACGCCGGTTGGGCCAGAGCGGTCCTCACCGCGCTCTGGCGCCTGCACCGTGTGAAGGGACGCATGCATGAACGTACCGTCCAAGGGCCAGTACGACCACGTCGGCTGGCAGAGCCTCGTACGGAAGTACCAGTCGCCCGACCTGGCCAGGAGCCTGTGGCAGATCGCCAACTCGTTCGGGGGCCTCGCGGCCACCGCGGCGCTCATGTACCTGGCGCTGGGCATCGGTTACTGGCTCACGCTGTTGCTCGCCATCCCTGCCGCCGGCTTCCTGGTGCGCATCTTCATTATCCAGCACGACTGCGGCCACGGCGCCTTCTTCAAGTCGAAGCGCGCCAACGACATCGTCGGGTTGCTCAGTGGCGTCTTGACCGCGACCCCGTACAACTTCTGGCGCAAGACGCACGCCATCCACCACGCGCACCATGCCGAGCTCGAGGAACGCGGCATCGGCGATGTGTGGACCATGACGGTGACCGAATATGATTCCGCTCCCCTGTGGAAGCGCGTTGGTTATCGCGTCTTCCGGCACCCCCTGTTCCTGTTCGGGGTCGCGCCGGCATTCAACTTCCTCATCGTCCAGCGGCTCCCGCTGGGAGCCAGGGCGAGCTGGCGCACGGGCGAGAAGCGATCGGTGTGGCTGACGAACGCCGCCATCGCCGGCTTGCTGACCGGCTCGAGCCTGCTCATCGGCATCGTCCCCACCTTCATGCTGGGTCTGCCGGCCATTCTCCTCGCCGCCAGCGTCGGGACCTGGCTGTTCTACGTGCAGCACCAGTTCGAACGCACCTACTGGGAGCACACGCCGCAGTGGGACTACACGCTGGCCGCCCTGCACGGCAGCTCCTACTACGACCTGCCGAAGGTGCTGCAGTGGTTCACCGGGAACATCGGCTTCCATCACATCCACCACCTCAGCCCCCGCATCCCCAACTACAAGCTCGAGCGCTGCCACCGCGAGAACCCCATCCTCCAGCGCGTCACCAGGCTCACCCTCCTCGGTAGCCTCAAGACCGTCGCCCTGGCGCTCTGGGATGAGGAGCAGCGACGGCTCGTCACGTTCCGCGAGGCGCTGCGGGGCAAGGTCGCGGCCACACCGGCGTGACGCCCGCTAGGGCCAACGCGCACGCCTAGTCGTGCTCACGGGGGTGATGGGCGCGAAACCGGTGCGGACGGAGGTCGTTTGCCTCCCAGATAACGTCGACGCGCAGGCGGCCCTGACGCGAGGTCATCCCTTCAGCGAGCCCGACGCCAACCCCGCCATGAGCTGCCGCTGGAAGAA
>CAZIBD010000022.1:0-42955 GCA_964536935.1 uncultured bacterium | reverse complement strand
GGGCTGAGCCGGGAGCTCAGCCCGGCAGCTTGAACAGGGCGGCCATCCCCTGGCCCCCGCCCACACACATCGAGATGATGCCGTGCTCCTTGCCGGAGCGCTGCATCTCGGCGAAGAGGTCGGCAGCGATACGGCTCCCGGTCGCGCCCAGCGGGTGGCCGATGGCGATGGCGCCGCCGTTGACGTTGAGCTTCTCGTTGGGGATGCCGAGCTCGAGCTGGCTGTAGCGGCACTGGCTGGCGAAGGCCTCGTTGATCTCGATCAGGTCCACGTCGTCGATGGTCATGCCGGTCTTGTCGAGCAGCTTGCGGATCGCCGGCACCGGCCCGATCCCCATGATCTCGGGTGGCACGCCGACCACGGCCGCCTGGACGAACACCGCCAGCGGCTCGAGGCCGAGCGCTTCGGCCTCCTCGCGCGACATCACCACCGTCATGGCCGCGCCGTCGTTGAGCGGGCTGGAGTTGCCGGCCGTGACGGTCGCCGCCTCGTCGTCGGCGAACACCGTGGGCAGGCCGGCCAGCACCTCGAGGCTGGTGTTCTCGCGTGGGCCCTCGTCGTGCTCGAGGACGACGTCGTGCCACGCCCCTTCCGCGTCCTGCACCCGGGTCGGCACCGGGACGACGTGGCCATCGAGCTTGCCCGCTCTGCGGGCGGCGACCGCCTTGCGATGGCTGGCCAGCGCGAAGCGGTCCTGCTCCTCGCGGCTCACCCCGAAGCGGCGCGCCACCTCCTCGGCCGTCTGCCCCATGCTGTGGTAGGCGCCGGGTTTGCGACGCGCCAGCGCCCGGTTGATGGCGACGTCCCGTCCCCCGATCGGGACGCGGCTGGTGCAATCGCTGCCGCCGGCGAGAACCACGTCGTTCATGCCGGTGGCGACCGAGTGCACGCCCTGCACGATCACCTGCAGGCCGCTGGCACAGAACCGGTTGATGGTCGCGCCGGCTACGCTGTCGGGAAGGCCCGCGATCTGGGTCGCGATGCGCGCCATGTTGTATCCGGCCTCGCCCTCGGGGTGGGCGTTCCCCACCAGTACGTCGTCGATGCGCTCGGGCTCGAGGCCGGGGGTGCGCTTCAACGCCTCGCGGAGCACCAGCCCGGCCAGGTCGTCCGGACGGGTGTCCTTGAGCATGCCCTTGTGGGATCGACCCACCGGGGTACGGATGGCGGTGGTGATGACGACGTCACGCACGATCGATGCTCCCTCGGGCCCCTCCGGCGGGGCCGATTGCCGGGCGGCGACCCGCCCGCTAGCTGTTCCAGGGCCTCACGAGGATAGCGCCGTCCTTGAGGTGCGCCACCTCCGGGCCTTCCCCTGCCTGGGTATCCTCGCCCGCCTGCGCGACCGCACTGCCGATGCGCAGTTGCGGGCTGAGGATGCGCTCGGCCCAGACCACCGCCTTGTCGTTGCCTCCGGCGCCGGCGTGAGCCAGACCGCGAAGCGTGCCGACCACGATGATGTCGTCGTTGGCGATGATCTCCGCGCCGGCGTTGACGTCGCCCAGCACCACCACCGAGCCGGTCGACTCGATGCGACCGCCGCTGCGGACGGTGCGCGCGACGATGACGGTCTCACCCCGCGCCTGCATCACCGCCGTGGGCGGGCGCACGTCCGTGACGCCGCCGCCCGCCTCCCGGACCGCCTCGACGACGTGCTCGACGAGATCGAAGGGGACCTTCCCCGCTACCTCGAGCGCGACGTGCCCTTCGAGCAGCTCGGCGTGCGATGCCAGCGTGGCCTCGAGTGCCTCTTGGGTGTCGGACTCCTCGAGGCTCAACAGGATCCCGCCCCGGATACCTCGCGCCTTCATCAGGGGATGTGCACCTCCACACCGTGCAGCTTCCAGTACCCCGCCAGGAAGTCCCGTGCGACCGGAACCGACACGTAGGAGCTGGCGCCGCCGTACTCGAGGAATACCACGATGGCGATCTGCGGATTCTTGACGGGGCTGAAGCCCATGAACCAGGCGTGCGTCCAGTTGTTGCCGCGCGAGGTCTGGGCGGTGCCCGTCTTGCCGGCCACGCTGACGTTGTCGGGGAAGACCGACGGCCCCAGGAACCACTTCTCCGGAAAGGCGGTGAACGCCAGACGCATGCCGTGGATCAAGGTGTCGTAGGACGTACCCGGGATGTGGTGGATCTGGGGCGGAATGGGGGTATCGCCGATCTTCTCCACGAGGTGGGGCTTCGCATCCATGCCGTGCTCGGCCACCGTGCTGATGAGCTGGGCGAGCTGCACCGGCGTGGCCAGCGTGTCGCCCTGGCCGATGATGGTGTTGAGGGTGTATCCGGGCAACCAGCCGTGCTTGTACTGCGGCTGCGACCGGACCCACTGCAGCGTGGGCACCCGCCCGGACTGCTCGTCTGGGAGCCCGATGCCCACCGGCTGGCCGTACCCGAACCGCCTCGCGTTGTCGACCAGGTCCTGCATGAAGCTGTTCCACCCCGAGGAGAAGTTGGGCGTGGTGAGCGCGGCATTCCAGAAGAACGTGTTGCAGCTGTCCGCGATCCCCTGCGCTACGTCGTACAGCCCCTTGTCGTAGTGCGCCCAGTTGTGGAACGTGACGCCGCCGTAGCGGATGTCGGCGGCGCAATCGAACTTGCTCTGGGGGGTGATGAAGTGATCCTCCAGCATCGTGTAGGAGGTGATGATCTTGAACGTCGAGGCCGGCGGATAAGCCTGGATGGCGCGGTTCTCGAGCGGCCGGTTGGCCGTGTCGTGAAGGATGGCGTTCACCGCCTTGGCATTCACCGGCAGGTGGGTGAAGAGGTTCTCGTCGAAGGTGGGGTAGCTCGCCAGGGCGAGGATGTCGCCGTTCTTCGGGTTCACCGCCACGATCGCCCCGTGGACTTCCTTGGCGTGAGGCAGACCGACCCGATCGCGGTCCTTGTTGACGTACTTCAGCCCGGCCTTCAAGGTGTCCTCGGCGAGCCGCTGCACCTTGGGATCGATGGTGAGGGTCACGTCCTTGCCCGGGCGAGCGGGCCACAGCAACGTCGACCGCACCACGTTGCCCACGTTATCGACCTCGACCAGGCGCGCGCCGGCGGTTCCGTGCAAGGCCTTCTCGTAGGTCTTTTCGATGCCCATCACGCCGATCAGGCCGTTGGCGGTATAGCCGGGGTTGCGGACCGGGTCGGCCCGGGTGGTGTAGCCCACCGTCTGCGCCGCCAGATTGGTGGGGTAGGTCCGCTCGATGCGCTGCCGGAGGTAGAGGTTGGGGTGGCCGGCCACCCGCTCCTCGACGGCGGGCACGAGCTTGTCGGGGATGTTCCAGGCCAGCACGGTCCCGTTCTTGGCCTCCTGCGGGTCCTTGAGGTTGGGCTGCTTGGGAGGGCCGCTGAGGCCCAGCAGTCGCGACAGGCGCGTCCACTCCGGGATGGGTCCGCCGCGGTACATCAGGTCGTAGGCAATGCGATCGTCCGCCAGCACGGTGCCGTCGCTGGCGAGGATGCGCCCCCGCAACGGCGTGATCAGCTTCTGCTGGGTGGCGTTCTGTTCGCTTCGGGCGTTGAACTCCTTGGCCATGGCGAGCTGGAGGTACATGAGCCGGGCCGTGAAGATCACCAGCACCGTCAACGTCAGGGCGAGCACGAGTCGGCTGCGACCGTTCACAAGAGCTCCTTCCTCAGCAAACGGCTGCGTTGGAGCAGCGCCGAACCCCAGGGCAGCAGCAAGAGCCCGGCACCGACGGTCAGCACCGCCTCGACCGAGGCGACGGCCGCCATGCGCACCAGGGATTCCGCCGAGCCCGACAACCACAGCAACAGGGGCGCCAGCACCAGCCACTTTCCAGCCTCGGCCGACAGGATGACCAGCGCTCGCTCGAACAGGCCCGACTGGGTCAGCTGGGCGCGGACGATGCTGGCCGCCAGCGCGGCGCCGGCCAGCGCGAAGGCGTGGACACCGAGCACGCCCGCCCCCATCACGTCCTGCAACAACCCGACACCGTAGGCCAGCAGGACGAGCTGCCACGGCTGGATGCGCCACAACAACGTGAGCACGGCGATCATGAACAGGTCCGGCGTAGGGATCGGGGTCATCAGGGCTGCCAGGAAACCTTGCGCGATCACCAGCACCAGGTAGAAGAGCAGCAGCCGCATGACCCGTAGTCTACCGTCGCTCGCCCCGGTTCCGGCTGAGGACGGGAGGCGGCTCGGGCGGTTTAAGGTAGCGCATGGCCATCCTCCTCCTACACGGCGGCGCCGGAGCCATCGCCGCCGACGTCGAGAACGACACGGTTTCCGGCCTCGCCTCGGCCTGCGAAGCAGGCTTCGATCGCATTCCGGACGGCGCCCGCGAGGCCGCCCTGTCCGCGGTCACCGCCATGGAGGCCAACGAGCTCGCCTTCAACGCCGGCATCGGAGCCGCTCCCACCCGGGAAGGGACGGTCGAGCTCGACGCTGCCGTGATGCTCTCGGACGGCTCCTGCGGCGCCGTCACCCTGCTGCGGAACACCCCGTTCGCGGCCCGCCTGGCCGAGCGCGTGCGCACCGAGACGCCGCACGTGCTGCTGGCGGCCCACGGCGCCGAGGCGCTGGTGGATGAGCCCGTGCCCAACGAGCGCCTCCTCACCGAGCGCAGCGTCGCGCGCTGGCAGGCGTGGCGCGAGCGCCAGGCCACCTCCGCAGGCAAGCCCGCGGGGAGCGGCACGGTGGGCGCCGTGGCCCTGGACGACCACGGCTCGCTGGCGGCCGTCACCAGCACCGGCGGCATGCTGGGGCAGTGGTCCGGGCGCATCGGCGACACGCCGCTGATCGGCGCGGGCACCTACGCCGACCGCCACGTGGCGGTGTCGTGCACGGGCAAGGGGGAGGCCTTCATACGTGCCGTGACCGCCAAGGCCCTCGCCGACCGGCTCGAGGCGGGCACCGATCTGGAGCAGGCGCTGCAGGAATCGCTCGAGGGCCTGGTGCGCTGCGGCGGCGAGGGCGGACTCATCGTGGTCACTGCCGACGGTCGCCTCGGCATCGCGTTCAACAGCGCATCGATGGCGATGGGGTGGCGTCTGCCGGGGGGGCGCGGCGAGCAGCGCGTGTCGCGGCACCCGAGCGTGCTCGTGATGCGCGCCTGATCCGAAGCGCCGTCGCCGTCCCCGTGCGGGCGAACGTCCCTGGGAGGGCCGTCGGGGCGCTGCTATGCTCGATCCGTGATCCACACGGTGACGGTCAACCCCGCACTCGACCTCACCTACCGTGTGGCGGAGATCGTGTTCGACGACACCGTGCGCGCCGAAGAGGTCCTCCGCTCCCCCGGCGGCAAGGGGATCAACGTCAGCCGCGTCGTCGCGCGCCTCGGCCACCCCACGGTAGCGATGGGGTTCGTGGGCGGACGGGCCGGCGAAGAGCTGCGCGAGCGGTTGGAAGCGGAGACCGTGCGCACGTGGTTCACCCACATCGCGGGCACGACCCGAACCAATGCCATCGTGCAGGACAGCGGCGGCCATCAGATCCGCGTGTCCGGGCCGGGCACGCCAGTGACGCCGTCCGACGTGGAGCGGCTCGTCGAGAGCCTCTTCGACCTGCGGGCGCCCGATGTCCTGGCGCTCTGTGGGAGCCTGCTGCCCGGCATTCCCGATGGCTTCTACACCGAGGTCACTCGCCGCGCCATGGAGGACGGCATCCGGGTGGCCGTCGACGCGGATGGGCGTGAGCTGCAGGCCGCGGTGGAGGTGGGCGCCTTCCTCATCAAACCGAACCGCTACGAGCTCGAGCGCCTGACCGGCAAGGAGGTCGGCACCCGCGAGGACGCCGTGGTGGCCTCGAAGCCGCTTCTGCGCCACGGCATCTCCGCAGTGCTGACCAGCCTGGGCGCCCAGGGAGCGGTGCTCGTCACCGACGAGTGCTCGCTCCACGCCTACGCGCCGCGGGTGACCGTGGACTCGGCGGTCGGCGCCGGCGACGCCATGCTCGGCGGCGCGCTCGTCGCGGCGGTCGACGGCGAGCCGTGGGAGACCGTGCTGCGACTCGGCGTCGCATGCGGCACGGCAACGGCGATGACGCCGGGCACGGAGCTGTGCGATCTGCCTCAGGTCGAGGCGCTGCTTCCCAAGGTGGTCGTCGAGACTCTCTGACTCCCCGTTCACCGCTCCGTCAAGGGCACCGCTCACAGGCCATTTGTCCTGTCCTGGACGGGACAAATGGCTCTTCTTTCCCTTCCCGGCAGCGTGCATAAAGGAGCAACGCACGAAACCCGCTTGACCCTGATGCGCCACGAAGGGAGGACCTCCGCATAGGCATTCGTCGTAGCTTCCGACCGGCCGCCGGGCGTGACGTGAGAGCCCGGGCCGGAGGGGCTCGTGCGAAGGTCCTTGGCCAACCTGGGGCGCTGGCCCCGCACCGCACCGCCCGCTTCCCCGCGAGCCGGGGTCCGTGCGCTGCCCGCGACCCTCCGGGCGGACCGCGCGCGTCGGCCCTCCTCTCTGCCCCGGAAGCATGAGGCCCGTCTCCACACCCGCTCCGCTCCCCAGCTCCGTCCTCCCCATCCCCTTCCACCTTCCGCCACGCTCTATCGAAGGAGACGCCATGAAACGTTCCCTGACGACCTTGATCGCTCTGGCAGCCATCGTGCTGGCGATCGGCGGGTGCGCGACCGTGACGCCGGACGGATCGCTCAGCGTCGACGCGCGCCCCAACCAGACGTACGTGGTGGTCCTGCAGGACACCACGACCATCCACACCGGTTACGGCGACGTGACCCTGACCGGCCTCCGTCCCGGCGACTACACCGTCCTGGCGAGCCGCGGCGAGCGCAGCCAGTCGATCGATGTGCACGTCTCGCCGGGCCACAAGACCTCGACCGACGTCCACGTGACCGAGGAAGACGACTCCGACCAGCCGGTGTGGGCCGGTCGAGACGGCGACCGGGAACGCACCCCGGGCAGCGGCATGCACGGAAGCGACACCGAGAAGGGCGACCTCTTCGGCGATCTGTACGTGCTGGTGCGTGACGCCAACGGCGCGCCCATCACGATCGAGATCGCCGGGGTCGACTACGTGCAACCGGCCGCGTTCTTCGCCGACGGCCTCGGGCAGGCCGCCGAGCCTGTGCTCGACGTCGACGGCAACTACGTGCCGCTCACCCTGGACGCCGAGGGCAGCCTCGTGGTTCCGCAGTACTACCCCGTCTTCGACGATCCTTCGGGCGCGCTGGTCGTTCCCAAGGAGGTCGACCTGGGCCGCCTGAACGAGGCGCGCGCCCCCAGCAACGTGCTCGACCGCGCCCTCGCGGAGGCCCTGACCAACCTGCAGTCCAGCGTCAAGGCGATCACGCAGGATCCCATGGGCCGGCTCGAGTACTGGACGGACGAGGTCACCCCGGTCGCCATCGACTCGCCGCTCGAGAACCTGGCGCTCTACAGGGAGCTCATGACGCAAGGCGAGATCACGTTCACGACCCAGAACGGCGCGCTGTTCAGCACCAATGCGCGCCCGCCCGACTTCAAGGGCAACGCCGACCCGGTCGATGCGACCGCCGACCCGAAGCACATCATGCTCGACTACGCCGCCGCGATGCTCTCGGCCGCAGCTGACAAGACAGGCGACATCGACGTGGACGTCGCGATCACCATCAACAACTTCCTGGGGATCAACGGCGAGACCGCGCCCGAGTACTTCGACTTCATGGGCTACGGCCACATCCGTTCCCACCACTTCGGAACGGACCAGGCCACGGTGCTGGTGCAGCAGGAAGATCCCAACAGCTACGTCATCTCGACCATCGACGTGATGGCGATCTTCAACAGCGTGGACCTCACCTCCGGCGATGCCCGCGGCTTCGCCGCTGCGGCCAACGACGACCTCACGGTGCTCGAGTACGTGCACAACTACGCGCCACCCGAGCCGCTGTGAGCTGACCCCCGCCCGACACCCCGTCCCGGGGGCGTTCCGGCGCCGCCGGGACCCCTCGACATCCCGAAACGGGGGGACCATGCATCGAACCTTGCGACGCTTGTTCCTGGGAACGCTGGGTCTGGCGGCGATCGCCGCCCTCGGTGCCTGCGGGCTGTTCCCGCAGCCATCGGTGGTGACCCTCGAGGTCCTGGGCAAACGCAACGCCCCCACGGACGCCAGCTTCGTCGTCGTCCGCAACGCCCCGGGGGACTGGCAACTCACGTCTTCGACGAGCCCGGGGAGCTACGACGTCCCGACCGACCACTACCGGCGCTTCGCCGTCGCCGTCGGATGCGCCTCCGACCCGCCGAGCGTCACCTTCCTGCAGGGGACCGCCACCGAGATCTCCGCGCTCAGCCTCAAGTGCGAGGCCGCCGAGGACACCGGTTGCGGAGAGGAAGCGACCCCCGCAGTGGTGGCACCCCTCGCGTACCTGTTCTCGATCGATGCCGTGGGGGTGCCGGAGGGCCAGAAGGCCTTCGCCTACTTCCACGGCAGCCCCTTGCCGCTCACCGACGCCTCGGGGAGCATCAACGTCTCGATGGGCCGAAACGAGGTCCTCTTCTTCACGGCGCTCGCGCCCGAGGACCCCAAGAACCCCGGGATGCCCGACCCCAACGGGGCGAGCGCCTTCCACTGGGGTAGCGCCTCCAGCGCCGCTCCAGCCGTCCACGTCATCGCCAGCGGCGAGGGCAGCAACGTGGTCGCCCCGGTCGCCGGGCAGGTGAGCTTCCTCGGCGTCGGGGACGACAGCGTCACCGCTCGCGCCATGCTCAAGCTCCCGCACGAGGTGCGGGTGCCGCTGGGAAGCGCTCCCGCGGCGGACCTGACCTACCAGGGCGTTCCCGACGGCCTGTCGAAGCTGGCCCACGAGGTCGCCACCATGCTCGCGGCCACCGCCCTGGGCCCGGCCGAAAGCGCGGGCGGGCAGGCGGTGCGCACGGCTCAACTCAACCTGGCGAGCACCGCCGCATCGCCCTCGGTCCAGGTCACGCTGCCGACGGCAACCTTCGGACCCGTGGAGCGCTCGGACAACGGCGCCTTCCGCTGGACCGCCTACAGCGACCCGGGCGCGGGCCCGGCCGAGGCCTACCGCATCAGCACGACGCTCGGTCCGGCCAAGGCACCCAGCCTGGTGTGGACGGCGATCGTGACGCCGGGTTGGCTCAGCCTGGACCCGGCCGCTGAACAGCTCCGCTACGTGCTGCCGCCGTTGCGCGACGTGAGCGGCCTCGACAGCTCGTGGTTGATCGAACCCGATGCCGCCGGAAGCTGGACGCTCGCAGCCCTGATGGGGCGCGCGGCCGATGGCACCGCGATGGACCTCGGCACCGTCATGAAGGGGCATGGCCCCGAGGAGTCGGGATCGCTGCTCCTCACCTCGGGGCGGACGGGATCTTTCTGACCTCCGCCCGCCGCACGAGGGGGTCCAGCCACGTGAGAAGGGCCCGGAACCTTGCTCCGGGCCCTTCTCGTGGCGAGCGCGGTCACACGACCTTCGAGGACGTGCCGGCCTTGCCCGCCTTCGGTGGGGGCCGTGCCGGCCCGGCCCGCTTCCGGGGCCAGGCTTCGATACCCACCCTAGAGCGCGCAGATATCTACGACATAACGGCGCTCGCAACGGGCGTGCGCCCTGACAGGTCGCGTATATACGGTCGTGCGATCATGGAGGCGTGCGGTCTGGGCGCTGCCCGACCGGGCCGCAGCGGGCCTGCCGGGTGGTGACCGGGCGGACGTTGGACGCTCTCGATGCGGATCCTTCTGGTCGAAGACGAAGCGGACCTGGCGCGCCCCGTCGCCGCGCTCCTCCGGGCTGAACGCTACGAGGTGGGCTGGGCTGCGACCATCGACGACGCCTACCGGGCGCTCGCCGAGCGCGAGCCGGATCTCCTCGTGTTGGACGTGATGTTCCCGGAATCGGAGAACGCGGGCTTCGAGCTCGCCCGTGCGCTGCGGGCCAGCCGCGTGACCATCCCCATCCTCTTCCTGACGGCCCGGGACTCCCTCGACGACCGCGTCGAGGGGCTCGACCTGGGCGGCGACGACTACCTACCCAAGCCCTTCCAGTTCGCGGAGCTTCTGGCCCGCATCCGCGCGCTGCTCCGGCGCGATGGCGGCCACCGGACGGCGCTACTGCAGCGAGGTCCCCTCGAGATCGATTTCCGGGCCCGATCGGTGCGGTGGTGCGGAGCCCCCATCCAGCTCAGCGACAAGGAGTTCTCTCTGCTGGAAACGCTCGCAACGCACCCCGAGCGCGCCTACGCGGTCGAGGAGCTCGCCGAGCGCCATTTCCCCGATGCGGCCACCGGGCCGTTCGCGGTGCGCACCTACGTGTTCCGGCTCCGCAGCAAGCTGGCGCCGGAAGCCATCCGCACGTTGCCAGGAGGGTACCGCCTTGGAGTTCCGTGAGCGCCTCCTGATCGGGCTGGTGGGGCTGGCCGTGGCTGCTGCCGGCGTGCAGGGCGTCCTCGGCTACTTCACCTTCCGTGCCGCCCTGGAGCGCGACCGCGTGGCCGATCTCGAGCGCTATGCCACCCTGGTCGCCAGCACCCTGGACGTTCGTGGTGAGGTGCCCGTGCCGATCGCCAATCGCCTCCCCGTCCTGGCCGAGGCGAACGGCCGGTTCCGGGTGCTCCGCGGCGACACCGTGGTGCTCGAGGGGGGCGGCCGCTTCCCGGAGGACGCCGGGGGATGGCTCCGCACATCCCACCCGCTCGACGGGCCGATCACGCTCGAGGCCGCGTTGGACACCCGCGAGGTGGTCGCGGCGCAACACGAGTACCTGCGCTCGACCCTCATCGCCCTCGGTGCCGACGTCCTGCTGGGCATCCTGCTGGCCCTGCTGCTGCGCGGCCAGCTCCTGCGGCCGCTCGCGCGCCTGGAGGCGGCCACGGAGGCGGTTTCGCACGAGCGCTTCCCGGAGCCGCTGGAGACCGAGCGTGAGGACGAGTTCGGTCGGCTCGCCCGGAGCTTCAACGCCATGGCGCGCAACGTGCGCAGGGCGCTCGAGCGCGAGCGCAGCTTCACCCGCTACGTGTCCCACGAGCTGCGTACGCCCGTGGCCAGTCTCAAGGCGACCGCAGACGCCGTACGGCACGGCGCACTCGAGCAGGGCGAGCTGCTGCCGGTCACCGAGCGCAACGCCCACCGCCTGGAGCGCACGCTCGACGGCCTCCTGGCCCTGGCGCGCGCCCACGGCCCCGCCGACCTGGTGGACCTCGAGGCGCTCGTCGCGGCGTCCGTCCTGGCGCTGGCGCCCGAGGCGCGGGATCGCGTCCGCGTCCGGACCGGCCCCGCCGTCGCGCGCGCGCCCCGCGTTGCGCTGGAGGGGGCGGTGCGCAATCTGCTGGACAATGCGCTGCGCTACAGCGTGGGACCGGTCCGGATCGACTGCGGTCCCAACGGTGTGGACGGCGCCGTGCGAGTGGCAGTCACCGACGAAGGACCGGGTGTCCCAGAGGACTCGATCGACCAGCTCGGGACGCCGTTCCGGCGTTTCGCAGGGGGCACGGATGGCATCGGCCTGGGACTGGCGTACGCACGCCAGGTCGCCGAGGGAGTGGGGGGCCGTCTGGAGCTCCGCAACCGCCACCCGCGTGGCTTCGAGGCAGCTCTGGTGCTGCCGAGGGGAGGCTGACATGCGCGCCGTCACTCCGCGATCCCGTGGGTCGCTTGGCAGGGTCCTCGCCCTGGTGGTGCTCGTCGCGGCATGCTCCTTGGTGGCGGCACAGGGGCCCGGCAGCCGCACCGGCGGTCCGAGCGGCAAGCCTGGCAGCGGCCCTCCGGGCGGCGCGGACAACGGCACGGTCGAGCAGGCGAAGCCGTCGCCGGGCGAGGAGAGTACCCACGTCCTGGTGGCACCGCTGCGCTACGCGGCAGCCGGCACCCTGGTGGTGGACGGCGGGCGCGTCGACGCGCCCCTGGACTGGGCGCGCTTCCTCGCCCCGGGCATGTGGTTGAGGCTCGAGGGCCGCTGGGACGGCGGCATCTTCCGCGCTACCGCGGTGGAGGTCTCGCGCCCCGCCTACTTCAGCTACTACCTCGGACCCGCCGCGCCGGTGGGCCTGGGCGAGGGATGGGTCGAGGCGTGGTTCGCCGCCGACGCTCCGGACGCGGCCGGCGTGCCCCTGGAGGTGCGCCGCATCGACCGGGAACGCGCCCCGCTCACGTTGGCGCGCTCGATCGCGGGCGCCTGGGTGGCGCTGCCGCCGGGCCTGGAACCGGCCTCTCCGACGGCGGAAGGCTGGACCCTGTTCCAGGGCCGCGCCGACGGGGACGCGGTCCGCTGGACCTCGGCCAGCCCCTTCCCGTAGGCGCAGCGTTTGCCCGTTGTGAACACCGTCCCTGCCGCGCATAACAAGAATGACGTGCGTCCCTTCACAAGCCTGGTCCGGATGGAGTACACTCTCGTCCGGCGCCCTCAGGATCGGGCGCCCCCGGCCCCCTCCGGGAGGCTAGTCTTCGTCCAAAGGATTCCGCGATGGATCACGAACGCGCGCTCCGCTCCCTCACCATCCAGCACCACCTCCACATCGGCGCCGCCGCGCCCCGGCCGCTGTTCGACGACGGTCACGACCGCCGCCCCGAAGCGCCGCGGCCCGCATCGGCCAGGCCCGCCCTCACGCTGCGGACCCTGTTCCGCCGCGCCCGCTAGGCGAGGGCGCACCGGGCCCGGGTGGCCCGGCGCCCACTCGACCAGGAGCCCCCGGTTGCGCACTGGACGCCGCCGGGGGCTGGTTCGTACGGCCGTGCCGCGCAGGGCGGTTACTTCCCGAAGACGTTGGGAAGCTCGTCGAACTCGATGAGCACGTCGCGAGGCTTGCTCCCCTGGTGCGGCCCGACCACGCCCATCGCCTCCAGCGAGTCCATCAGCTTGCCGGCCCGGGCGTGCCCCACCTGCAACCTGCGCTGCAAGCGCGACACGCTGGCCTGCCCCTCGTTCACCACCAGCTCGGCGGCGGCGCGCAGCTTGTCGTCGTTCCAGTCGATCAGGCCGCTGGCGTCGGACTCGAACGAGCTGGGCGGGTCGAAGTCGGTGCCGTAGGCCTCCACGAAGTCGTCGTCGAAGTACTCCCGTCTGAGGAAGTCGCTCACCGCCGCCACCTCCCGCTCGGTCACGAACGGCCCCTGCAACCTGACCGCCTTCACCAGCCCCGGCTGGTAGAACAGCATGTCCCCCAACCCGATCAACCGCTCCGCACCCATGCTGTCCAGGATCGTGCGCGAGTCGTGACTGCTCGACACCGCGAACGCCATCCTCGCCGGCACGTTCACCTTGATCAGGCTCGTCAGGATGTCCACGCTCGGCCGCTGCGTCGCCAGGATCAGGTGCATGCCCGTGGCGCGCGCCATCTGCGCCAGGCGCATGATCGCCGACTCCACCTCCTTCGGGCTGGTGATCATCAGGTCCGCCAGCTCGTCGATCACCACCACGATGAACGGCAGCTCCGGCAGGTCCAGGTTGCGCGCCTTCTCGTTGTACTGATCCAGGTTCTTGGCGCCCACCTTCGACATCATCTTGTAGCGCCGCTCCATGTGCGCCACCGCCCCCAGCAGCACCCCCGCCGCATCCGTCGGGTTCGTCACCACGTTCCTCAGCAGGTGCGGGATGCCGTCGAACGGCGTCAACTCCACCATCTTCGGATCGATCATCAGCAGCCGCAGCTCGGTAGGCAGGAAACGGTACAGCAGGCTCCCGATCAGCGTGTTCACCGCCACCGACTTGCCCGACCCGGTCGAGCCCGCGATCAACAGGTGCGGCATCTTCGCCAGGTCCCCCACCACCATCTCCCCGTCGATCGACCGGCCCAGAAGGATCGGCAACCTCGCCTTGCTCCTCCGGAAGCTCTTCGACTCCGCCGCCTCCCGGAACCGCACCAGCTCGCGATTCGCGTTCGGGACCTCCAGGCCGATCACGCTCTTGCCCGGGATCGGCGCCTCGATCCGCACGCTCCCCACCGCCATCGCCAACGCCAGGTCATCGGACAGGTTGGCGAACCGCGCGATCTTCTCCCCCGGCGCCGGCTCCACCTCGAAGCGCGTCACCGTCGGCCCCCGCACCGCCGCCACCACGCGACCCTCCAGCTTGAAGCTGTTGAGCGTCTCGTCGATCTTCCTGACCCGCTCCCGATGCTCCCGCGCCAGCTCCGCGCGATCCTCCACCGCCGCCTCCGGCTCGTCCAGCAAGCTCAGAGGCGGCACCTGGATCGGAATGCCACCGAACTCCGGCACGGTCGGCTCGGGATCGTCACCGTCCGAGCCGGCGGACCCTGCGTCGGCCCGTGGCACGACGACGGCGTCGTCGAGAAGCGCCGCTTCCAGCTCGGCGTCGCGCCGGCCTACCGAAGCCGGCTCGAACGCGCCCGCGCCGTCCTCGAGGAAGGCGTCCTCCCCGTCGGACGGCAACCACGGTGGCAGGTCGTCCTCCAACGCGTCGGCCCCGGTCGCACCGGCCGGCGCTGCGCCGGCCGCCGAAGCGGCCCGCGCGGCCGCCCCGACGGCGACGGCTTCGCGCTCTCTGCGAACGCCCGCCTCGGCCCGGCCGGCGACGGCTTCGAGCGCCGCCCGCCAGCCCTCGATCTGGGACAGCGTCTCGGCGCCCTTGGAATCGAGCTCGGTCGCGAGGGTGTCGTCGAAGTCCTCCACCTCGGCCGCGTCGGGGTACGCCTCTCGCACCTGCTGGAGGCGCAGCGCCAGATCGCGCCACGGATCGAGCGCTGCGGCATCGGCGTCCAGGCGCTCGGCGTCGGCCTCGAGACGTGCGTAGTCCTGCAACCGGCGCCCGTGATCGGCCGACGCTCGAGCGAGCTGGCGCGGGCTCATCCCCTTCAGGGCGCGCTGGTCCAGGTCGCGCTCGCGCGTGACGCGGCGGTAGCGCTCCAACAGCCCCGTCAGGTCGAGCGCCAGCGTCTTGCGGAGCCGGTCCAGCGCACGTTCCGAGAGCGCCCGTCCCGACACCGGATCGTCCAAGGTCGCCTTCAGGGCACGCGCCCAGCTGTCGAGGGTCTCTCCGAACCCGTCGCCGGCCTCCTGCGGAGCGCGGGCGACCTCCGCCTTGAGGAGCTCGACCATCTCCGAGGCCCGGTCACGCGCGAAGTCCTTGACGGCGCTCTGCCACGCCTTCAGGTCGGCACGCGCGTCGGCCAGCTGCTCCTCGTCCGGGCGCCCCGACAGGCGGCGCACGGATGCCTTCACCTCGGCCCTCCAGCGGTCGAGCTCGGCGCTCCCCGGATACAGGGTGCTGAGGGCTTGAAGGTCCCGATCGAGCTCCTGGAGCGCTCGGCGCGCGAGCGCGACGTCGGCCCGGAACGCCGAGCGCACCTTGGCCTGGCGTCGGGCGCGCCACAGCCCGCGCCCCGCCGCACGCCCCGTCTTCACCAGGGCGAGCAGCAGCGAGCGGGTCAGGCGCGTGGGCGTGAGGCCCAGCAACAGGTCCCAGCCGACCGACACCACGAACAGGGCGGGGATCACGGCCAGGACACCCCAGGCTCCGGTGAGCGAGGCGCGCAGGGCCAGCCCGTAGCGCCCGGTGTGGTGCGCGGCCAGAACGACCACGACCCCCCATGCGCCGGCGGCGAAGAGAAGGTACCCGGCGAACAGGCGCGGCCACCAGCGCGGGCTCCTACGGAGCAGGAACATCGCACCCAGCCCCAGCAGCGGTATTGGCAGCGCGTACGCCCCCCACCCGAATCGTCCAGCGAGGGCGGCACGTATGCCACGTCCCACCTGCCCGGTGGGCAGCCCCGGCAGGACCACCCCCAGCAGGAAGATGCCGCCCGTCAGGAGGACCAGGCCGATGGCCTCCAGATCGAGCTGGACGCCCTTCTTGGAACGTTTGCCTTTGCCGCGCCGTGCCACGTGAGGTAGTTTATCGCGGGTCGCTCGCGGCACACGAGAAAATCGGGACATCGCGGCGGATCGCCCCCCTACGTCCTGGACGTCGTTCTGGTCGACGCGTCGGGCTAGGCGACCCGCCCACTGTGACGATGGCGCGCGATCGAGCCCACCTCCCCTCGCATGGCGGCCCGTCCCGGGCGGCTCGCCCGGGCCCGCGCCGGCGGTCGCCGGCACGTTGGGGGCGCTGGCCGTCGGTGCGGCGCGGGCCGCTCGCCTGGAGCAGCTTCAGCGCCGCGCTGTTCGTGATCGGAGTCGCCTTCCACTGGCCCGAGCTGTGGCTCGGCCTCCTGCTCGCGCTGCCTCTGATGATCACCGCCGCCGGCCTCGGCTGGCGCTCGGCGGTGCCGCTCGTCCCGGTCGGGCTGGCCCTTGCCTGGTTGCGGGTGCGCGGCGTCTCCGAAACCGGACCGCTCGAGCTGGCGGGTTTCGGCGGGCTGCTGATCCTGGGCACGCTGGCGGGCAACAACCTCTTCTCACTGTGGCACGCCACCGCCCGCAGCGCCCGCAGCAACGAGCGCCGCGCCCGGCTCTTGAGCGAGGCGGCCCTGGCCATGGAGGGAGCGGGCGATCCGGAGGCGCTGTTCGCCATGCTGCCGCAGCTGCTCGCCGAGATCCTCGAGGTCACCCACGCCGAGGTGTTCGTCCCGGACGGTGACGGCCTACGCTTCCAGGCGGCCTGGCGGGCAGACCTCACGCGCGACTTCCGGGTCCCTCTGACCTCGGTGATCGGGCGCGCCCTCCGACGCTCGAGCACCCAGTACGTGCCCGACACCGCCCAAGAGCCAGACTACGTCTCCGACGACGCGATCGCCTCGACGCGCAGCGAGCTCGCGCTGCCCCTCCTGGTCGGATCGGAGGTGCGCGCCGTCCTCAACGTGGAGCACACCGCGATCGACGCCTTCGACGAGGCCGATCACCGTACGCTCGACGCCTTCGCACACATCGCCCAGGAGGTCCTGCAGCGCCTCGAGGCGCTGGCCGAGCTCGATCGCCAGCGCGCCGAGCAGACGCTCATCGCCGGCCTCACCAGGCGCCTGCTCCTGGCCGAGGGGGCTCGTGAGGCCGCCGCGACCACCCTGGCCGATCTCGTGCCCGCGCTCAACGTCGACGCCGGCACGGTGGCGGTGCCGCGGGAGGGTCGCTTGCGCTCGCTCGCACTGTACGGCCCGCTCCCGGACGCTCTGCGCCGCGCCCTGACCGACGGAATGCCGTTGACGGGCTTGCTGCGTCACGCCTGGGAGCGCCGGGAGCCCCTCCTGGTGCACGACGCCGCTACCGATCCGAGGAGCTGCGAGAAGGCGCGAAGCTCCGGTCTGCACGGTGTCGCCATCGTCCCCATCGCCAACGCCTCGGGCGACGCGCAGGCGCTGCTGCTGCTGGCGGATCTGGGCGGCGCCCACGCCTGGAACGCACACGACGAGCGCGTGCTGGGGATCATCGCGACCTCGCTCGGCGTGGTCCTCGACCGCGCCACGCTCGACCGCCAGCTCGTGGCGATGCTCGATGGCGTCCGCGGGCTGGCGCGCGCAGAGGAGCCGAACGAGCTGTACCGGAGGGCGGCCGACTCGGCCGTGCGCCTGATCCCGGGCGCCGAGGCCGCCTCCATCCTCGTGCGCCGGGAGGATGGATTCCGCTTCGCCGCGGCCGTGGGCTACGACATCGGCGCCCTGCGCGACCTGGGACCGTTCAGCGACGCCGACGAGCTCTCCTGGTACCGCGACGGCGTCGAGGCGTATCGACGCGGCACCCCGCGCATCGCGCGGGGACGCGCCGTGCGGGCCCTGAGCGCGGCCTCGGGCGGCGAATGGTCGACCTGGCAAGCCGTGGCACCCCAGGTCGATGCCATCGTCGCCAACATCTGCGTCCCGATCACCGACGCCGGCGAGGTGGTCGCCATGCTCAACGTCGACTGCTTCACCGACCCGGACGCCTTTGGCTCGTCGGCGCGGCGCCTGGCGGAGGCGTTCGCCCAGCAGGTGGGCGCCATCCAGCGCCAGGCGGGGGTGCTGGAGCAGCTGCGCCGCTCGGTGGTGACCGACCCCCTCACCGGCCTCGGCAATCGTGAGGGCTTCCACCGGAGGCTGGAGCAGGAGCTCACGCGCGCGCGCCGCTACGATCACCCCCTGAGCATCGTCATGCTCGATCTGGACCACTTCAAGGACGTGAACGACCGCTTCGGCCACCATCGCGGCGACGAAGCGCTGGTGCGGGTGGCCAAGGCGATCGTGGCGGCGGGCCGGCTGTCGGACACCGCCTTCCGATGGGGTGGGGACGAGTTCGTGCTGCTGCTCCCCGAGGCCTCGCCGACCGAGGCACGAGCCGCCGCCGAGCGCTACGTCCAGGCGGTCGCCACCGTGGACGTGGGTGGGATCGTGCTGGGTGCGAGCGTCGGCATCGCCCGTTACCCGGACGACGGCGAGGACCGCGACGCACTCGTGCGCCGCGCCGACGACCTGATGTACCACGGAAAGCAGCAGCCCCGCGGTTCCGACGCTCCGCCGCGCCCTGCCGGAAGCTAGGCTCGGGCCTCGTCGAGGGACCGGGGCGCGCGCTCGCGGCGCCGCGCGCTAGGCGTCGTCGTTCTGCGGCTCGTCGCCTGCCGTGTCGCCGAGCGGGGGAGGCACGGTCGCGTAGGCGGGCCGCGTCAGCAGGTACTCCTCCAGCACCACCTTGATCAACGCGACCACCGGCACGGCCAGCAGCGCGCCGACCAGCCCGAACAGCCCCAGCCCCGCCATGATGGCCAGCAGGACCGTGACCGGGTGCAGGTTGGTCGAGCGCGACAGGATCAACGGGGAGAGCACGTGCGCCTCGAGCTGATTCGCCAGCACGAACACCGCGATGGCCAGGACGCTGGTCAGGGGGCTGACGGTCAGGCCCAGCAGCACCGCCGGCAGCACGCCGATGATCGGCCCCAGATAGGGCACCAGGTTGAAGATCGCGGCCAGGAAGCTGATCGCGGTGGCCAGCGGCACACCGATGATGGTCAGCCCTACCCAGATGAGGATGCCGAGCGTCAACGTGATGAGGAGCTGCCCGCGCAGGTAGCCGCCCACGGAACGGTCCGCCTTCTCCGTGAGGTCCTCGTACAGCGGGCGCCAGCGCACGGGCACGAAGCGCCGGAAGTTCGCCGTGAAGCGGGGGTAGTCGTAGAGGAAGTAGGCGCTGGCGATGAAGATGAGCACGACCTGGAAGGTGGTCGAGATGACCGCCGTGGCACCGCTCAGCAGCAGGCTGGGCCCGCCGGTGATGATGTGCTGCAACAGGCGGTTGAGGCTCTGCGCAAGCTGGGTCGTGAAGTTCACCAGCTCCTGGCGAATCTGCTCGCTCAACTGGGTCTGGTTGGCGGGTAGCCCCAGGCGGCTCGACAGGAAATCCGGCAGGTTGGTGACCACGCTGGAGAACCACGCCTGCACGTGGCCCGACATCGACGTCAGGTTGTCGATGGCCTGAGGAACCAGGTTCACGAACCGGCCCATCTCGGTGACCACCTGACTCACGAGCACCGAGCCCAGCACCAGGAGGTTCAGCAGCAGGAAGTAGACGATGACGACGGCGATCGGGCGGCGGATGCGCAAGCGCTCGAGCGCCTCCACCACCGGGTTCAGGATGTAGGCGATGACGAAGCCGATGACCCCGACCTGGAGCGCGAAGGCGTAGCCTCCACGAAGGCGCCACAGCGAGTACACGAGGAAGGCGACGAGGGCGACATAGCTGCAGGCCCGCACCCAGACGTTGCGCCACACCACCTCGATGGCGGTGACGCTACGGTCGTCAGGAGGCGGGGCGCCCGCGTCGCCGGCCACGTCAGGGCCCCACGAACAGCGACGCAGCCTTCATACGCACCTCGTCGGGCTTGAGCCCCTCTCCGAAGAAATGGCCTCCCTGCCAGATCTCGAAGTGCAGCCGCGGGTGCAGCGTGGTCTGGGCCACCCCGTCGCCCGTGCCCGAGTTGCCCACGTAGCCGATGACCTCGCCGCGATAGACCTGGATCCCCTTCTGGATGCCGTCGCGGACCCCGGACAGGAAGGCGTAGCGGAGCACCCGGCCGTCGGGGAGCCGCTCCCAGATCTGCCGCCCGCGCAGCTGGTCGAGCTGGCTGGCGTCGGCCCCTTTGGCGCCGACCTGCGCCAGCAGCTGGTCCCACTGGGCCTTGCTCATCTCCACGTAGTTGGTATCGGCCCGCACGATCTCGCCCGCCGCTGCGGCGATGACGGGCTGACCGTACGTCACGGGGATGCCTGCGTCGCCGTTGACGAAATCGAAGCCCTGGCTCACGCCGTGGCGGTACGGGCGCGCAGCGCCGGGAAGATCGTTGGTGTCCTTGGGAACGCTCGCCCCCGGGAGGGGGAACCACAGCCCGGCCGGAGCGGTGGCCCCGCTCACGGCCGTCGACGTGGTCGAAGGCACGGCTGCCGGGCTCGCCGGCTTGGCGGCGGTCGCTGAGGTCGACGCGCCGCCGGTGGCGGCCGCCGAGGCCGGGAATTCGGACGTCGCCGCGGCCGAAGCCTGCGCACGGAGGCGGTGGACCTGCCCTTGACTGCCGCGCCAGAGCCCCGTCACCACGACGGCGTAGACGGCCAGCGCAAGGAGAACGTACCAGCCCGGGCGGATGCGGGGCCCCTCGCTCACAGCCGACCCGTCCCGGCGCGCGGCTGGGGTCGGGGGGCGCTACGGCCGCTGTTCACGCGGCGAGTCTATCACGCGCTCCGGCTGCCCTCAGCTGCGTGTGGGCCGGCTCTCATGAGCTCCGGGCCGGTCGCCGTGGTGGCTCCGCGACCGCCGCAGCAGGTAGAGATGGGGGAAGTGCCCGCCGTGCTCGACCCGGCGCTCGAGCTCGACCCGCCAGCGGTCCTGCGCGCCGAGCACGCGCCGGAACAGCCGCAGCTCATGGGTGAGCAGGACCACCCGGGCATCATCCGTCGCCAGCCGGTCGGCGGCCGCGAGCAACGCCGGGTGGAGGGTGCGGTTCTCCTCGTGGCTGCCCACCGCATCGCCCCACGGGAGGTCGGCCACGATCACGTCGTAGGCGCGCTCCTCGAGCGGAACGGAGCGCACGTCGGCGAGGAGCAAGCGGCAGCGCCCGGCCACGCCGGCGGCCTCGAGGTTGGCGCCCGCGCAGGCCAGCGCGTCCGGATCGAGATCGATGCCGACCAGCTCGGCGGCGGGCCCTGCCAGCGCCCGTTCCACCAGCAGCGTGCCGGACCCGCACATCAGGTTCAGGTAGGCGTCGCCGGCCCGCACGCCGGCTACTTGCACCATCGCGGCAGCCAGCGTGGCGTTGAGGCCGCCGGCGCGGTTGCACACCCGCCAGGAGCGGGCCGACAGGGGGCGCGGGGTCAGCCGCGCCAGGACCTCCCAGCCGCGCCCCTCCGGCACGGGCCTCACCCGGAGCAGCAGCTCACCCGACTCGGCGTCGAACGGCATGCCGGTCGCTTCCTGGATCGATCGCGCCAGCCGCAGGAAGACCGGGGAGTCGGCGCCCGCAGCGGCGAAGCGGAAGCCGTGGAACGTACCCGCGGCGGCAACCTCCCGGATCGTCGACACCAGACGGCGGAAATGCTGGTCGCCCAGGAGTGCCTTGGGACGGGGCACATCGAAGGCCACACGCCGGTAGACGGCGGTGGCGAGCCGCAGCCCTGTCGGTGCATGGGCGCGACGCGCCCGCACCGTCAACCCGTCGGCGTGCTCCCCGAGCACCGCCATGCCCGCACCCTCGACCTCCTCGCGAGCGAGCGATGCAAGCCCCTCGAGGACCTCCACCTCGTACTCCGCCGGCACGCCGCACTCTACCGTTCTCCATCGGTAGGGCCGTGCGGGACAGGTGCCCATTCCCGGGTGGATCCGGCCTCCCTATACTGTCGGTGATTCTCGTGCACGCGCGTCGTCGCTGGCCCACGGCCCTCACGGGCCTGGCGAGACGACAATGCCATGGCGCGCGGCCGGTAGGGTTGCGTGGTCTTGGAGCGAACCGGAGCCTTCGGCACGCTGTGCTCCGATCCCCCGTCCTCCGGCACCTGGTGCCGGGAGCGGCCGTTGCCGTCGGCCGTCGCTACGCGGCAGGAGCCGCGGCGGTGACGGTGCGCCGTCGTCCCCGCGGCGGGCCGCCCAGGCGCGCACGGCGCGAGTGGCTCACCGGATACCTCTTCATCCTGCCGGCGGTCGTGGTGATCGCCATCTTTGGCCTCTTCCCGATCGCCTACGCCGTCTACATGAGCCTCTACAGCTGGCGCGTGCGGAAGGGGGCCTACCTCGGCCTCGAGAACTACATCCGCACGCTGGGGCATGCCGGCGGCGCCCTCGCCTTCTTCGGCGGCTTGCTGCTGGTCCTGGTGGCGCACTGGGTGTGGACGGACGCCTTCGCAGGCGGCCGGAGTGAGGGCCGGCGCTACGTGCAGGCCGGCGGCGCCCTGCTGCTGCTGGCCTCCGGCGTGAGCGTGGCTCTGGGCTGGCGGCTCATGGCCCGAAGTGGCGACCGCGCCTTCCTCGAGGGGCTGGTGCGCACCGTCTACTACGGCTTCGGCTCGGTGCCGATCCAGATCGCGCTCGCGCTGGTCCTGGCGAGCCTGCTGTTCCAGCGCATCCGCGGACGCGAGTTCTTCCGCATGCTCTACTTCCTGCCCTACGTCGCGCCGGCGGTCGCCGGAGCCGCCGTCTTCCGAGCCATCTTCAGCCCCCGCCCGGAGTTCCTCGCCAACACGGTGCTGTCCTGGTTCCACATCGCACCGCAGCGCTGGCTGTTCGAGACACGCCCGGTCGCCGAGGTGCTCTTCGGAGGGATCCTGCAGCACCTGGGCATCACCCACGTCAGCGGCTTCTGGGCCGGTCCCAGCCTGGCCCTGGTCACCATCATCCTCTTCGGGATCTGGACGTTCACCGGCTACAACGCCGTGATCTTCCTGGCCGGGCTGGGCAACATCCCCCAGGACCTCTACGAAGCGGCCGCCATCGACGGCGCGAACCGGGTGCAGAGCTTCCGTCACATCACCGTTCCGCTCCTCTCACCGGTGACGTTCTACCTGACGGTGCTCGGCTTCATCGGCACGTTCCAGGCCTTCACCCACATCTACGTGATGCGCCAGCCGGCGGTGCGAAACGCGGTGGACACCGCCAGCATCGTGATCTTCGACACTTTCTACAAGCGCAACAACTGGAGCCTCGCCGCCGCCCAGTCCGTGGTGCTGTTCGCCATCATCTTGATCCTGACGCTGTACCAGAGCCGCTTCTTTGGCCGGAGCGTGTTCCGTGGCTAGCCTCCCGACTGAGGGCGCCCGGGGCGACCGCGTTCGAAGCGGCGTGTCGATGCGGGCCGAACGCGCCGGGCGAGAGCCCTTCGAGTTCCGGCTCTCCCAGCTGCCCATCTACTTCCTGCTGCTGGTGGGGGCACTCGTCTCCTTCACGCCGTTCTTCTACATGGCCTCGACCTCGCTGATGACGCTGGGTGAGACCATCAACCGGCGGCTGGTGCCCGCCCACCCCCAGTGGGTCAACTACCAGCGGGCGTGGACTGAGGCGGACTTCGCGCTCTACTTCCGCAACAGCGTGATCATCAGCGCCGTGGTCATCCTGGGCGTGCTGGTCACCTGCACGCTGGCGGGCTACGCGTTCGCCAAGATCCGCTTCCCGGGTCGGGAGATCATCTTCATGGTCCTGCTGGCGACGCTGATGATCCCCAGCACGGTCACGTTCATCCCGAACTTCCTGCTCATCCGCGGTGACGTCATCCCCTGGGGCTCCTGGATCAACAAGCTGCCCGCGCTGACCGTGCCGTTCCTGTCGACGGCGTTCATCATCTTCCTGTTCCGCCAGTTCTTCCAGGGCATCCCCGACGAGTTGTGGGACGCCGCGCGCATCGACGGCGCCGGGCACCTGCGCTTCCTGACGGCCGTCGTCGTGCCGATGAGCCGCCCCGTCATGATGACCGCCGCCCTGCTGACGTTCGTGCGCACCTGGAACGAGTTCCTGTGGCCGCTGCTGGTCACCACCACGCCGACCTGGCGCCCGCTGGGGGTGGGGCTCTACACCTTCATCACCGAGGCGGGGCCGCAGACCCACTACCTCATGGCGGGGGCGGTCATCACGATCCTGCCCGTCATGGTCGTCTACTTCTTCACGCAACGGCAGTTCACCGAGGGGATCGCCACCTCGGGGCTGAAGGGATGAATCGGAAGGGATGAGCAGGCAAGCACCTCAGGAGGGAAAGGAGCACGTGATGAAGCGAAGTACGCTCGTCTTGGTGGGGGTCTTGACGCTGCTGCTCGCGTCGGCCGTGGCGCTGGCCCAGACCGACTACGAGACCGTCGACCCGACCGGCCAGACCATCACCTTCTGGCACCAGCACACCCTGGACCGGGAAGCGGCGCTGAAGAAGATCGTGGACGCCTTCAACGCCTCCAATCCGTACCACATCACCGTCAAGGCGGAGTACCAGGGCGGGTACAACGACATCTTCCGCAAGATGCTCCCCGTGCTCGACACGGCCGACGCACCCAACATCGTCGTCGCCTATCAGAACCAGTCGGCGACCTACGCGCTCGGCAACGGGGTGGTCGACCTCCGGCCGCTGGTCGACTCGTCCAGATGGGGCCTGTCCCCTGCCGACAAGGCTGATTTCTTCCCCGGCTTCTACCAGGCCGACGTCTTTCCGAGCTTCGGCGGCGCGCGGTACGGCTTCCCCCCGAACCGGTCGATGGAGGTGATGTACTACAACATCGACTGGCTGAACGAGCTCCGTGCCGCGGGCAAGATCGACTTCGACGGTCCTCCGTCCACCCCCGAGCAGTTCCAGCGGGCCTCCTGCGCGGCCACCGCAAACCCCTATGGCAAGGCCACCACCCGCGGGGCCATCGGCTACGAGCTGTCGATCGACGCCAGCCGCTTCGCGAGCTGGACCTTCGCCTTCGGCGGGAACATCTTCGACGACAGCGCCAATCGCTTCACCTACGACAGCCCTGCCGCCGTCCAGGCGATGACGTTCCTGCAAGGTCTGTTCAAGCAGGGGTGCGCCAGCATCGTCACCGAGAGCTACGGCGACCAGACCGACTTCGGCGCCGGCCGCACGCTGTTCACCGTCGGGTCTTCCTCCGGCCTCCCCTTCTACAAGAGCGCCGTGGACGAGGGAGCGAAGTTCGCCTGGAGCGTCGCCGCCGTCCCACACACCACGCCCGACCCGGTGATGAACATCTACGGGGCCAGCGTGAGCATTCCCACCGGCCACTCCAAGGAAGCGAACCTGGCCTCCTGGATCTTCATCACGTACTACACCAGCCCCAGCGTGCAGGCGGAGTGGGCCAAGGCGAGCGAGTACTTCCCGGTGCGCAGGAGCGTCGCGAAGGAATTGAGCGACTACTTCGACGCGCACCCGGCCTACAAGACCGCCTTCGACCTGCTGCCCTACGGCATCGCCGAGCCACCCGTCCCCGGCTACGACTTCGTTCGCGACGAGGTCGCCAGCGACATGGCGGCGATCATGGACGGCCAGGCGGTCGAGTCCACCTTGAAGACCGCCAACGCCACCGCCAACGAGATCCTCGCGGATCAGCTCAAGAGCCTGCCGAAGGACTGACCGGCCTGCCGCGACAGCGTGTGGGGGGCGCCGTAACCGCGCCCCCCACAGGCACACGCGCCAACCTTGTCGCGCTCCCCCGCCTGCCGGGCGCCGCCGTCGACTACCCTTGGGGCGTGGTCCGCGCGCTGTACCTGCACGTGCCCTTCTGCCCGAGCGTCTGCCCGTACTGCGACTTCCACAAGATGCTGCGCAACGAGGGTCTGGTGGCGCGCTACCTCGACCGGCTCGAGCGGGAGGCCGAGAGCCTGGCGGAACGCTACCCGGGCCCGCTCGACACGATGTACTTCGGTGGGGGTACCCCCTCCCACCTTCGCGACGACGAGCTCGAGCGCGTGGTGGACGTGCTGGCGCGGGCGTTCGGCTTCCCCGCTCGATACGAGACGACGCTCGAGGCCGACCCGCTCACCTTCACGCCGGATCGCCTGCGGCGCTTCGCCGGCCTCGGCTTCGACCGACTGTCGATCGGCCTGCAGTCCACCCAGGACGACGCGCTGCGCTTCCTCGGTCGCCTCCACGACGGGAGACGGGGGATGGAGGCGCTCGAGTGGGCCCTCGACTCGGGCCTGCGCGTCAACGCCGACGTCATCACCGCGGTGCCGGGGCAGGACGCCCGTCGCGACCTCCACACGGTGGCGGCCACAGGAGTCCGCCACATGAGCGTCTACTCGCTCACCGTCGAGCCCGGCACGCCGTTCGCGCTGCGCGGCGTGCAGGTCGACCCGGACCGCGAGGCCGACGACTTCGAGGCCACCGTCCCCGTGCTGGCCGGCTACGGGCTCGAGCGCTACGAGGTCTCCAACTACGCCGTCCCGGGCGAGGAGTCGCGCCACAATCTCGGCACCTGGCGGGGCGAGCCCTACCTGGGCCTGGGGCCCTCGGCCTCCTCCTACCTGCCCGAAGGCGGGCCGTTCGGCACGCGGCTGCGCAACCCGCCCATCCGCGCCTGGCTGGAAGGCGCGCCGCCCGAGCGCGACCCACTCGATGCCAGGGGCCTCGTGCTGGAGCGCCTGCTCACCGGACTGCGCACCCGGGAGGGGGTCGACGTGCGAGCGCTGCGCCACGCCTCCGGCCTCACGCCCGGGGACGTTGCCCCACGCTGGCTGGCCGACGCCGTCGGGCACGGCCTGCTGGCCTGGGAGGGGGCGAGGTTGCGCGCCACCGATGACGGCGTCGCCCGGCTGGACGCACTCTTGCGGGCCTTCGTGCGCTCGGCGTGAGGATACCGCCAGGAATCGGTCCGCCCCGCTCTCAACGGCCCTCCGCCGCCGTCATCGCAGCCGCCGCCCCACTGCGCTGGGCCTGCGCCAGCAGGCGAACCAGCACCGAGCCCCCCGCGAGCGTCAAGGCACCCGGAAGCTTGAGCTCCTCCATGGCCTGATCGAAGCGCTCCAGCAGGTGCGGGTGACGTCCCAGGAAGCCCTCCGCCGTCAGGGACGGCTCGGCCTTGCGGACCTCGATGAAGGCGGTGGCGAGCTTGCGCTGCGCCTCACGCAGGTCCATGACCAGGCCGACCGCAGCGATCTTCTCCCAGGGCCCCTGCGTGGGCAGATGCGCCAGTCCGTCGCGGAGCCAGCCCAGCGCGAGCCGCTCACCCAGGGCGTAGAAGCGCATGGCCCCCTCGCCCAGGTCGACGCCGGTCTGCCGGGCGACCTCGATGACGCCCACGCTGGTCGGCAGGTAGTCGAGGCTGGCGATCTCGGCGGCCAGCTCGTCCCCGAACCCCAGCTTGGCGAGCTGCTTGGCCTGCCGCTTGAAGCGCCGCCGCTCGGGCCCGGGGAGCATCCCCGCGATCCCGCTGCGGAGCGTCTGCAGCGGCGCCTTGTAGGTTCCGACGAAGTCGGCCACGTCGCGCCTCGTGAGGTCGTTGAAGAGCATCCAGCTCACCACGCCCTCGACCGCCCGGACCAGCAGATGCAGGGCCTCGCAGTGCGCCTCGGCCGGCAGGGTCGGCTCGTGGGTCTCCAGGCGCTCCGCCACGCCTCGCGCGTCGAGTACCTCGAGCGCCATCAACGCGGCCTTCACGACGTCCACGTCGGCCGCGCCGCTGTCCTGCGCGGCACGGTGCACGAAGCTGGCCCCCAGCAGATCGACCACCGTATTGGTGAACTGCGTCGCGGTGATCTCGCGCCGCAGCGTGTGCTTGCGAATCCCGTCTCCGTAGCGCTTTCGCAACGCAGCCGGGAAGTACTCGAAGAGGTAGTGCTCGAAGCGCGGCTCGTCGGGAAGACCGGTCTCCAGCAACTGCCGGTACAGACCCATCTTGACGTAGGCCATGGTCACGGCGAGCTCCGGCCGGGTGAGCCCCTCAGCCGCTCGTTGCCGCTCGCGGAGCTGGCGCCTCGTCGGGAGGAACTCGACGCGAGGGTTGAGGCCGCCGTGCAAGGCGAGCTCCTCCAACAGCGAGTCGAACAGCGCCAGGTCCTCCACGCTCCGGCGCTCGGCCAGGCTGAGCGCCAGCGACTGCTGGTCGTTGTCGCGAAGCACGAGATTCGCGACCTCATCCTCCATCTCCTTGAGCAGCCGGTTGCGTTGCTCGAAGCTCAGCTCGCCCGAGGCGACCAGCGGCTGCAGCAGGATCTTGATGTTCACCTCGTGGTCGGAGGTGTCGACCCCGGCCGAGTTGTCGATGGCATCGGTGTTGATGCGGCCGCCCGCACGGGCGAACTCGATGCGGGCGAGCTGGGTCAAGCCGAGGTTGCCGCCCTCCCCCACCACCTTGCAGCGCAGCTCGGGCGCCGTGATGCGCACCGGGTCGTTGGTGGCGTCGCCCACGTCGGCGTCGCGTTCCGTGCTGGCGCGCACGTAGGTGCCGATGCCGCCGTTCCACAGCAGGTCGGTCCGCATCTTGAGGATGGCGCGGACCAGGTCCTGGCCGCTCAACGACTCCTCGTTGACGCCGAGCATGGCGCGCACCTCGGGGCTGAGCGGGATGCTCTTGGCGCTCCGCTCGAACACGCCCCCGCCGGCGCTGAGCACCGACGGGTCGTAGTCGTCCCACGACGAGCGCGCCAGCTCGTACAGCCGCTTGCGCTCCGCGAAGCTGGCCGCAGGATCGGGCTCCGGATCGAAAAAGATGTGCAGGTGGTTGAACGCCGCCTTGAGCAGGATGCGATCGGTGTAGAGCATGCCGTTGCCGAACACGTCACCCGACATGTCGCCGATGCCCACGACGCTGAAGGGGTCCTCGAAGACGTCGATCCCCAGCTCGTCGAAGTGCCGCGCCACGCACTCCCAGGCGCCGCGCGCCGTGATGCCGATGGCCTTGTGATCGTAGCCGTGGGAACCACCGGAAGCGAAGGCGTCTCCGAGCCAGTAGTCGTACTCGGCAGCGGTCTCGTTGGCAAGGTCCGAGAAGGTC
Source organism: uncultured bacterium (assembly GCA_964536935.1). Lineage (GTDB taxonomy): Bacteria > Deinococcota > Deinococci > Deinococcales > Trueperaceae > JASBRS01. The sequence continues at coordinate 14,240 of CAZIBD010000022.1, read as the reverse complement.
GCCGTGCCCTTGTCGGCGGCGACGACCAGGTAGGGGTCCTCCCCGTCGTAGATGACGAGCCCCTGCGGGTGCACGACGCGGTCGCCCACGCGGTTGTCGGTGAGGTCCAGGAGCCCGCGGATGAAGATCTGGTACTGCTCGCGCACGTAGGCCCGGACCGCGTCGCGGCCGGCGGGGGCGCGCTTGAGCACGAAGCCGCCCTTGGAGCCCACCGGCACGATGACCGCGTTCTTGGTCATCTGCGTCTTCATGAGCCCCAGCACTTCGGTCCGGAAGTCGTCGGGGCGGTCGCTCCAACGGATGCCGCCGCGCGCCACCATGCCCCCCCGCAGATGGATGCCCTCCACGCCGAGACCCGCCACCGCGATCTCGTACAGCGGCCTGGGGTCGGGCATGCTCGCGACCTGTTGCGACGCCAGCTTGAACGAGAGGTAGTCCTTGCCGAGGAAGTAGTTGGTGCGGACGGTGGCTTCCATCAGGTCGAGCAGGCCGCGGAGGGTGCGGTCCTCGGGCAACGAGCGAACCGCCGCGAGGCCGCCCAGGACCGCCTGCCTGGCGGCCTCCATGCGTTCCTCGCGCCCATCGCCGAGCTCGGGATCGAAGCGCGCAACGAAGTACGCCACGAGGTTCGCCGCCACATCCGGGTGGGCCAGCAGCGTGTCGTTGATGAAGCGGCGACTGGTCACCGCGTTGAGCTGCGCGAAGTCCATCTGGTAGGCGCGCAGCAGCGCGACCTGGCGAACGGTGAGCCCGGCCTGCAGCACCAGGCGGTTGAGGCGATCGTTCTCGGCGCGTCCCTGGAGCAACCCCTCGAGCGCATCGATGAGGCGGTCGCGGTGGCGGCGCACGTCCAGCGCACGGCCCTCGGCATCGTGCACGCGGAACACCTCGATGCCGCGCTTGCCCCCTTCCAGCGTGAGCATGTAGGGGACCTGCTCGATGACCCGGAAGCCGACGTTCTCGAGCACCGGCAGCACGTCGGAGAGGGCCATGCCGTGTCCCTGGTGGTAGATGCGGACCAGGGTGGCCGCCTCCTCCCCGCGCTCGTCGAGCGGGTTGAGGACGTCGGCCAGCACCGGGCCGTCCCCCAGACGCTCCACGTTGGTGATGTCGCGCACGGCCAGGGCGGCGCCGGTGTCGGCGGTGTAGCGCGGGTCGAAGGCACCGATGTAGCGCTCGGCCAGCTTGCGGCCCTCCCGGGCGCCGTGCGATGCGACCAGCCGCTGGCGGAGCTCGTCGCGCCAGCTGCGCGCGAGCTCGGCCACCTCGCGCTCGAGCCCCTTGATGTCGATCTGGTCGGCCCGCAGGGCGGTGGTGAAGAAGAAGTGGAAACGCACCTGCGCCTGGTCCTCGCCCATGGCGAGGTTGTAGTCGACGTGCTCGGCCTGGAGCTTGCGCGCCAGGAAGCGCTGCACGGTGCGCCGCACTTCCGCGTCGAAGCTCTCCCGCGGCATGATCACCATCGCGCCGATGCCACGGCCCAGCGGGTCGGTCCGGAGGGTGAGCCGGACGCCGCGCTCCTGCTCGAGCCCCAGGATGGTCCGGATGTCCCGGTGGAGCTGCTCGGCATCCGACCAGAACAGCTCCTCGCGCGGCATGGTGTTGAACACCGAGACGATGCCCTTGTAGTCGTGCGAGCCGGGCAACGCGTCGTCGAGGTCGAGCACCTGCCGCAGCTTGTGCCGCAGGATGGGGATGTCCTCGACCGGCGCGGAGTGCGCCTTGGAGGTGAACAGCCCCAGGAAGCGGTGCTCCCCTTGCACCTGCCAGCTGTCGGACAGCTTCTTGATGCCGATGTAGTCCATGCGCGCAGGCCGGTGCACGGTCGCCTCGGCGTTGGTCTTGGTCACCACGAACACCCGTCCGCCCGTCACGCGTTCGCGCAACCCCTCGGGCAGGTCGGCGATCGGCACCGGCTGACGGTAGGCGCTGTCCTCGACCTTGCGCAGGATGCCGAGCCCGCTGCTCGGCGTGACCTGCAGCGACCGCACCCCTCCCACTGACTTGATGTCGTACTCCCGGTACCCCAGGAACACGAAGTTCTCGTCGTCCAGCCAGTCCATGAAGGCGCTGTACTCCTCGAGCTCCTCGCCTCGCTCGCGGTGGTCGCCCTGCGCCGTCCTCTTGCGCAGTCCGGCCAGGTAGTCGCGCATGGCGTGGGCGCGCTGGCGCAGCGCCTGGTAGTCGCCGGTGGCCATCAGCACGTCCTGCAGCACCCGCGCAACGGCGGCCGCGAGCTCGGCGCGTCGATCGTCCTCCTCGATGCGCTCGACGAAGTACATCTCAAACGCCTCGCGCTGGTCTCGTCCGCTCTTGACGTTGAGGTCCACGACCGCACCGGAGGCGTCGCGTACGGGGCTGACGATGGGATGCAGCACGTGGAACAGCTCCACCTCGTGCCGCGCGAGCTCGGCCCGGACGGAGTCGACGATGAAGGGCCGGTCGTGCAGCAACAGCCGGATCACCGTGTAGGGGGCGTCCCACCCATCGGCCTCGAAACGCGGGTTGACCACCTGCACATGGGGTCCGTCCTGGAGCCCGCCCTCCAGAAAGCGCAGCCCGTCGACCGCCATGGCGAACAGGCTGTCGGAATCGAACTCCTCCAGGAAAGCATCGTCCGCCTTGTCGAAGAGGATCTCAGCGAAGCGCGTCAGCAGCGCACCTTCCTCGCCACCGGAGCGCTCGATACGCTTTCGTACCTGTTCCAGGGTTGCTGGCATGTTCTGCCACCTCTCCACGGCCAGGCTACGCAGCGGAGCCCGGACCGGCACACGTTTGCACGTATGCGCCTCACTATAACGAAGGCGCCTCGGGGCTCCCTGCGAGCTATCGAACGCGACCGGAACACCGTGCGCGGCTCGCGGCCACGCCTGGTGCCCCACCTGCCGGGGACCGCTGCAGGGCCCGCGTATACTGGCAGGGATGGCCTTGCTCCTCGCGGCCCTGCTCGTCGCCGCTGACCAGATCAGCAAAGCGTGGGTCGTAGCCGCGCTGCCCGAAGGAAGCCGTGAGGTGCCGATCGGGCTCGGCTTCTATATCGTCCACATCCGCAACAACGGCGCCGCCTTCGGCATGTTGCGCAACCTGCACCTGAGGATCGGCCCCGTCGATGTCGACGGCACCATCATGCTCGGCATCCTCTCCGCCGTGGTCGCCCTCGTCATCGCCGTCTACCTGGCCCGGAACGGCCCGAAGCTGGCCGCGCTGACCCGGGTCGCGCTGGCGCTGGTGCTCGCCGGCGCGGTAGGCAACATGATCGACCGCTTCCGGTTGCACTACGTGGTGGACTTCATCCACTTCCACGTGCGCGGCTTCGACTTCGCGGTGTTCAACCTGGCCGATGCCAGCATCGTGATCGGTGCCGGGCTGCTGCTCCTGGCGAGCGTGCTCTACTCGGGCAAACCCGCCGGCCGTCAGGCGGCCCACGGCGCTCAGACGCCGAAGCATCCGCGCACCGAGGACTCCTCCGCGAACGGCCCCGACTTCCCCGACCTCCCGCCCTTGCACGGCGAGCGGCGCGACGACGAGGCCCGTGGCGACACCGGCTGAAGCGCGTCTCCCCGAAGGGGGCCGGGCGCCGGGACGCTGATCGTCCTCAGCGACGGCCCATCAGGAACCGCTCCCGCCCGGTCAGGTCCGCCTCCACCCATGCAGCCCGCCAACCCGTCATCTCGCGCTGGGCAGCGCGTACGTTGCGCGGGTCGAGCTCCAGGGCGAGGAGGGCGCCACCGGGCAGCAGCCGGCCGGCTTGCCGGATGAGGCGGCGCGCCACGCTCAGTCCGTCGGGCCCCGCGTAGAGCGCGAGGGCCGGGTCGTGAGCGGCCTCCGGCTGGAGATCGTCGGCATCGCCCTCCGGAAGGTAGGGGAGGTTGGCGACCAGCGCGTCGCAGGTGGCCGCGAAGGCGGCCACGCCGGCGTCCGCCAGAAGGTCGGAACGCACCGCCCGCAGGCCCAGGGACAGCCGCGCGGCGTTCCGGCGGGTGACCGACAGCGCCTCGGGCGCGACGTCGGTCGCCATCACCTCGGCGTCCGGGCGTTCGGCCCGGACGGCCAGCGCGATGGCGCCGCTGCCGGTCCCCACATCGAGCACGCGCGGGCGCTCGAGCCCACGCAACGCGTCCAGAACGATCTCGACCAGCCGTTCGGTCTCCGGGCGGGGCACGAGGACGCTGGGGTCGACTTCGAGCTCGAGCCCGTAGAACGGCGCCGTGCCCAGGATGTGCTGCAGCGGCTCTCGTGCCGCCCGGCGCTGCAGCGCATCGAGCAACCGCAACCGCTCACCCCGCGCCAGCGGACGCTCCGGCGCAAGCAGCAGCACGGCGCGCTCCAACCCGGTGACCGCCTCGAGGAGCGCCAGCGCCTCGGGCTCCGGGCTGCCCACCCCCGCCACCCGCAGCCGTCTCACGGCGATCCGGCGCGCCTCGGCGACGCTCAGGGAGGCGCCGTCCGGCAACCTTCCGCGCCCCTCCCGTTCTCGTTCGGACGGTGCCATCGCGACGGCTAGTGTACGGCGCCGCGATGGCTCCCGGGCGTCGTCCGGGCTTTCCCGACCACCCGCTTTCATGAAAGCGCATTGCTCTCTCGATATGACGGATGTCCCGCATCGCCACCCTTCGATGCTTGGTATTCTCGCTCCGTTACCAAGACTAGGTCTCGAGCGAGACCGCTTAGGGGAGGTATCCACATGAGGAAGGTGGCTTTCCTGCTCTTCTTCTTCGCCTTGTTCGGATTCGTCTTCGCGCAGGGCACCGTGACCGTGTGGACCCATTTCGGGGGGCCCGAGCTGCAGTGGCTTCAGTCCGCCGCGCAGAGCTTCGAGAAGGGAACCGGCACCAAGGTCACCATCGTTTCCGTGCCATTCAACGATATCAAGCAGAAGTTCATCCTAGGCGCTCCGCAGGGCAAGGCCGCCGACCTCGTCGTGACGCTGCCGCAGGACCAGATGGGCGAGATGGCTGTCGCCGGCGTGCTCGAGCCGCTCGACAAGTACGTGACCCAGAACTACATGAGCAGCCTCGAGCCGGTGGCCGTCGACGCCTTCACCTACGGTGGCAAGCTCTTCGGAATGCCGATGAGCGCCGAGTCGGTGGCGCTCATCTACAACAAGAAGCTCGTGCCGAACCCGCCCAAGAACTGGGACGAGTTCCTGGCCCTGGCCAAGAAGTACACCACCGGGGACACCTTCGGCTTCCTCTACAGCGAGGCGGACGCCTACACCAACTTCGGTTTCTGGCGCATGTACGGCGGCTACGTCTTCGGGAAGAACGCCGACGGAAGCGCCAATCTCTCCGATATCGGCATGGGTGGCACGGCCGGCACCGATGCGCTCAACTTCATCAAGGACCTTCGATACAAGTACGGGCTCGTGCCGGATGGCGTCGATTACGGCGTGGCGGACGGCGCCTTCAAGGACGGCGCTCTGGCCATGATCCTCAACGGCCCGTGGGCGCTGGGCGACTACAAGAAGGCCAACCTCGACTTCGGGGTCGTCCCGTTCCCCACCCCTCCCCGCACCAAGCGGCCTTGGGGCCCATTCGTGGGGGTGCAGGGCGTGGTCGTCAACGCCTACTCCAAGGACAAGGTGGATGCCGTCAACTTCGCCAAGTACCTGGTGACCCCCGAGTCGCAGGTTTCGTTCAACGAAGCCGGCGGGCGCATCCCGGTGTCCAAGAACGCCCTCGAGCAGCTCAAGTCCGACCCCGTGGTGAAGGGCTTCTCCGACGCCATCGCACTGGGGACCCCGATGCCCAACGTCCCCGCCATGGGCAAGGTGTGGGGCCCGATGGCCGACGCCCTGAAGCTGGCCGAGGCGAAGCAGGACTCCAACACCACCACCATCGCGGCCGACATGGTCGCACAGATCAAGAAGGGTATCGCAGGCACGCAGTAGCGCGGTGCGTGGCTCTCATGGCGAGTGTCCCCGGCTCATCGCATGCCGGGGACACTCGCCATGAGAGCCACGCCGGCCTGAGGACCGCCATGCACCGACACCCCCCAGGACTCCGCGGCCTCGCGCTGGCCCTGGCCACCCTCACCGCCGCCGTCAGCCTCTCGGTGGTGGCGGGCGTGCTGCTGATGTGGCTGGCGCGGCTGCGCTTCCACGACCTGCCCAGCTATCTGCTGCTGGTCGCCATCGGCGTCGTGCTCTTGCCGACGCTGGTGCTCTTCCGCCGGCGCTTTCCGTTCCTGGCGGACTGGTACTATCTTCTGCCCGCTACGCTCTTCCTGCTGGCATTCACGGTGTACCCCATCGTGCTCACGATGGCCCTGGCCTTCACCAACTTCTCGGGGAAGAACTACGGCCGCCCGGACCGCGCCACCGAGACCGCGGTCACCTTCGTACCGGCGGCAACGCTTCGTTTCACGGGGGATCCGGCCAAGGCCCTTCAGTGCGGCGAGACCTGCATCGGGAGACAGGTGGAGGTGTACCGTGCCAACGACCGCGCCCGTCTCAAGGTCACGGGTGAGAGCGCGGACACGCTCACCCTGAACCGCATGCCGGCATTCGCCGGACGCCGGAGCAGCACTCCGCTGTACGTCGCCAAGATCAACAACTTCCACTTCATCGGCTTCAAGAACTTCGCGTTCATCCTGACCAACGCCTCTACCGCCTTGTGGCCGGTCTTCCGCTGGAACGTGGTGTTCGCGGCCGGCAGCGTCATCCTCACCGCCCTCATGGGCCTGTTCCTGGGCGTCGTGTTGAACGATCCGAAGCTGCGCCTCCGCAACTTCTACCGGACGGCGTTGATCGTCAGCTGGGCGCTCCCCAGCATCATCAGCATCCAGATGTGGAGTGCCCTTCTCAACCAGCAGTTCGGCGCCGTCAACCGGATGCTCGGCCTACTCGGCGTCTACTCCATCCCCTGGCTGACGCAGACGGACTGGGCCAAGCTCGGCATCCTGCTCGTGAACCTGTGGCTGGGCTTCCCCTTCATGATGACCGCTACGCTGGGGGCGCTTTCCACCATCCCCAACGAGCTCTACGAGTCCGCCCAGATCGATGGCGCCAGCCCGTGGCAGGCTTTCCGCGGCATCACCCTGCCGCTCTTGCGCACGGCCTTCACACCGGTGCTGCTCACCTCGTTCGCCTTCAACTTCAACAACTTCAACCTCATCTACCTGCTGTTGCCGCAGGGCGGACCGGCCATTCCGAACGGCCTGGCAACAGCAAACTCGACCGACATCCTGATCTCTTGGGCCTACAAGACGGCCTTCCGGGCTGAAGGGGGCTCGGCCTACGGGCTGGGATCGGCCATCGCGCTGATCATCTTCGTCGTGACGGTGGGCATCAGCATGGTGAACTTCAACATCACCGGTGCCTTCCGGGAGGAGCGACGGTGAGGCGGGCCCGCACCGTCCTCGGCTGGCTCCTCGCCTTCGCCGTGGTCGTCTACGGCGCGTGGCTGTTCCGCTCCATGGTCCAGAACGTTCCCCATCACAAGGCGTTCGGGAGCGTGTTCATCGCCAACGGCTGGCTGGTGGCACTGGTGAGCTTGCTCGGCTTCGTCGCGGCGCTGCTGGCGTACAGCCTGCTGTTCACGGCCCTGGCGAACCGGCAGAGCGGGCGCAGTCGCTCCCCGTGGCCGCTGTTCCGGCAGGCCGTCACGCACCTGTGGTTGTGGATCCTCATCCTGCTGGTGTACTACCCGGTCGTCCAGGTCGTTGGCGCTTCGTTCGATCCTCGGAACAACCTCTTCAGCTTCCGTCAAATCAAGAGCAACAACCTGCTGGTGCGAGCCAAGGTGCTACCCGACATGTCCCATGCCAGTCTCGAGAACTATGCCAAGCTCATCGAGGGCGTCGTCGTGCCGGCCTGGCAGTGGGTGCTCATCGCCGCGCTGGCCGTGCTGGTGCTGATGGCGATGAGCCTCGGCCTGACGCGACGGCGGAACCCGAACTCGCGCAATCTGGAACGGTGGCAGAACCGGGTTCTCTTCGCCTTTGCCACCCTGCTGTTGGTGGGGCTTCTCACCCTCTCCCCTAGTCAGTTCACGGGCGTGAGTACCGAGTCGCACTTCGTGTTGTGGGCGCGCAACACGCTTCTCCTGTCGGGGGCGACAGGCCTGCTTGCGGTGGTGCTCACCGCCACGGCCGGCTACGCATTCGCGCGTTTCCGTTTCCCGGGCCGCTACGGAATCCTGATGGTGTTCGTATTCATCCAGATGTTCCCCGGCTTCCTGGCGCTGATCGCCATCTACTATCTACTCAGTACCCTCGACCTGATCAACACCTTCTCCGGGCTGCTGCTGGCCTACTCGGGCGGCGTCATCAGCTTCGGAACCTGGGTGTTCAAGGGCTACGTAGAGTCGTTGAGCCCCAGCCTGGAGGAGGCGGCGATGATCGACGGCGCGTCGCGCTTCCAGGCGTTCCGCAGCGTGGTGCTGCCCCTGGCGGCACCCATGTTCGTGTTCATCTTCCTGCTGCAGTTCGTGGGCACGTACTCAGAGTTCGTGCTGGCCAGCCTGGTGTTGACCGGCGTCAAGTCGTGGACGGTGGGGATCGGCTTGTACAACTTCACCACCGGCAGCTTCAGTACCCGCTGGGGAGTCTTCGCCGCCGCCAGCGTCCTCGGCTCGTTGCCCATCCTGGCCATCTTCTACGGCTTCCAGCGGTACTTCGTATCGGGCTACACGGCGGGAGCGATCAAGGAGTGAGCGCGCCCGTGCGGGCCGTGCCGGCAAAGGCACTGGCCAGTGCTGACGCGTACCACGACTGGGAGCCGTCCTGCGTGGCACCGCTCCGACCCGAACTGGGGGACAGCGTTCGCCTCGCCGTACGCACCGACGCGAGCGAGGGCTGGCTGATGGTGGAGCACCACGGCGAGCTCGCGCGGACCCCGCTGTACGCGGTCGACGGTGGCTTGGAGGCGCGGGTGGGGGTGCATGCCTCTCCGTTGCGCTACGTGTTCCGGCTTCCCGACAGCTATCTCGGCAGCCACGGCCGGGAGTCTGTCCTTCCTCGCTACGACCACTTCTTCCACTTGCTGGCCGGCCCCACGGTGCCGGAGTGGGCGGTCGGCGCGGTCGTCTACCACATCTTCCCCGACCGCTTCCGGCGCGGCAGCGCCAACCCGCCCCCGGAAAGCGGTGCCTGGGCCTTCGACGGCCGCGCCATTGTTGCCCGACCCTGGGGCGCTCCACCTGACCCGCGCCAGGGGCAGCTCGAAATATACGGCGGGGACCTGCAGGGGATCGTGGACGCCCTCGACGACCTTCAGGACCTCGGCGTCGAGGTGCTGTACCTGACACCGATCTTCAGGGCAGACTCGAGCCACCGCTACGACACCGTGGACTACCTACACGTCGATGCACGCCTCGGTGACGACGAGGCGTTCGAGGCTCTGCTCGAAGGCCTCCACAGCCGCGGCATGCGGCTCGTGCTCGACGGTGTCTTCAACCACACGGGGCACCGCCATCCCGACTTCGTAGCCGCGATCGAGGACCCCGCCTCGCCACAGCGGGACATGTTCACGTTCCGGCCCGGTGGCGGCTACGCTGCGTTCTACGACGTCCGTACCCTCCCCAAGATCGACTATGCCTCGCCCCTCGCCCGTCAGCGCTTCCTGGAGGGCGCTCAAGCGCCGGTACGGCACTGGCTCCGGCGCGGCATCGACGGCTGGCGCCTGGACGTCGCCCACCAGATCGGCGAGAGCGGCACCACCCGGAGCAACACGACGCTGCTGCGTACCATCCACCGGGTGGCCCGCGAAGAGAACGAGGACGCCTGGGTGTTCGGGGAGCTGTCGTTCGACACCATCCCCACCCTGCGCGCCCATACCCTGGACGGTTCCATGCACTATGCCGGGTTCGCCCACCCGGTCATGGCCTGGCTGTGCGGTCGCGACGTCTACGGCGCGCGCGCCGAGGTTTCCGCGACGGAAGCGTGGCAGGCGCTCTGGGACCACTACGCCGCGCTGCCGTTGAGCGTGCGCCAGACCATGCTGACACTCCTTTCGTCGCACGACGTACCCAGAGCGCTATGGCGCCTTCGCGGCGACCGCGGGCGGCTCAAGCTGGCCTACGGCCTGCTGCTTTCGTTTCCGGGCAGTCCAAGCGTCTACTACGGCGACGAGATCGGGATGAGCCAGGCCAATGCCTACGACGACTTCCGGGGCGACCCCCTATGCCGGGCGACATTCCCGTGGGACCGAAGCGTCTGGGACCACGAGCTGCGCGACTTCATCCGGTCGATGATCCGCTTGCGACGCAGCACGCCGGCCCTGCGCCGCGGCGGTCTGGCGCCGCTTCCGCCAGGACGTCCCCAGTCGGGAACCCCCGCCTATCCACGTCAGGTGCTGGCCTTCAGGCGCCGCTACCAGGGGGACGAGGTGTGGGTGTTCGCCGCACCGGAGCCCGCGACCATCCGCCTCCCTGCGGCACGCGACCTCCTTTCCGGAGATCGCGAGATCGACGGCGAGCGTACCGTGCACGGCCTCATCATCGTCCGACCCAACCCTGTCTCCGAGGTTTCTTGATGCGCTACGCCCGTACCTTCGTGCCAGCCGCGCTGGCGCTGGCCGCCCTGCTGCTCGTCCCCCTGACGGCGGGTCGGGCCGACGCCGTCCCGGCATCGCTGGGCTTCCACCACGTCCCCTCCGACCCCGTCGACCTGTCGCGTGCGGGCGGCAATCTGTGGGTTCGCGTCCGCGTCTACGAGGGGGCCCTGGCCGCCGCGTCGCTGCAGATGCTGGCCGCTGGGGCGCCCCAGGGGGCGCCCGTCGCCATGGTCCGCCAGGGCGTGTCCGCCGGCCATGAGACCTGGATCGCCCGGGCACCCGCCGACCTTCGGCGCTACCGCATCGAGCTGACGCCGAGCGCTGGCGGCCGCTTCACAGCGGGCCCCTACCAGGTGCCGACCCACGTCCCGGCGGCTGTACCGTGGGTCGCGACCAGCGTGGGATACCAGATCTTTCCCGACCGGTTCGCCAACGGCGACCCGTCCAACGACACGCTGGCGCTGGCCTCCGACGAGGCCAGCGTCGATCCGCACGCGAGCGGCCCGACGCCCGTCGTCCTTTCGAGCTGGTCGGCGCCCCCGCCGGCCGATCTGTGCTGCCACGCCTACTACGGAGGCGACCTCCAGGGAATCCTCGACAAGCTGCCGTACCTGAAGCGCGAGGGCGTCACCGTCCTCTACCTGAACCCGATCGTGACCGCCGGCTCGGCCCACGGCTACGACGCTAGCAGCTTCCTGCAGGTCGCCCCTCACCTCGGCGATCTCGCGACGTTGCGGCGCCTCCTCGTTCGCGCCCATGCCCTGGGCATGCGGGTGCTGTTCGACTACGTGCCCGACCACACCGGCGTGGGGTTCTGGGCCTTCCAGAACGTAGTGCGCTACGGGCCCGACTCGCCCTACTGGAACTGGTACGTCATCCGCAAGTGGCCGTTCGAGCCCGGGGACGCCTCCGCCTACGCCGGCTGGTCGGGCATCGCCAGCCTGCCCCAGCTCAACCTGAGCGATCCTGGGGTGGAGCGCTACCTCCTGGAGGTCGCCCGTTACTGGTTGACGGTCGGTTTCGACGGCCTCCGCGTGGACGCGCCGAACGCTCTCGTGGACGGACACGGATTCGTGAAAACGCTTCGGCGCACCGTCAAGTCGGTGCGCTCCGACACCTACCTGGTCGGCGAGATCTGGACCCTCGACACGAGCTGGCTCCAGGGCGACCAGTTCGACAGCCTGATGAACTACGCCCTCGGGCGCGACGTGTTGCTCAAGTACGCCAAGAGCGCCTCCCCGCTGTTCGGCGGGCGTTGGGCCCTGGCACAGCTCTCCCGGATAGCGGCTGAGATCCCGACGTCGGTCGCCGCCATGGGCTTCAATGTCATCGACTCCCATGACACCTCCCGGTCGCTCACCGACCTCGGGGGTGGGGACTGGGGCGCCGTTCCGTCGGCCATGTCGCTGGAACGCCAGCGGTTGGCGTCCGCCCTGCTCTACGCCATGCCCGGTATGCCGGTCACCTTCCAGGGAGACGAGTGCGCGCAACTGGGCCAGAAGAACGGCGACCTCGAGCGCTATCCGGTGCAGTGGGGGGCGTGCAACAGCGCCATGCAGGCGCACTACGCGCTCCTGGGCCATCTCAAGGCCACGCTGCCTGCGCTCGCTAGCCCCCTGTGGCTGGCCTACCGCGGCCAGGGGGCCGTGCTCGCCTTCTTTCGCGGCGTCCAGGGAAACGGGCGTGTGCTGGCCGCCTTCAACGCGGGAGCCGTGGCGGCCGACCTGGCGCTGCCGGCCGGCACGTGGACCGATGCGGCTACTGGACGACGCTACCGCCACGAGGTGGCCCTGCCGGCCCGTGGATGGCGCTACCTGGTGCTGAGCGGTGCCCCTCAGTAGGCGGTGGTCAACGTCCGGTGCGCCGGTCGATCGCGATAGGGAGAGCGCTGCCCGCGCTCCCACAGCGCCACGTCGAACTCGCGTGCGCAGGCCGTCCAGCCGCGCCGGTGTGCCGCCGCCACCAGACGTTCCACGGCGTGGAGGGCCACGGCCCGCACTTCGACCTCCTCCGGCGAGCCCGCCTCCAACCGGATGCCGGCGTCGATGCGGCGCGCCAGGGCGGGCGCGTACTCCAGCACACCGTCCCACCGCAGGACGTGAGGGACGACGTTGTCGGCGAACATCGTGAGCCGGTCGAGGTCGGTGAAAGCGCCGTATCCGCCACCGTCGAAGGCCAGCGCAAGATCCGACGCCGTGATCTGGGAGCGCTTGTACAGCGGCACTTCCAGTCCGTCGTAGCCCCACACGTCGCGGAAGAAGGGCATCTCGGCCAGCAGGGCCGCCAGCCGCTCGGCGCTGTGCGAGGCGGCCTCGACCAGCGCCCCGAAGCGGCCGTCGAAGCGCTCGAGCACGGTGGTTCCGAGCTCGGCCAGCGCCTCGGCGTACAGGCGCATGAGCTCGGCCCGCAGCGGGTCCGCCAGGTCCTGCCCGAGCAGCTCGGCCACGCCCCCGCCGTCCAGGTGCCGCAAGGCGTCGGCCGTCGGCGCCCCGTCCCGGACGAACCAGCGCGAGATCGCGGAGGCCACCGTGGCATACCCGGACACCCCGGGCTCCTTCCGCAGGCCGGGGAAGTAACCCGACCCGAAGTTGATGGCGTCCAGGACCAGGACGAAGGCGACGGTGGCGTCGGCGTCGCCGCGGTAGTGGGTCGAGAGGTCGTAGGCGGGCCGCGTCAGCGCGCTGCGATCGAACGTCGCCAGATAGTCCTCGACATCACCGACGATGCGCACGTAGCGCGCACGCTCGGCCACCCGCGCGCAGGCGTCGCGGATGCGCTGCAGCATGGCTCATGATACGTCCGGTCAGGGTGCCGGCTTCACCACCACGTGGCGGTTCTTGCCCTCCCCCGATGACTCGCTGATGATGTCGGGATCGTCGGCGAGCGCCATGTGGACCACGCGACGCTCCGCAGCGCTCATGGCGTCGAGCTCGACCGGCCGGCCCGTCTTGCGCACGCGTGCGGCCGCCTTGCGCGCCTCGCCGCGCAGGCGCTCGTCACGGCGCCGCTTGTACCCGCCCACGTCGATGGAGACCCGGATTCTCGAGCCCTCGTCGCGGTTGATGACGGCGTTGGTGATGTACTCGAGCGCGGCCAGCGTTCGGCCCGCACGGCCGATGATCTTGCCGGGATCACCGCCGTAGATCTCGACGCGCAGCTCGTCGTCGTCCACCTCGTCGACCTCGACGGCATAGCTGGGATCGAAGTTGAGCAACAGATCGACGAGGAAGGCCTCGCACCGCTCGCGGGGGCTGCCCTCGAGCACGACTGCGGGGACGGCCATCGGCGCTTCGAAACCCTCGTCCTCCTCGGGCAGCAGCGCCTCCTGCTCGTCGTCCTCGTCCATATTGATGCCGAGATCCTCTAGGTACCTGTCGAGATCGCGATCGTCCATCGAATCCCTCGCCTCACTTCGCCCGCTTGGCGGGTACCGCGACAACGGGTTGGTCGCGGCTCAACAGCCAGTACTGGAAAACCTGCACCACCATGGATACCACATAGTACAGCAGCACCCCGGCCGGGAAGTTGATGATGACCAGCACGAAGATCAGGTTGATGAACATCGACTGGCGCAGCGTCTGCGGGTTCCCGCGCGCCGAGAAGTACGAGGTCGCCAGCATCACCACCACGTAGAGCACCGGCAGGATGTAGTACGGGTCGGCCTGGCCCAGGTCGGGCAACCACAGGAAGCCCTGGTTGAACTCGAAGTTGACGAACACGCGCCACAGGATGATGAACAGCGGCA
>CAZIBD010000021.1:38851-48365 GCA_964536935.1 uncultured bacterium | reverse complement strand
GATCCGTTCGACGAGCGGCTGTTCTACGATGCCGCCACCGAGATCGTGCTCAAGGACGGCGGCAAGCTGCGCTACGTGAGCCTGCAGAACTGGAGCCGGAACGTTGCTCACATGAACAAGCTCCGCGCTCACGTGGGCCGGGATGCCCGGCTGGAGTCGCTCACGGTGAGCCTGGGGGCCGACGCCGCCCGCGCCGAGGTCGAGTGCCGGCTCGAGGGGCCGGGGGCCGAGAGCGAGATGCTGGGCCTGTACTTCGCCGACAAGGGTCAGCACTTCAACCAGTACACCTTGCAGCACCACGTCGCCGATCACGCCCACTCCGACCTGCTGTTCAAGGGCGCCGCCCGCGACGCAAGCTCGGCCGTCTACTCCGGCATCATCGTGGTCGACCCGGGGGCCCAGAAGACCGACGCCTACCAGACCAACCGCAACCTGCTGCTCGACACCGAGTCCGAGGCGGTCAGCATCCCGCAGCTCGAGATCGGCGCCAACGACGTGCGCTGCTCGCACGGCTCGACCACCGGCCCGGTGCCGGAGGACCAGCGCTTCTACCTGATGAGCCGCGGGCTGCCGCCCGAGGTGGCGGAGCACGTGCTCGTGACGGGCTTCCTCTACGAGGTGACGAGCCGCGTGACGCTCCCCAAGGTGGCGCAGTACGTCGAGCGGGTGGTGCAGGCCAAGCTCGGCGTGCCCGGCGTCAAGGAGAAGCTGTGAGCACGCTGACGCGAACCGACGTGGGGGCGGTCGACGACTTCCCCGAGGACGGCATCACGGCGATCCAGCTGGACGGTCACGACGTGGTGGTGATCCGTCAGGGCGGCGCGTTCTTCGCCCTGCCGGACCGCTGCACGCACGCCCGCTACCCACTGAACGACGCCGAGCTGCTGGACGGCAAGATCAAGTGCGCGCACCACGGCGCCACCTTCGAGCTGAGCACTGGTAAGGCGACGCTGCCGGCGGTGAAGAAGATCCGACTCTACGAGGTAGAGGTCGTGGACGGGCGCGTGATGGTGGCGATGCAGGAGGCGTAGCCGCCTCATCCTTCGCCGTCGCAGGCTGGAACGCGGGGTCGCTGTGGAACGGGCGGCCCCGTCCGCGTGGGCGACGGCCCGAGCGGCAGCAGCCCTACTCCATCTCCAACAGCACGGTGGCGCGCGCCTGGATGAAGTCCGGCGCCATGCCCTCGCTCGTCTTGAAGGTGACGCCCACCCTGGACGCGTCGATGCCGAGCTCGCCCGCCACTTGGCGCTGGATGTCGCGCCGCGTCGGGCCCAGCCGGGGTTGATCGAGCACGACTACCGCCGACAGGTTCACGATCCGGTAGGTGCCCACCTGGTCGGATAGGCGCTGGAGCACCGTTTGAAGGATCACTCGGCTGTCGAGGCCGCGGTAGTTCGGGTTGGAGGGCGGGAAGTACTGCCCGATGTCGCCCATCGCGAAGGCGGCCAGCAGGGCGTCGGACAGGGCGTGCAGCAGCACGTCGCCATCGCTGTGCGCGACGGTGCCGACGGGGCTCCCCGTGATCTCGACGGCACCGATGACGAGCGAGCGACCCGGCGCCAGCGCGTGGGCGTCCTCGCCGTAGCCGATGCGCAGTCCGTTCATCGCGCCATTGTATGACGACGTGTCACGGGGCCGCGCACCGTGCGAGAATGTCGGGCATGCCGCCCGCCGTGGGAGCCGCCGCGCTGGTCGGGATCACCGTGATCTGGGGCACGACCTTCGTCGTGGTCAAGGACGCGCTCCACACCATCCCGGTGCCGCTGCTGCTGGCGGTGCGCTTCACTTTGGCGGGCCTGCTCCTGAGCTGGGCGCGCTTCGACCGGCGTGCCGTGCGCCCGGCCATGGTGCTGGGGGTGCTGGCGTTCGCGGGCTTCGCGACCCAGACGATGGGGCTGTCGCTGACGTCGGCCTCCAAGGCCGCCTTCATCACCGGACTGAGCGTGATCCTCACGCCGTTGGTGGCGGCGGCGTGGCTCGGCCGCCGCGTGGCGGGCCGGGCAACCCTGGCGGCCCTGGTGGCGCTCGTCGGGCTCGGGTTGATGACGTTGCGAGGCGGCGTCGACGCCGTCAACAACGGTGACCTCTGGGTCCTGGGGACCGCCCTGGCGTACGCCCTCTACATCGTCTACCTGGGCGAGGTCGCCGGGCGCGCCTCAGCCACGTCGCTGGCAGCGCTGCAGCACGTCCCGATGGCCTTGCTGGCGTGGCTGTGGGCGATCCCGCAGCTCGGCGCGCTACGCCACGTGCCACTCACGACCTACCTGGCCATCCTCTACCTGGCCGCCATCGCCACGGCCCTGGTGGCGGTGGTGCAGACCTACGCCCAGCGCGTCGTGCCCGCCCACGTGGCGGCGCTCATCTTCGTGCTGGAGCCGGTATTCGCCGCCGTCTTCGCCTTCTTCCTGCTGGGCGAGCGCCTCGGTCTCCTCGGCTGGATCGGAGGCGGACTGGTGGTCGTCGCGATGTTCCTGAGCGAGCTGCGGCCGCGGCGCCGGCCCGTGCCCGCGGGGCATCCGCTCGCGAGCGCGCGGAGCTCGGCCGGCGGCCGCTCGGGTGAGGCCGAATGATCCGGCGTCGCGCCAGTGGCGCGGCCGTGCGATCCGGCGGCCCGAACGCGACGTGCCGCGTTCCAGAGGCTCGAACGCGGCACGTCGTGGACGATCGCGGGGACTAGCGCAGGCCGATGAGCGGAACGCTTGCTCCGTTTCCGACCGAGGCCGGGTTCAGCGGAGCGTTGGTGGAGGCCTGCAGCGTGTGGACGTTGCCCGTGCCGGTGGTCGGTGGGCCGAAGAACGTGAAGGGCGTCAGGATGCCGAGCGCGGCCAGTCCGGTCATGGGCACCTTCCCGTCCGTGAAGAACAGCTCGGCAGAGTTGTTGCCGTTGGCGCTCGCCACGGGCGTCGGAACGTAGGCGCTCATCGAGGCCGGCAGCTCGGGGAAGGCCAGCGTGCCGGGCGTGGCGGGCGCCGGAGCGTCGAGGAACTCCCAGGCCTTGCTGGTGTGGGTGGCCGTGTCGTTGACGCCGACGAGGGCGCTGCGGAAGGTGGCGGCCTTGGTCCCGGCGTTGGCGCCGTAGGCCACCGTGACGCTGCCACTCGAGCTCCAGGAGAAGCTCTGGAGCAGCGGCCAGAGGTCGGTCTGGGTATCGACCGTTTCGTTCACGGGCAGCGACGTCACCGAGTGTTGCCGGGTGGAGGTCGAGGACCAGTTCAGGCTACCGTTGTTGAAGGTGTTCTTGAACGACTCGTTGACCAGGTAGCTCGGAGCCGCGAGGGGCGCGTAGGCTGCACTCATCGATGCGGACGTGGCTCCGGTGCCGGCGGTGGCGCCCGCCTCATTCTGCACCGGCACCGGCAGACCCTGCTCGAGCGCGGCGACGCCGAAGTTCGCCGTGGCCGACTGGTTCGCCGGGAGGGCCGGGAACTGCAGGGTGGCGCTGTTGGACGCCGGGGCGCTGGTCGTCCAGTCCGAGGCTGCGACGGCGATGGCGTTGTTCGGGAAGGCCTGGTTCAGCAGCCCCGCGGTCGCGACGGCCGTCCCGCCGTTGGACGCCAGCAACGCCAGGCTGACCGTGCCGTCGGCCGCCACGTTGCCCGGATCGACGCCCAGGGTCGTCGAGAAGGTGAGGTTGGGAGCCGTCCCCGTGCAGGTTGCAGGGGCGGCCGCAGTCCCCCCGCCTTCGTAGACCAGGATCGAGGTCGTGCTGGTGGCGTTGCTGGGGCACGCCCCGCTCACCGTCACGTTCGCCCCGGAGACCGTCGGCAACATGAAGAAGTCGTGGTTCGCCGCCAGGCTGGTCGGCACCGTGAGCGACGCGTAGTCCTGCGTGGGGGTCGACGAGGAGCTGCCGGTCTGGGCCTGCATCGATACGGTCACCAGCGAGTCGCTGGGCGCGCCATCGAACGTCACGGTCCCGCTCGCGGACAGGGTCGCCGTCTTGAGCACGTGGCCGTCGCTGGCTTGCAGCGTGGCGTGAGCGGTCGACCCCAGGGGAACGTCGATCGTGAAGGATGCCGTGGAGCCGGTGGACGAGCTGCACGAGGACAGCACCAGCGCGAGGGTGGCGAGGAGGAGGACGAGGGCGATCGCTCTGATGCGAGGCATGGACGACTCCGATCGTGCGGTGGCGCGGTCACCCCGCTCCCGCGCTGGGTACGGGTGGCCGCTGGCGGATCGCGTTCCGGGCGCCTTGCCGTCTGGGTCGGATGTGAACCGGTGCCCGCTCACGCGACGACGCAGGCGCGGCACATACGACGCCCCCACGTCCTGGATCCCTCGGGCCCCGACATGCGACTGAGGCCCAGCCTTTCGACTCGGAATGAGTTTGACTTGGGACTGTGAGGTTCTCGTGAGAGGGGCTCATGAAACGGCGCGCCCCGGGGACGGGGCGCGCCGCGCTGGTGCTGCAACGTGGGCGGTTGGCCAGGTCAGCGCAGACCGATGTAGGGCCGGGCCGGGCCGACTGCACTGGTGGTGATGTGGTTGGTGCTGGCCATCACCACGTGGAAGGCGTTCGGAAGGCCGGAGGTGCTGCCGGGGCCGAAGGCGGCGAACACGACCGTGCCGATGGGAAACGAGGTCATTCCCGAGACGAGGCCGATGAGACCCGTCGAGGCGAGCAGCGGCTCGAAGTCGGTGTAGGCCAGGCTGGCCTGGTTGTCGGCGGGCGTCGCGACCGGATGGGGAACGTAGGCGCTCAGGGCAGATGGCAACTGCGGGAACTGGAACGTCCCCGCGGTGGCGTTGGGGTTCCCGAAGTACGCCCACGAGCGGACGACGGCGGGGCTAGCGCTGGTGTCCTTACTCATAGACATTGGCCATGGCGAAGGTGGCCGTGCTGAGGCCGGGGTTCGTCTGGTAGCTGAGGGCGGGGGAGCCGCCGTTGCTCACCCAGTGGGCGTCGTTGAGCGTGGGCCAGAGGTCGCTGGCCGTGGTGTCGATGGTCTGGTGGGCCGGCAGCGACGTGGCCTGATGCGCGTGGAGCGACTGGGAGGTCCACGACAGGCCCGTGGAGTCCGAGTAGTCGAGCCCGAACGTGTCCCAGAGGTTGTAGCTGGCGCCGCTGATGGGCACGCCAGGGGCGCTGACACTCAAGGACGTGGCACCGGTCGTCGAGGTGACCGCGCTGGCCGGCGACAGCAGCACGTCGAGGGTCTGCCCGAGCCGCGTCACGTTCGCCTGGAAGGTCATGCTGGCGCCCTCGTTCGCGGGCAACGCAGGGAAGTCCATCGTGGACGCGTATGTCGACGGGGCGCCGGTACTCCAGTCGCCGGACGCCACCGTTATCGTTCCGCTCGAGATGTCCTGATCGAGCTTCTTCGCGTAGCTGACGGGCGTCGTGCCGTTGTAGGCGATCAGGAGGATCGATATCGTGCCGTCGGACTGCAGCTCGGTCGAGAACGAGTTGACCGTGAACGTACCGCTGCTGCACGCCACCGAGCTGCCGTTCTGGATGCCGGAGGCCGCCCATGAGACCGTCGTGGCGCCGGCGGGGCAGGTGAACGTGACCGTCACGGGCACGTTGTTGTCGATGGGCTGGACGAGCATGACCTTATGGCCCACCGCCAGGCTCGCTGGCACCGTCAGATTGTAGTAGTCCTTTTCGTGGTTGGCGTTGCCGTTGGGCGCGTACATGGACACGGTGACGAGGGCGTCGGGGGGTACGCCGGCCAGGTCGACCTGCTGGGTGCCCGCGTTGACGGTCTGGGTGGAGATGACGTGCCCGTCGCTACCTTGGATGGTGGCGTGGGCACTGATGCCGTTGGGCACGAACAGGGTGAACGATAGCGGGGAGGTGCTGCTGCCGCAGGACGTGAGGACGAGGGCGAGCGCGCCCAGGGTGAGCGCACCGGCCAGCAGCTTGAGTGTTCGCACGAAGATTCCCTCCGGTACGCCGTGGCTCGACCGTGCCACGGCGATGAAAATGAGGTGGACGTTGGTTCCTTGGGGCGGTTCGCATCTACCGGCCCTCCGCCGAACGGATCGGACCCGACACACACCGGCCTGGTGCTCGCGCTACGGTGACTCTCCTTCACGAGTCGTCTTCGGCGGCCTCGTTCCCCGGCGGGATGGTAGGGCTTTGCTCCGGGCCTTCATGAGGAGTGTCTCATGGCGCTTCGTGCTCGTCAAGCGCGAGACTTCACGCCTTCATCGAACGGTGCGTGCCCGGTGGTTGCCATGGAAGGCACACCGGAGGCTCATGGGGAGGACGGCGGCGACCGACCCGGTCGATCGCGGCCATGCGGCGCTCGCGCGAAGGGTGAGGGGCCTACGCCGAGGCCATGTTCCGCAAGAGCCGCCGCATGATCTTGCCCGAGCGACTCCTGGGGAGCGCGTCGGCGAAGCGGATCTCGTCGGGGCTGGCGATGCCGCCGATCAGTCGGACCACGTGCCGACGCAGCTCCTCGCGGAGCTCCTGGCTGGGCTCGGCGTTCGCGGTCAGGGTCACAAAGGCGACGATGGCTTGGCCGCGGATCTCGTCGGGCCTGCCCACGACTGCCGCTTCCTCGACAGCGGGGTGCGCGACCAGCGCCGACTCGACCTCCATGGTGCCGAGCCGGTGCCCGGAGACGTTGACGACGTCGTCCACGCGTCCCATGATCCAGAAGTAGCCGTCCTCGTCGCGCCTCGCCCCGTCGCCGGAGAAGTAGGCGTGGGGGATCTCGTTCCAGTACTGGTTGCGGAAGCGGTCGTCGTCGCCATCGACGGTGGCGAGCATGCCGGGCCAGGGACGCCTCATCACCAGGTAGCCGCCCTCGCCGGCGGGCAGCTCACGCCCTTCGATGTCCACGACCGCCGCGTCGATGCCCGGCATCGGCACGCCGGCCGCGCCGGGCTTGGCGTCGTGCGCGCCGGGCACGGTGGCGAGCGCGATGCCCCCGGTCTCGGTCTGCCACCAGGTGTCGACGACCGGACAGCGCTCGCCCCCGATGACCGTCCAGTACCATTGCCAGGTGTCCGGGTCGATGGTGTCGCCGACCGTGCCGAGCAGGCGCAGGCTGCCGAGGTCGTGCCTCGCGGGTGCCGCGTCGCCCTGCTTCCGTGAGGCCCGGATGGCGGTGGGCGTGGAGTAGAACACGGTCACCCCGTAGCGTTCGATGACCTCCCAGAAGCGCTCGGCGCTCGGGTGGGTGGGTGCACCCTCCACCATCACCTGTGTGGCCCCGTGGCTCATCGGGCCGTACACCACGTAGCTATGGCCGGTGACCCAGCCCAGGTCGGCGGTGCACCAGTAGACGTCGTCCTGCGCCAGGTCGAGCGTCAGCCCGGTGGTGAGGTGGGCGAACGTCTGGTAGCCACCCGTGGCGTGCACCAGGCCCTTCTGGCTTCCACCCGGGCCGGAGGCGTGCAGGATGAACAGGGGGTGCTCGGAGGGGAGCGGCTCGGCCGGGCAGCTCTCGGAAGCCTGCTGCATCAGCTGGTGGTACCAGTGGTCCCGCCCCTCTCGCATCGCCACATCGTTGCCGGCACGCTTGACGGTCACGACCGCGGCCACGCTGCTTCTGGCTTCGACGGCCTCGTCCACGCGCGCCTTGAGCGGCAGCACCTCGCCGCGCCGATACCCCCCGTCGGCGGTGACGACCGCCTTCGCGCCGACCTCCGCGATCCTCTCGGACAGGGCCTGGGCGCTGAAGCCGGCGAAGACCGCGACGTGGGTCGCGCCGATGCGCGCGCAGGCCAGCATGGCGACCGCGGTCTCGGGCACCATCGGCATGTACAGTACGACGCGGTCGCCCTTGCCGATGCCGAGACCCTTGAGCGCGTTTGCGAAGCGGGAGACCTCGGAGAGCATGTCGCTGTAGGTCAGGGTTCGCCGGTCGCCCGGCTCGCCCTCCCAGTGGAACGCCACCTTGTCGGCGTGGCCGCGCTGGACCTGCAGGTCGAGACAGTTGTAGGCGAGGTTGGTCCGCCCGCCCGCGAACCAGCGTGCGTGCGGCTCGTCCCAGTCCAGCACGTGCTCCCACCGTTGGAACCAGTGCAGCCGGTCGGCCGCCTCCCCCCAGAAGGCTTCCGGCTCGTCGAGCGACCGCCGAAACAGGCGCCGATACGCTTCCGCCCGGTCGATCCCGCTGTTGGCGCGGAACTCCTCGGGCGGGGGGAAGCGCTTCGGCCCCCGTGGCGCCGACTCGCTGCGCTCGGGCATGCTACCTCCTCGATGGGCCCACGAGCACGGGGCTCGGAGCGACACGTCGCGTACCGTGCGTGAGCATACCGCGCCACCGCCCCGGCCATCGAGCGCGCCGGATCACGAGGAGGCCCCGGTGCGCCGTTTGGGCCGCCGCCACCAGCCGGACGTGAACACCACGAACACCGTGACCACCTCGAGGCGTCCCGCGTACATGTCGAAGGTGAGCAGCAGTCGACTGAGCGGGTGCAGCCCGCCGAAGTCGACCATCGGCCCGACGTGGGCCAGTCCCGGCCCGATGTTGCCCAGACAGGCGATCGACGCCGTGAAGGCGGTGACGAAGTCCTGCCCCAGAAGCACGAGCGTTACCGTGCTCGCCGCGAAGAGGCCGATGTAGAGCGTGATGAAAGCGGCCACGGAGCGGAGCACGTCCTCCGGCACCACGCGCCGGCCCAACCGTACCGGAAGCACAGCGCGGGGATGCAGCGCCCGGCGCACCTCGCGGGCGGTGTTGCGGGCGATGATGAGCCAGCGCACCACCTTGATGCCGCCGCCGGCCGACCCGGCGCTGCCACCGATGAACATCACCACCACCAGCACGGCCTGCGCGCGCTGCGGCCACTGGGCGAAGTCCGCGGAAGCGTAGCCCGTGGTCGTCATGATGCTGAAGACCTGGAAGAAGCCGTGCCGCACAGCGCCGGCGAGCCCGTAGGTTCCCAGCAGCAGCGCCGCCAGCACGAACGAGGCCGTGACGGCGATGCCGACGTAAGCGCGGAACTCGGGGTCGCGGAGGATCTCGCGCGGGCGGCCGGCGGCGCCGCGGTAGAGCAGCGCGAAGTTGGCGCCCGCGAACAGCATGAAGACGGTGGCGACCCAGTCGAGCGCGGGGCTGGCGTACCCCTGGAAGCTCTGCGCGTTGGGGCTGAAGCCGCCCGCGGCCAGCGTGGTGAAGGCGTGGGCGACGGCGTCGAACAGCGTCATGCCGGCGAGCGCGTAGGCTGCGGCGCAGAGCACCGTCAAGCTGGCATAAACGGTGACCACGGCGGTCGCGGTGTGCCGCAGGCGCGGGGTCAGGCGTTCCTCGGTGGGGCCCGGGGCCTCGGCGAAGAAGAGCTGGCGCCCCGCGATCGCGAGTTGCGGAAAGACGGCGATGAAGATGACCAGGATGCCGATGCCGCCGACCCACTGCGACAGCGCCCGCCACAGGAAGAGGCTCGAGGGGAAGGCGGTGAAGTCGGAGAGCACCGTGGCGCCCGTGGTGGTGAAGCCGCTCATCGACTCGAAGAGCGCGTCGATCGGACCGAACCCGGCGGTGACGACATAGGGGAGCGCGCCCAGGGCGGGCACGGCCAGCCAAGAGACCAGCACGGCGATCAGGGCCTCGCG
>CAZIBD010000021.1:0-38751 GCA_964536935.1 uncultured bacterium | reverse complement strand
GAACAGGTGGTCCCCGCGGCGCACCACGGTATCGCCGTGCGGCACGAACACGGTCTTGTCCCGAAGGATGGCGCCGATCAGGCTGTCGCGTGGAGCGCCGATGTCACGGACCTTCCCCTCCCGGCAGTCCGCGGGGTAGCTCAGCTCCATCACCTCGGCGCGATCCTCGATGGAGGCGAGGTGGTCGACCTCGTCGACGCGGAGCCAGTTGAGGACCTCCTGGACCGCCGCGGCGCGGGGCGTGAGGGGCGCGTCGATGCCGACCCGCTCGAACAGGCGTCGGTTGCGGCCGCGACCCACCCGGGTGATGACCTTGGGGATGCCGAGCTGCTTGCTCAACAGCGAGACGAGCAGGTTCTTGCCGTCGTCGTCGGTGACCGCCACCATCACGTCGGCGTCCTCGATGCGCTCCTGCTGCATCAGCTCGAGATCGGTTCCGTCCCCCTTGAGGACCAGCGCATGCGGCAGCCACTGCGCCAGCTTCTCGCTGCGCGACTCGTTCTGCTCGATGATGGTGATGTTGGCCCGGTCGTCGGCGAGCTGCTCGGCGACCATGAAGCCCACGTTGCCGCCACCGACCACCGCCACGTTGAGGGAGCGTCGGCGCGGGGCGAAGCGGCGCTCCAGCGCGCGCATGTGCTCGGCCGAGCCCATGAACACGACCTTGTCGCCGGACTGCAGGGTCGTGGCGCCCGTGGGGATGGTGAAGACGTCGCCGCGGATGGCGCCGGCGACGAGGACACCGGCGGGCACCTCGGCCTGGCCCAGCGGCCGGCCGAGGAACGGATCCTTGGGCTCGAGGCGGTACTCCAGCATCTTCAGCCGGCCCCCTGCGAAACCGGCACTGGCCAGGGCACGTGGCACGCGGACGATGTCGGCGATCTGATGGGCCAGGGTGCGCTGCGGCCACAGCACCCGGTCGATGGCCAGACCGATGGTCTCGAAGGCGCCGGAAGCGGCGAAGGCGTCGACGTAGCGCTGGCGCGTCACGAACGCCATCGTCTCCACGTCCGCCAGCCCCTTCGCCGCCAGGCAGGCGAGCACGTTGACATCGTCGTTGGTGGTGCAGGCGATGAAGGCGTCGGCGCGCTCCACCCCGGCAAGCCGGAGGTCGCTCGGATCGGCGCCGTTGCCGCGCACGAACTGCACGTCGATGGTGTCGAACGCCGTCTCCCGCTCGGCCTCCGTGTCCATGACCGTCACGTTGTGGGTGCGGTGCAAAGACTCGGCGATGAGGGCCCCGATCTCCCCGCCCCCGACGATGACGACGTTCATACGCACGCATTAAAGCACGCCGCTGTCGATCTCCGATGGCCGCGTGCCGCGCCCGGCCCGGCTCAGGCCCGCCGCACCAGCACCACCAGCGCGACCAGCGCCGTGAGCGCAGTGAGGGCGGGAATGTACCAGCGCCCGAAACGCACGAACGGGGTCCGGGTGTCGCGGAAGGCGAACCGGACCGTGAGGGCGCCCGCCACGTGCCGCGGGAGCCTCTCCAACACGCGCCCGTGGGGATCGATGGCGGCGGTGATGCCGTCGTTGCCGGCGCGAAGGAGGTAGCGCCCTGTCTCGATGGCGCGCATGTTGCCCATGGCGAAGTGCTGCTCGGCGCCGTTTCCCTTGGAGAACCAGGCATCGTTGGTGATGTTGACCAGCACGCGCGCGCCGTCTCGCACCATCACCCGCTGCACCTGTGGAAACACCGACTCGTAGCAGATGTAGGTTGCCACCGGGCCGTGGGGGGTGCGCAGCGGGATCGGCCCCGGGCCGGCCGTGGTGTTGACCAGCATGGGCAGGTGGAGCAGCCCGAAGATGGCGCGGTAGAGCGGCTTCGCCGTCTCGAGCAGGGGCCAGCGTTCGCCGAAGGGAACCAGGTAGACCTTGTCGTAACGGTCCATCACGCGGCTATCGGCCACGCTGAAGGCGCTGTCGTAGTACTTGCCGGCATCGAACGCCCGTCCGCCGACGATGAAGGCGGCGCCTGGGGCGCTGGCCTGGATGGCGGCACGGGTCGCCGCCCCGGCAGCGCCCTGCACGGCGTAGCCGAGCACCGCGCCCTCGGGCCAGATGACGTAGGTGGGCGTATGGCCGAGCCGGGCGACCGCCCGCCGCGTCAGGCCGGTGTGCACGCCGAGGTCCCCTGCCGGACTGATGGCCCGCCCGAAGGGGTCGATGTTCCCCTGCACCAGCACGGCGGTGCGGTCCGGGGTGGGGAGGGGCCGACGGAGGTCCGTGGCCCCCCAGGCCATGGCTGCGCCTACCAGCACCACCGCCAGCAGCGGTGCCAGCAGGCGGGCGCGGCCGCCTGCGGCAGGCGACAGCGTAGCGGCGCGGGCATCGGGCGGCACGAACGGAGCGGCGACCAGCGCGGCCGCAATCGCGGCGAGCAGGCTCAAGCCGTACACGCCCATGGAACTGGCGATCTGGGCGGCCGGCGTGCCAAGCCACAGGTAGCCCAGCGTTCCCCAGGGAAACGCCAGGTAGCCCTGGGTGCGCAGCCATTCGGTCAGCACCCAGAAGCCCGGCAGCAGCCACAGGGTGCCCGGGCCGCGCCCGCCGACCCAGCGGGCGGCGAAGGTGACCGCGCCCCAGATCAGGCACAACGCTGCCAGGAGCAGGGGGAACACGCCCCAGAAGAACGGGCCCAGCATGGAGGGTTGAGAGAAGCTGCGCGGCAGCCACAGGATGTAGATGCCGAAGAAGGGCAGCGCGAACGCTGCGCCCAGCCAGAACGCTCGCCGTGCCGAGGGGGCACGCGCGACCAGCGCGAACAGGGGGGCCAGGGCCAGGAAGAGCGGCCACACGCCGGTCGGCGGCAGGGCCAGGCTCAGCAGCGCGCCGGACGCGGCCGCGATGAGCACAGCCAGCATGCGGCTCAGGGTAGCACCGCCTCGCCCGACTTCTGTGAGTCGGTGCCGTCCACAGCGATCAGCGCCGCCACGAGGGCGACGCGCTCCAGGGTGGGCCGGACCCGGATGTGCTCGTGGCGCGCGTGCGGACCGGCGCCGACCGCTCCCAGCCCGTCGAGCGTCGCGATGCCCATGGCCGAGGTGAACGAGCCGTCGGAGCCGCCACCCACCACCGCGCCCTCGAGCTGCAGTCCGAGCGACACGCCGAGTCGGCGCGCTTCCTCCCAGAGAACGGTGTTCCGTTCTGTGCGCTCCAGCGGCGGCCGGTTCAGGCTGCCCACGACCTGGACCGTCACGCGGGCGTCGCGCGGCTCGTAGGCCGCCAGCGCGCCGAGCACGCGGTCGGCCTCGATCGCGCGCAGGACCCGAAGGTCGATCTCGGCCGACGCTTCCTCGGCGATCACGTTGCCGGTGGTTCCGCCACGGGCCACCGTGAGGTTGACGGTGGTGCCTGCGTCGCCATCGCCGAGATCCTCTGCGTAGAGCAGCAGATGCGCCAGCTCGCGAAGGGCGCTGGCACCGTCCTCGGGGTTGTTGCCGGCGTGGGCGCTGCGTCCGGCGAGCTTCACGCGGACCTGCCCGACGCCCTTGCGTCCCACCTTGAGGGCCCCGTCGTCGCGGCCGGGCTCCAGCACGAGCACACGCTGGTGCCCTTCGGCCAGGCGCTCGATGCGTTCCCGCGAGTGGTGGCTGCCGGTCTCCTCGTCGGAGGTGACGAGCAGCGTGAGCGGTCCGCGCGGGCGCGCGGAAGCGCGGCGCAGCAAGCGGACGGCGTGGACGGCGGTGGCGATGCCGGCCTTCATGTCCAGGACGCCGGGGCCGTGGACACGGTCGCCTTCGCGCCGGAAGGGCATGCTGCCAAGCGTGCCCGCCGGCCACACCGTGTCGTAGTGGCACAGCAGCAAGGTAGCCGGTCCCGCGACGGGTCCGAATCGGGCCACCAGCACGTCGCCGGCCTCGGCCCGCCGCTCCCGCTCCACCTCCCAGCCGTCACCGGTGAGGACGGACGCGAGGTGATCGGCGAGCTTGTCGCAGAGCACCTTGTCCCGGGTGGGCGACTCGAGGCCGACGAGCGCCTGGAGGGTCGACAGGTAGGCGTCCTCTTCAGCGAGGGCGAGCTTGAGCAGGTTGTCGGAGGTCATGCGGTCATGCTACCCGCCGTGACCAGCGAGCGTGGTCCAGGAGGGGCCGGATCAGCCGGGCTCGACCGGAGCCGACACGGAATCGGGAAGCTCACCCAGCCGCTCGCGCCAGAGCTCCTCCGCGAGCTGGCGAACGGTGGGCTCATGGGTCGTGCGGGCGTAGCTGTACCCCATCCGGAGGTCGCTGTCCGCGGCGTCCGGATCGACGTCGCGGCCGATCTGGAAGCGTGACAGGTACACCTGGGCGAGAAGCACGTCGCGCATGCGTTGCGGCCGAACCGCGTGCAGATCGCGCAGCGCATCCTGGTATGCGAGCATGGCCGCACGCACGTCACCGCGCTCGGCCAGGGCCCGGCCCCGCTTGAAATGCTTGGCGGCGTTGTAGAGCAGCTCGCGCATGGCTGGCTCATCATATCGTCCGGCCCCGGTCCGACGATGCTCGCCGTGCGGCGAGAACGGCGCGGCAGGCTGTGGGGGCTCAGGCGACCGCTTCGATCCGATCGCGCCCGCCGTCCTTGGCCTGGATGAGAGCACGGTCGGCGTGGCGGATCCAGCTCTCGAGCGTCGCCGCGCCGTCGGCCACCTCGCCGCCCGCGATGCCGACCGAGAGCGTCAAGGGCCATGCGATGGGGCGAAGGCTCAGGCTTCGGAGCTCGGCCCGGATCCGCTTGACGACCTCGATCGCGTTGCTGCGGTCGGCGTCGTAGAGCATCACGAGGAACTCCTCGCCACCCCAGCGCGCGGCCAGATCGTGCTGCCGGAGGTGCCGTTCGAGGATGCCGGCGACCTTGCGCAGGGCCCAGTCGCCGGTGGCGTGGTCGTAGAAGTCGTTCACCCGCTTGAAGTGATCGAGGTCGAGCATGGCCACCGTCACGGGCCGGGCGTGATCCCGCGAGCGAAGCAGCAGCTCGGTGGAGTGCAGATCGATGCCGCGGCGGTTGAGCAGGCCCGTCAACGGATCGGTGATGGCACGGGTGCGCCATTCCGCCTGGTCGAGCGCCTGCTGGATGCGGCCGGCCAGGAACGGCGTCACGGCATCGAGTACGGCGGTCTCACGCGGTTGCCCCGTGAAGTAGAGCCGGCCCACCTCGGTGCCCGCGCTGACCAACGGGAAGGCGTAGCCGTGCGGCTCGCCTGCGCGGAGCCGAGCGTCGGCGTAGACCTCGACGCCGCTGACGTTCGGCATGCGGGCGGCCAGCGCCTCCAGAAGGGCCCGCAAGGTCCCGACGGTGCCGAGCTCGCCCGGCTCGACGGTGATGACGCGATCGATCACCTCTCCCCAGGCTTTGAGCTCGCGCTCGGCGTGGATGCGACGCTGGCGGTCGGAGAGCAAGACGAGCATGATGCCCACGAACTGCACGTACGCCAGCAGTACGACGATGCCTACGGCGGCGGAACTGCTGATCAGCCCGCTGCGGTAGAGCACGATCAGCATGGTCCCGGTGACCGTCTCCAGCCCGACGACGGTGGCGGCGACCGCCCACAGGCCGGATTCCTGGTCGCTGAGCTCCATGGCCACGCCGATCGCCACGAAGGCGTACGGCAGCAGCCACAGGACGTAGAACTCGTGGCCGAGCCCGGGGACGGCATAGAGCCAACTCATGGTGCCGGCGGTGAGCGCGCGCACGAAGAAGCCGAACGTCCAGAGCAGCCGCCCTTCGGAGGCGCGGCCGCGGAGCGCCGCCTCGAGCGCGGGAAGCGTCGCCAGCACCAGGAGGATGTCGACCACGGGGAAGCGCAGCGATTGCACGAGAGGCACGTTCCGCGTGTCGATCCACACCAGCAGCCCCAGGGCTGGCAGGAAGGGCAGCGAGAGCAGGGTCGGAGATCGCCGCCCGCTGAGCAGAACCAGCGCCGCCACCCAGAAGGCGGTGCCGCCGTACGCCGCGACGTCGGTAAGGACCAGGTGGGCGGGACCGCCCGAGAGCCTCACGATGGCCCAGATGCCCTCTTCGATCGTCCAGAGCAGGCTGCCGACCGCGGCGAGCCGCCACGCCGGCAGCCGCGAGCCGCTGCCGGCGATGGTGGCGGTGAGGGCCAGCGCAGCCAGGGGAAGAGCCAGTTGCGAGGCCACGTACGACACTGCGGCGGCCAGGGTCAACGCGACGACCGATGCTGCCACGACGATGGTCCGACGCTTCAAGCCTCTCGACCCCTTCCCCCAAGCGCGCGGCCACCCATGGCCTCGTCGTGCTCCGCGGTCGGACGAGAACCGTCGACCACGACTGGGATGTCGCGATTGTACTCGAGAGAGCTTCGCGCCGGACGCGTTGGACGACCGTCGGCGGGCCGCCGGTGCGCGCGTGGCTCAGCGGGCGGTGGCGGTCTCGGCCCCGCTCAGGGCGAAGGGCTCCTCGAGGCCCGCCTCGGCCGTGACCAGCGCTTCGGATGGAGCGAAACTCAGAGCCCGTACCCCCCGATAGGCGCGAAGCGCAGCATCCCGGCGGCCGGCCAGGTCGTAGAGCTGACCGAGGCGGGTGAGCAGGAAGCCGGGAAGGTAGTACGGCTCCACGAAGTCCAGCGTGCTGGCCTGCTCCAACACCTCGAGGGCCGCCCCCTCCTCGCCGCTCTGGAGCAGCACGTTCGCCTCCAGGTAGCGGGCTTCCGGCCCGTCGATCTCCTGCAACTGCGCGAGCAACGCGTCGGGATCGGACGCCTCCCCGCGCATGGCGTAGTCCAGCAGGCTGCGCCGACGGACCGCGTCGTCGACCGGCGGCGACGGCGGACGCACGAGCTCGGCCCGCCCCTTCAGCCCGGCCAGCAGCGATGGCAGGTCGTCGACCGAGGCGAGCACGGCGACGCGCTCGCCCTCCAGGCGCAGGACGGCTTCGGCCATGCGTGTGGCCCGCTGCTCCTGGAAGCCCGTGCCAGGCCCCTCCCCGAACGCGTCGCGACGCCGTTCCTGGAAGCGCCCGACCGCCGGGACGAGCTCGTCCAGCACGCTGTCCAGCGTCAGCGGGCGGTCCAGGAGGTCGCGGATCGGGCGTTCGTCGGCGTCGACCGACGCCAGGACCGCCCTGCCGCCATCGAACGTCTCGAGGTAGCGCCGGAAGTCCGCCTCGGCGTTCTCGTCGGGGGGAGGGGCGCCGATCTCGGCCAGGGGCGTCCCGGTGCGGCGCGCCCAGGGCACTACCGTGTGGGGCAGGGGCAGCTCGGCACACTCTTGCCACGAAGGGATCTGGAGCTCGCCCTCGCTGAGCGGGGCCAGCGCCACCACGGAGGGGTGGAAGGCCTGCACCGAACGCAGCACGCTGACGGCGTTGTATTGCGGCAGGCGCACGTGTAGGGGGCCGAGCAAAGGCACGATGGTGACGGCCTTGCGGGACGCATCGCTCATGGCTCCATGGTACGCGCCGCCCCGGCGAGCGGCCGCTGCCGGGCCGACCCTCTCAGCGGCCGGCACGGTAAGCTGACCCCATCGCCCGCTCGCGGGCCGGGGGCGCCGGAGGTGGTGGCCCCGAGGATGAGGAGTCGATGCTGCGTTCCGAACGAAGCCCCGCCTGGCAACGCGACGTCAAGTGGCTGAGCGCGATCGTGCTGGTGCTCGGTCTGGCGGTGGCCACCCTGACCTTCAGTCTGAGCGAGCTGACCGTCCGTTCGCGCGCGCTCCCCGTCCTCCACGAGATGCTTCGGCTCACGCTGATGCCGGAAGGCTCGGGCGGGGCCGGCCTGGCGGTGCGCACGGGTGCGGCCTATCAGCCCGGGCAGAAGCTCACGCTGCTGCCCGGCGTCGACGTCTACGCCGACCCGACCGAGGTGCCCACCTTCACCGTCGACGAGGCGATCAACCGGATCGCCGGCGTGCTGACCGACAAGACCATCCAGGGGGGTAGCGCCGGCGCCCTCGCGCTTGTCACCGACAGCGGGATGCGGGCCCAGCTCCAGCAGGCGCTCCAGGGCACGGTGCTCGAGCTCGTTCGGGCCGGCCTGGGCAACGAGATGCTGCCCTCCGGCCTCGAAAACGGCTCGCGCCTCGCGGACTGGCCCAAGCAGGCGGCCGACCACCCCGGCCAGCCGGTTCAACCGATCGTCGGGATCTTCGAGTACGTCGCGCCGGCCCAGATCCGCACGATGACCGACCGCCAGATCGGCGAGCTCGTCGTTTCCAAGCTGGCCGACGGGGTCCTCGCCGATGGGATGGAGGCGACGCGGCAGAAGGTGGTCAACTCCAACCTGCGGGCGCGCTTCGACCAGGCGCTGCAGCAGGGCGTGCCCGCGAGCCTCCACGGCTTCTACGCGATGCTCTTCCTGGGGCACCGGGACGCCATCGCCTCACGGTTGGCGGAGGCCAAGGCGGCCATCCAGGGCAACCAGCAGAAGAGCGAGAGCCTGGCGGGCCTCCTGCCTGCGTCGCAGCTGGCCGGCCTGAGTCAGCAGCAAGCGAACGCCGCGGTGCTCGACGCGCTGGCCAAGCGCAGCTACGAGCAGGGGCCCGGCGCCATCGTCTCCCTCATGACCCGCAACGACCAGAAGACCAAGGTGCAGCACGTTGCCCGCCTGCTGACCGCTTTCTCCGCGGGGGCCCACCGGCGCTACCTGGCCTGGACCTGGTTGACGGGTGCCGTGGCCCTGCTGTTCCTGATCGTGCTCCTCGCCACCACCCCGGGCCTCCAGCGCCTCGTCTACGCGGGGATCGCCGTGGCGCTGGGCGCAGCCGGCGGCAGCTACGCCTTCAGCCGGATGACGTCGCTGCACGAAGCCGCTGCGGCGCCGCAGGCGGCTCTAGCACAGTTCGGGATGCTGGGCGGTTTCCTCACGACCGCCCGCTACGTGGCGAAGGCCCTGCCCCCAGACGTGTGGACGCTCCCGATGCGCAACTACCTCATCGTGCTGGGCTTCGGCGGCGCGCTCGTCCTGCTCGCGGTCGTGCTGTGGCTGCTGCAGCGCCTGCGGCCCCGTCGGCGCAGTCTGCTCTGACGGCGGGGCCGCGCCGGCGGACCGCTCCCGTGGCGGTGGCGCTGCGGCGCGAGGCTCACGGCTCCTCGGTCGTGCGGCCCTCGCTGTCGTCGGGTGTCGGGCCCGCTTCCTCGGTGGCCGGCTCGTCCTGCGAGGTCTCGGTCTTGGCGGTCTCTGCCGGCCCGGACGTTGTGGCCGGTGCCAGGCTGGCCGCCGTCAGGAGACGCTCGATACGCGTCGCCATGGTCGCCGGATTGGGGTGCAAGCCCTCCAGCATGAGCTGCGTCTCGAAGAGCTGCGTGACCAGCTCGGGCACCAGCGCGTCGTCCGGAGCGGCCGCCAGCCGCCGGCCCAGCTGACGGATCAGCTCGCTACGGCGATTGAGCTCCAGCACGCGGGGCGCGGCACGGTAGTCCTCTTCGGTGAGTCGACGCAGCCGCTCCACGCCCGCCGGCGCGCCCGCCGGCGCCACCAGGCGCGCAGGGCTCGTCTCGAGCACCCGGCTCTCGCGGACCTCCGCCACCCGGTCTCCGAGCACGGACCGGACCCGGTCCAGGACCTTTCCGAACGTGACGTCGTCGAGCTCGTCGGCTCCGACGTGGGCCCCGCCCGTTGCCGGGCCGGGCCGCGGGGGAAGCTCGAGCCCCGCCTCTCCGACGTCGCGGAGCGGGTGGTCCTGGTAGCTGGGCAGGCCCATCGGCAGGAACGCGTCGAGGGGCTCGGTCAGCACCAGAACCTCCAGATCGCGGTGCCGGAACGCCTCCAGGTGGGGGCTCGCCAACGCGGCCTGCACGTCGTCGGCCTGCACGTAGTAGATGTCGTTCTGACCCTCCGCCATGCGGCCGACGTACGCCCGGAGAGAGACCTTCTCGCCGCGGGTGGTACGGAAGCGGAGGAGGTCGGGGATGCGCTCGTCGCGGCCGGGGTCGGTCGCCACGGCCTCCTTCAAGAAGGCTCCGTACTCGGCCAGGAAGCGGTCGAACCGCTCGTCGTCCTCCTCGGCGAGACGGGCGATCTCGCCGATGACGCGCTTGGTGAGGACGGAACGGATCCGCCCCAGCACCGGAGTCGACTGCACCGTCTCGCGCGAGACGTTGAGCGGCAGGTCCTCGGCGTCCACCACGCCGACCAGGAAGCGCAGGTAGCGGGGCAGCAGCGAGCGGTTGTGCTCCTCGATGAGCACCTTGCGTGCGTAGAGCCGGAGCCCGTTGCCGTCGGGGTCGCGCAACAACATGGGGTCACGATGCGACGGCACGTAGAGCAGGGCGTAGAACTGCAGCGGGACGTCGGTCTGGAGGTGGACCGTGACCAGGGGAGCGTCCGCGCCGAAGCGGAGCTGCCCCAGGAAGGCGCTGTGCTGCTCCTCCGTGACGCTGCCGGGCCGTTCCCGCCACAGCGCGGTCTGGTCGTTGACTTGGGTCCATGCCCCGTTCTCCCACAGGTAGACGGGGAAGGGGACGTAGTTGGAGTGGGTGCGCACGACCTGCCGCAAGCGCTGCGGCTCGAGGAACTCCCGGGCGTCCTCCTTGAGCGTGAGCACCACCTCGGTCCCCCGCTCGCGGCTCTCCGAGGCTCCCACGTCGAAGCTGCCTCCGCCGGTCGAGCGCCAGTGGGCCGGCTCCTCGGCGGGCCTGAGGCTCCTCGACAGCACCTCGGCCTGCTCCGCCACCATGAACACGCTGTAGAAGCCCACTCCGAAGCGGCCGATCAGGTCGCGTGCGGAGGTGGTGTCGCTCTGGTTGAGCTCACGCAAGGCCTCGGCGAACGAGCGTGCCCCGGAGTGTGCGATGGTGCCCAGGTTCTGCACCAGCTCCTCGCGACTCATGCCGCGGCCGGTGTCGCGCACCGAGAGCGTGTTCGCGTCCGGATCCGGGCGCAGCCAGATGCCGAGCTCCGCGGCCGGATCGGCGATCTCGTCCTGGGTGAGGCTTTCGAGCTTGAAGCGGTACAGCGCGTCCGAAGCGTTGGACAACAGCTCCCGAAGAAAGATCTCGCGCTCGGTGTAGAGCGAGTGCACGAGGATGTCCAGGAGCTGCGTGATCTCCGTCCTGAAGGCGATGGTCTCGTCCGGCATGCCACCTCCCGTGGTCCGTGCCGGCTCGGTTCGCCGCGCCCATGGCGCCAGCTGAATGCGTCCGGCACGCCCTTCAGGCTACTTCGAGGCCTCCCGCGAGGCAAGTCGTCGCCCTACCTCATGGCACCGGCTTCGCGAACGCGTCGAGCGCTCCGTTCGGGAGCGCCAGATCGAGCAGCCGGTCGTACGGCACTACCACCGTGAACGTTCCCTGTACGTAGGGGCCCATGGCGTAGGGGGGAAACGTGAACGCGAGCCCGCCCGGCGTCAGAGAGAACAACTCCAGATCCTTCGCCGTGAGGCTGGCGACCTGGCCGTCCACCACCCAGGTCGCGTTCTGCGACCGGAGATCGGCCAGCACCAGCGGACTCAACCGGGCGAGGTAGGGGGCCCCGGGCCGGAACAGGTCGGACAGGGCGAGCCTGCGTGGGCCGGGCATGCCGACCTGCCAGGTGCGGGCACTGAAGGTGTGATTGCCGTGCGCCCCTCCTGTGTAGGCATAGCGTTGGGTCAGCAGGCTCACGTAGCTGCCGGCCATCCCCTCGATCCGCACGGAGCTCACCAGCTCCCAGCTGTGGAAGAGCTCGCCGGCGGCCTGCGCCTGTCGCCCCTGAGCCACGAACGATTCCAGGCGTGCGCGAGCGCCAGGCTCGATCTCGGGGTTCAACGTACCGAGGGTGTCGCCCGCGAAGCTCGGGTAGCCCATCTGTACGTGGATGGGGCCCTCGCGCACGTCCACGTCGACGAACTGCGCGATCCTCCGGAGGTCGAGAGTCCGCGAGGTCCCGTCGAGGCCGAGGTCCCCATGGAAGGTCCGCCCGTCGTCGTTCGGCCCCGAAGAGCGGCTCCCGCGGATCACGCCGTTCACCTGTCCCCGGGAGTCCTTCAGCGTCACCGTGATGGTGCCGTCGTTGGCGGCGGTGCCGTCCCCTTCGAGGGTGACGGCGCCGGCGTTGTCGAGCAGGCGAGCCATCGCATGCTGGCCCTGCACCGTGAGGTCGAGCACCACCGGCGCGGAACCTGCCGTGCCCAGGTACAGGGCGTGCCACACGGGGGCGGGCTGGGCCTGTGCGGCGCCCGACAGAAGCGCGAGCAGCAGCGTCAACGACGCCACCCGCGTGCGGGGCGGCCTGACCAGGCCGCGGATCACGACGGTTCGCGAGGGTCGGGTCCGGCCCCGTGGCCGTTGCGCGGGAGCACGTGCCCGTTCGGATCGCGCCACTCCGGCGGCACACGAACGGCGACGACCGTCGCCTCGACCGTGGTGGTGCCACCGGCGTCCACGCGGCAGCGAAGCGTGCGTTTACGGCTGGAGCGCCCGGTGATGTTCGCGCGCAGGGTTACCGGTCCGCCGAGCGGCGTGGGGTGCCGGTAGTCGAGGTGCAGGCTCGCGGTCGCATACCAGATCTCCGGAGGCTCGCCGACGGCGCGCCCCTCGCTGCGATAGGCGTCGGCGATGGCCGTGCACACGCAATGGCAGTCGACCAGGGTGGCCAGGATGCCTCCATTGAGAACGTGCGTCGGACCGGCCATGAACTCGGCGCCGGGCACGTGCACGCAGACCGACTCGTCGCCCTCGAAGTGGCTGTGGATGTGCAGGCCCACGGGGTTCAGCGTGCCGCAGCCCCAGCAGTGGTTGTTGGGGATGGCCTCTTGGATCGACTCGGCCGGTGGGGTTGGGTCCATGGCGCCTCCCGTTCACACCTAGTGTAGACGGCTCGACAGGCCGTGCGGCAGGGGCGGGCTAACCGGGCCCAAGGCTGTCCAGGACGCGAGCGAGCGACTCAGCGTTTTCACCTCTTCGTCATCCCGTTCTCCTCTTGCCGACGTACTCTGGACCTAGGCCGATCAGGAAGCTCGGCTTGGCGTACCCCCCCCTTGAACGCCTGCGAGGAACCCACGGACCACCCTGCGATGCGGGGTGGTCCTCGTTTGCCGCCGCCCCCGTCGCGGCCGAGGCCGCGCCGCCCTGCGGCGCGCTGCTACACTCGCGGCATGGGTCAGACCCCACCCTCCATCAGCGTGATCGGGGCCGGCATGGCCGGCAGTGACGCGGCGCTCGCCGCCGCGCGCCTGGGCGTGCGCGTGCACCTGCACGAGATGCGGCCGGTCGTCATGACGCCGGCCCATCAGACCGGTGACTTCGCGGAGCTGGTGTGCTCCAACAGCTTCGGGGGCGAGGGAGAGTCCAACGCCAAGGGATTGCTTCAGGCCGAGATGCTGGCGGCCGGCGGGGTCGTGATGGAGAGTGCCCACGCCTGTCGCGTACCGGCCGGTGGGGCCCTGGCAGTCGACCGCGAGGCCTTCAGCAAGCGGGTCACGGAAGCCGTGCGCGGGCATCCCGGCATCACGGTCCACAACGAGGAGCTCGCCGAGCTGCCGGAGGGGATCGTGGTCCTGGCGACGGGCCCCCTCACCAGCGACGCCCTTGCGGCCGCTCTCCGCGAGCGGCTCGGAACCGAGCTGCTCGGCTTCTA
Source organism: uncultured bacterium (assembly GCA_964536935.1). Lineage (GTDB taxonomy): Bacteria > Deinococcota > Deinococci > Deinococcales > Trueperaceae > JASBRS01. Next base: position 25,256 of record CAZIBD010000021.1, on the reverse strand, counting down.
CGACGCCGCAGCACCCGTCATCGACATCGACAGCGTCGACATGAGCGTCGCCTTCCGCAAGGGACGCTACGGCCAGGCCGCCGACTACCTCAACCTCCCCTTCACGCGGGAGCGCTACGACCTGTTCCATGAGGCCCTCACGGCGGCACGCAAGCACGTGCCACACGACTGGGAGAAGCTCGAGTTCTTCGAGGGCTGCATGCCGATCGAAGAGCTGGCGCGGCGGGGGTACGACACGCCTCGTTTCGGTCCGCTCAAACCGGTGGGCCTGGAGCACCCCGAGACGGGCGAGCGCTTCTTCGCCGTGGCCCAGCTTCGCCAGGAGGACGCGCAGGGTCGCATGTGGTCGCTGGTCGGGTTCCAGACGGGGCTCAAGTGGGGCGACCAGAAGGAGGTGGTGCGCGCCATCCCCGGGCTCGAGCACGCCGACGTCGTCCGCTACGGCGTCATGCACCGCAACACCTACCTCAACGCGCCGCGCCTGCTGCACCCCACGCTCGCCTTTCGCGACCATCTCGACTGGTTCACCGCAGGGGTGCTGGCGGGTACCGAGGGCTACCTCGAGTCGTCGGCGACGGGCTGGCTGGCGGGCACCAACGCGGCACGGCGAGCGCTCGGCCTCGAGACCGTCGTCCCTCCGGAGGAGAGCATGCTCGGCGGGCTGGTACGCTTTCTCGCCGGCGCCAACCCGGACGGCTTCCAGCCGATGAACGCCAACTGGGGGCTGGTGCCCGCCGCCCCCAAACGTAAGGGGCAGGGCAAGAAGGAGCGCCGTGCCGCCATGTACCGGCGCGGGCTGGCCGCGTTCGAGGCGTGGCTGGCAGACGAGCGCGGGCCCCGGGTCGTCTCCCCGGGAATAGCCGCCGGCTGAGCGGGCCTCGCGCGAGCGAGGTACGCGGAAGGAGGCGCCATGTTGGATCTCGCGGCCATCGAGGCGGCACGTGAGCGGATCGCATCCTACGTCCGGCGCACGCCCTTGGAGCACAACGACACGCTGTCGCAGGAGCTCGGCTGCGAGGTCTGGCTCAAGCTGGAGCTCTTCCAGAAGACCGGTTCGTTCAAGCCGCGTGGCGCCTTCGCGCAGCTCTTGGAGGCGCTTCCCGAGGCGAGGGAGCGGGGAGTGGTGGCGATGAGCGGGGGCAACTTCGCGCAGGGGGCGGCCTATGCGGCCCGCGAGCTCGGGGTTCGTTGCCGCGTCCTGATGCCGCAGGCGACGCCGGCGAACTACCTGGAAGCCACCCGCGGCTACGGTGCGGAGGTGGAGCTCGTTCCCGACATGCCGGCCATGTTCGAGCGCTTCGAGCAGATTCGCGACAACGGCCATGTTGCCCTCCACCCGTTCGCTCCCCCATCCATGATGGCGGGCAACGGCACGCTCGGCCTGGAGATCGTCGAGGACCTGCCGGACGCGACGGACGTGGTGCTCAGCATCGGCGGAGGGGGGCTCTTCGGGGGCGTTGCCACAGCCCTGGTCGGTCGAAGGCCCTCCGTTCGCGTGTGGGGCGTGGAGACCGAGGGCGCGGACGTGATGGCCCGCTCGCTGGCCGCCGGGGGCCCGGTGACGATCACGCCGACCTCGCTGGCGCATACGCTGGGCGCACCCACGACCTCCGATCTCGCGCTCGACGTGGTGCGCCGGCTCGCTCAGGAGGTCGTGGTGGTGTCCGACGCCGAGGCCTACGCCGGCACGCGCTGGCTTCTCGAGCGCGCCAAGGTGGCTGCCGAGCTGGCGGCCGGCTGTACGGTCGCGGCGGCGCGACGGCTGCGCCGGGAGGGCCGCATCGGCGAGGACGCCCGGCTGGTCCTGGTCATCTGCGGCGGCAACGTCGACGTGTCCACCCTGTGCGAGTACCGGGAGCTCTTTGACGACGCATGAGCGTGGGGTAGCATGCCGCCATGCGCGTCATCGACCTTCGGAGCGACACCGTCACCAAACCCACTCCGGCCATGCGCAAGGCCATGGCGGAGGCCGAGGTGGGGGACGACGTCTACGGCGAGGACCCTAGCGTCAACCGGCTGCAGAGCGTGCTGGCCGAGCGGGCCGGCTTCGAGGCTGGCCTCTTCATGCCCAGCGGTAGCATGAGCAACCAGGTGGCCATCGCGACGCACACCGAGCGCGGGCAAGAGGTGATCGTGCCCGAGGGTGCCCACGTCTACGAGTACGAACTGGCCGCGCTGGCGGTCGTGAGCGGCGTCGTACCCCGGATCGTGCCTGCGCCCGCGGGCGTACCGCGCGTCGAGGACGTGCGCGCCGCCATCCACCGCAGCCCGCACCAGGCGCCGACCGGGCTGGTCTCGCTGGAGAACACCCACAACGTGGCCGGAGGAACGGTGGTGCCGCTGGAGGTCTCGCGCGCCGTCTCCAAGCTCGCGCACGACGAGGGCTTCCCCGTCCACCTGGACGGTGCCCGGGCGTTCAACGCGGCCGCAGCGCTCGAGGTGGGGATCGACCAGATCTGCAGCGGATTCGACTCGGTCTCGATCTGCCTCAGCAAGGGGCTGGGCGCACCGGTGGGGAGCGTGCTGCTCGGGAGCCGCGCGTTCATCGCCCGGGCGCACCGCTACCGGAAGGTCCTGGGCGGCGGCATGCGCCAGGCCGGCGTGCTGGCGGCGGCGGGCTTGTACGCCCTGGAGACGATGCCGCCACGCCTTCGGGAAGACCACGCGCGCGCCCGTCGCCTCGCCGAAGGGTTGGTGGGCGTGCCCGGCATCGAGATCGACCTTGCCACGGTCCAGACCAACATGGTGTTCCTGCGCGTGGCCGACGGTCAGGCCTTCGCCGATCGCTGCGCGGCCCAGGGGGTGCGCTTCAGCGCCATGGGGCCGGGACGCGTGCGGCTGGTAACGCACCACCAGGTGAGCGACGCGGACGTCGAGTACACCCTCGAGGTGCTGCGCGCCCAGGCGCAGCCGGCGGCTGCAGCCTGAGTGTGATCGCCGACGTTTCCTTGCGCGCGGTCCGCTGCGGCCGCGGGAACCTCGGAACCGCAGCATTACCGTGACGCGCCGCGTGCTCCTGTTCGCCCACCCCGCCGGGCACTCGCTGAGCCCGGCGATGCACAACGCCGCCTTCCGCGAGCTCGGGCTCGACGCCCACTACCGGGCGCTCGACGTGGCGCCGGAGGGGCTGGCGGACGCGGTGGCCGCGCTCCGGGCTCCCGACGTGGCCGGTGCCAACGTGACCATCCCGCACAAGCAGGCCGTGATCCCGTGGTTGGACGGCCTCACCGATGCGGCCCGCGCCGTCGGAGCCGTGAACACCATCACGCCGACCGGCCACGGCCTGGTCGGCGACAATACCGACGTCGAGGGGTTCCTGCGGGCGCTCGCCGAGCTGGGTCTGGACCCGCGCGGGGTGTCCTGCCTGGTCCTGGGGGCGGGCGGGGCCGCGCGAGCCGTGGCGGTGGGGCTGCTTCGCGCCGGAGCGCGGTTGAGCCTCTACAACCGCACCGTCGCGCGGGCCGAGCGCCTGGCCGCCGAGCTGGTGGACGAAGGGGAGGTCCGCGTCGTGCGTGGAGGAGAGCTGGCGGCATCGGTGCGGGACACGCGCCTGCTCGTGCACGCGACGCCGGCGGGCATGGAAGGGGCGACGGAGGCGGTCGACCCGCTTCCCCACGGTGTGCTTCCACGGGAGGGCGCCGTGGTGGACCTCGTCTACCGCCCCCCGGAGACCCGGCTCCTGGCGCGAGCGCGCCGTGCCGGGCTCGTCACGCTGAACGGGCTGCCGATGCTGGTGCACCAGGGTGCCCTCTCCTTCGAGCGCTGGTTCGAGCGCCCGGCGCCGGTCGCCGTGATGCGCCGGGCGGCCGAGACGGCGCTTGGTTGAGGCCGGCGCGGGGGGCCCTGGTACAGTGGAAGACCGTGAGGGTCGCCATCATCGCCGACATCCACGCCAACGTTCCGGCGCTGGAGGCCGTGCTGGCGGACCTCGCGACGGTGCACGTCGACCGCGTGGTGGTCAACGGCGACATCGTCAACCGGGGGCCGAGCAACGTCGAGGCCATGCGGCTCCTGGGTGAGCACCTGGGGAGCTGCACGCTGGGCAACCACGACGACCTGATGCGGATGTGGGTCGAACGAGATCCGGCGCTCCCCGGCGAGTGGTTCGACGACCCGTTCTGGGCCAGCGCGGGCTGGGCGGCGCGGCAGCTCCAGGAGGCGGGTTACATCGACACCATCCGGCGCCTCCCGATGACGGTCCGTATCGCCGTCGACGGCGCGCCTAGCCAGCTCATCTCCCATGGGAGCCCGCGACACTACCGCGAGGGCTACGGCAAGTACCTCACGGACGAAGCCATCTCGGAGATCACCCAGATGCACCCTGCCGACGTTCTCGTGGGCTCTCACACCCACCGTCCGATGCAGCGGCGCTGGGGGCACTACCTGGTGCTGAACACCGGCGCCGTCGGATCGCCCTTCAACGGTGACCCGCGGGCCCAGTACCTCGTCCTGACGTTGGAGAACGGGCGCTGGACGCCGCAGTTCCGGCGCGTACCCTACGATCGGGACGCCGCGCTGGACGCCTTCGAGGCGAGCGGCTACCTGGAGCAGGGGGGCCTGAGCGCCCGCATCTTCCGGGAGGAGCTGCGCAACGCCCGTTCCTACCTGGTTCCGTTCCTGATGTGGTGCGAGGAGCAGGGGCGTCCGCACGAGGAGGCGGCCTGGAACGAGTTCCAGCGTCGTTTCGAGCAGCGCTTCAAGATGCCGGCGCCGGTGGTGGGCGCCGTCGAGGTCGTGGCCGAGGGCTGAGCCCGCTCAGAGATCCTCGATCGCGCGGCCCTGGCTCTCCTCTCGGTCCTGACGCTGCAGCACGCCGGCCACATCGGCCGGCCGCCAGCCCTCCGGTCGCAGCTGCTTGCCGTCGGCCCGTCGCGGCGCGCCGACCTTGCGGAGGTTGGCCGCGTGGACCTCCGCGAAGACCTCGTCCGCATCGATGCCCAGGGCCACGAAGGTTCCGTAGACCACGTAGAGCAGGTCGGCGAGCTCGTGCGCGGCCGCCGCCTGGCGCTCGCGGTCGTCGCGGTAGGTGGCGCCGGCAAGGGCCTCGAGCGCGCTCAACGCCTCGGCCGCCTCCTCTCGCATCAGCCGCTGGCGCAGCGCCAGCGTGTCGGCGTCCGGGCGATGTGGCGCACGCGGAGGCTGGTCGCCGATGCGGAGGTGGAACTCGAGCGCGCGCCGGTAGTTGCTCACACCGCCTACGCCGCCCAACGGTCCCGTCCGCGCAGCGTGGCGAGCAGCAGCGTGATCAGCGTGAAGGCCGTGAGCGACAGCACCGGAATGCTGATGAAGCCGAGCCAGTGGATGTAGTGCAGGCTGCAGGGCACACCGGCGCGGCACAGCCCCGGCGCCCCGAACCCCGGGATGTTCTGCTCCAGCACGTGGTAGAGCGCGAACGCCATGCCCAGCACCGAGAGGGGGAGCACGTAGTTGCGGATGGTGCGGTCCTGGCGATAGCTGGCGATGCCCAGCACGATGGCCAGCGGGTACATCAGGATGCGCTGGTACCAGCACAGGGTGCATGGGATGAAGTGGCGCACCTCGGAGAAGTAGAGGCTACCCAGCATCGCCACCAGCGCCACGAGCCACGCGAGGTAGAGGTTCGGCCCGCGCATCAGCTGCCGGAGGACGAGGACAGCGCTCCATCGATCGCCTTCTTGACCGTATCCCAGGCGGCGTTGGAGACCATCTTGCCGTTGACGAAGATGGTGGGCGTACCCTGCACCCCCATCGCCTGCCCCATGGCTTGGTCCTTGGTGACGACCGTGGCTCCGGTGCCATCGTTGACGCACTTCTGGAGCTTCTGCTTGTCGAGGCCGGGTGCGTACTGCGTGGCGATGTCGATCGCCTTGGTGGTGTCGAAGAGTTGCTGCTGGGCGCGCATCAGGATCTGCTCGAGGTCCCAGAAGTCGCTGTTGCTCTGCATGTAGACGCACTGGCCCAGGCCCCCGATGATGGGTGACTGCGTCTGGCTGATCACCGGGAAGTAGAAGAACACGGCCTTGGCCTTGCCGGTGTCGACGTAGTCGCGCTTGATCTGCGGCCACACCTGGTCGCTGAACTCGGCGCAGTGCGGGCACAGGAAGTCCTCGAACATCGCGATGGTGACCGGAGCGTTGGCATCGCCGATGGTGGGTTGGCCCGCGTAGTCGAGGGTCGCGCCCGTGCTGCTCGAAGCGGTGGATGTCCCCTTGGTCCCGCTCGAGGTGAGCCGGGGCACGACCACGACCGCCGCCAGCACCACGATGGCCACGACGATGGTCAGGAGCGTCAGCCTTCTCGGATTCATGGTGTGCAGTGTACAGGAGGCGGGGTGAGAAGGGCGGCAGGATCTGGCGCACCGGTCGTCGGCGATCGCCCGCGCTAGCATGGGCCCATGGCCGCCTCCGACGTCCCAGAGACCTTCCGGGCCCTGCGGGTCGAGCTGGAGGGCGAGCGCGTCCGTCGCTCGATCGCCGAGCTCGAGACCGGGAGCCTGCCCGACCATCCCGTCACCGTCCGGGTGGCGTACTCGTCGCTGAACTACAAGGACGCGTTGTCCGCGAGCGGGAACCGCGGCGTGACCCGGACCTACCCGCATACGCCGGGGATCGACGCCGCTGGCACGGTGCTGACGTCGCGCGATCCGCGCTTCGCGCCCGGAGACCGGGTGCTGTGCACCGGATTCGACCTCGGCATGGACACGCCGGGCGGTTTCGGCGAGCTCATCCGCGTGCCGGGCGACTGGCTCGTGCCGTTGCCGGAGGGGCTGGACGAACGGGAGGCGATGGTGCTCGGCACGGCGGGGCTCACTGCGGCCATCGGCCTGGAGCTGCTACAGCGCGTGGGCGCGTCGCCCGAGCTGGGCCCCTACGTGGTCACGGGCGCGTCGGGCGGGGTGGGGACGCTGGCGGTCGCGCTGCTGGCCCGTGCCGGCTACCGCGTGGTCGCCAGCACCGGAACCGACCGCGCGCGGCGGCTGCTCGGGCACCTCGGCGCCGAGGACGTGCTCGATCGCGCGGTGCTCGGCACGCCCACGCAACGCCCGATGCTCAAGGGCCTCTACGGTGGCGGCATCGACACGGTAGGAGGCGATACCCTGGCCGGGTTGCTCAAGCAGACGGTGGTGGGGGGCGCCGTGGCGGCCTGCGGCATGGTGGGCGGCGCCGAGCTCAACGTCAGCGTCTTCCCGTTCATCTTGCGCGGGGTCGCGCTGCTCGGGATCGATTCGCAACACTACGCCATGGAGCGCCGGCAGGCGCTGTGGCGGCGGATGGCGGGTGCGTGGCGCATCGAAGGGCTCGCCGACATCCCGGGGCTGGTGACCGAGGTCGATCTGGACGGGATCGAGCCCGCCATCGAGGACATCCTCGTCGGGGCCACCGTGGGCCGCGTCGTGGTGCGCCTGGCCTCCTGAGGCGGCACCCGTAGCGAGCGCGGGCGCGCTCCCCCCGGTCGGAGGCGCAGGCGGTGTGTAGCCCCCGTCGCGCCCGACTGCGTTGATGCGGCCGGCGCGCGCCGGAGCGCTTGGAAAGAGGAGGCTCGGATGGACCGCATCGAGATCGTGCAAGGCGACATCACCCGCCTGGAGGTCGATGCCATCGTCAACGCCGCCAACCACAGTCTGCTGGGGGGCGGCGGTGTCGACGGCGCGATCCACCGCGCAGCGGGGCCGGAGCTCCTGGCGGAGTGTCGGACGCTGGGGGGGTGTGCCACCGGGGACGCGAAGATGACGGGTGGCTACCGCTTGCCCGCCAGGCACGTGATCCACACGGTCGGCCCGGTCTGGAACGGTGGCCGCTCGGGGGAGCGCGATCTCCTGGCGAGCTGCTACCGGCGCTCGCTCGAGCTGGCCGAGACGGCGGGGCTACGCTCGGTGGCATTCCCGTCCATCAGCACGGGTGTGTTCGGCTACCCGATCGAGCATGCGGCGCTCGTGGCCGTGGCCACGGTGCGGGCGTTCCTCCAGGACCATGCCCTGCCGGAGCGGGTCGTGCTGGTGTGCTTCTCGCCCGCCGACCTCGAGGCGGTCCGCGCCGCAGCGGGCGGACCCGGTCGCGGGCCCTGAGCATCGCCGAGGCAATGTAGGCTCGGAAAACGCGCTCAGACACACAACTGCTAGACTCGTCACAATCCGGAGGCTCATCCGGTTCGCCCTGACATTCCCACGTTCCCACGGGAGGAGAAGCATGGCCTTCAAGCTGCCCGATCTACCCTATCCGAAGGACGCTCTCGAGCCGCACATCGACGCGCGGACCATGGAGATCCACCACGGCAAGCACCATGCCGGTTACACCAACAAGTTGAACGGGGCGCTCGAGAAGCACCCCGAGCTTGGCGACAAGAGCATCGAGGACCTGCTCGGCAACCTCGAGAGCGTGCCCGCCGACATCCAGACCGACGTGCGCAACAACGGCGGCGGCTACGCCAACCACTCGCTGTTCTGGCAGATCATGGGTCCCCAGGGTGGCGGGCAGCCCGGTGGCGAGCTGGCCACGGCCATCAACCAGACCTTCGGCGGCTTCGACGCCTTCAAGCAGGCCTTCGCGGGCACGGCCGCCGGCCGCTTCGGATCGGGCTGGGCGTGGCTCGTTGTCGACGCCTTCGGCAAGCTCCAGGTGTACTCCACGGCCAACCAGGACTCCCCGATGATGAACGGCCACACCCCGATCCTGGGGCTGGACGTGTGGGAGCACGCCTACTACCTCAACTACCAGAACCGCCGGCCCGACTACATCGAGGCCTTCTGGAACGTCGTCAACTGGGACAAGGTCGCGGAGAACTACGCCAGGGCGAGCTAGCGCGGCGCGTCCATCGCATCGGGGCCGGAGCGCAGCTGCGCTCCGGCCCTTCCTCATGGTGCGCGCTGTCGTGGCGGTCGGCCCGCGGGTCACCTCAGGCCGCTGCCCGCACGCCGGGCACGCGCCGGGGACAACCCAACACCCGCCCATCACCCCCTGAGGCCGGCCGCGCCGCCCCCCTAGGGTGGACGCATGCGGCTCGGCGAGAACGCACTCACGGCTTTGCTCCTGGCAGCGTGTGTGGCGCTCGCCGCGGGCACGCTGATACCGCGGTGGATGGAGCATCCCGCGCCGCTCCGCGTGGAGCGGCCGCGGCTCACCGTCTCGGTCGAGGGCGCGGTGCCCCACCCCGGCGTCTACCGGCTGCCGTGGGGGGCGCGCGTGCAGGACCTCGTCGGCGCCGCGGGCGGTCTGCTTCCCTCGGCCGCGCGTGAGCTGGTGGCGCTGGCGGACCCGCTCACCGACGGCGAGGTCGTGCAGGTACCGGGCGCGCGCTCACCGGCCGGGGACACGCGGGTCCGCCTCAACGAAGCCAGCATCGACGAGCTGACGCGTCTTCCCGGCATCGGCCCGGCGCTGGCCCGCCGCATCGTGGCCGCCCGTCCCTTCGCCACCCTCGACGAGCTGCTCCGCGTCCCCGGCATCGGCCCCAAGACGCTCGCGGCCCTTCGCGCGCGGGTGCGCCTGTGACGGGCGAGGAGCGTTTCGTGCCGTGGGCGCTACCTCTGGCAGCCGGGGTGGTGGTGGGCGTGCTCGCGGCGGGCGCCCGGCCCGCTCTGGGGGTGGTCGCGGGGGGCGCCACGCTGGTGGGGGCGTGGCTCCGTCCCGGCGTGGCGCGGCCGCTCCTCGTGCTCTTCGCGTTCGGCGCCCTGGCCGGGGGAGGGCGGTCCTGGGTGTGGCAATCCCGGCCCGACAGGGTCGGCCCTCTCGTCGGTCAGCGCCGTGTCTACGGCGGCGCCAGCGACGGACGTGTCCTGCGGCTGGACGATCCCCGGGGGGTGCGCCTGGCGCTGGTGCCGGCGGGCGCGGTACCTGCCGGCCGCGTGCGCGTGCGCGGCGAGATCGTGCGCGCTTCCGGTCGCCGCAACCCCGGTGGCTTCGACTACGCGGGCTACCTCGCTCGGCGCGGCATCGAGGGGGAGCTGCTCGTGCGCAGCGTGGTCACGGTGAGGCCGCGTTCGCGCGTGATCGACCGCTTCCGGCGGGGGGCGACCCGCGGCCTCGGCCCGAGCCAGGCTGCCCTCATGGAGGCGATGACCCTCGGGGTGCGCGAGGATCTGGGCGAGCTTCGGGGGCGTTTCGCTGCGGCCGGGCTGGCCCACGTGCTGGCGCTCTCCGGGCTGCACGTCGGGGTGCTGGTAGCGGCCCTCGGGCGGGCGCTCGCCGGCCTGGGTCGTCGCCGCTACCCCGTGCTGGCCGCCGCCACCGTGGGGTACGTGGCGCTGGTGGGGCCGAGCCCTAGCGTGGTTCGCGCCGCCGTGATGGTGTTGGCGGGGCTCGCCGGGCTGGCCGCGGGGCACGGGCGCATCCAGGCATGGCCCTCGCTGGCGCTAGCGGCCACGGTGTCGATGCTGGTGGCGCCCGCCCAGCTGGCCGACGCCTCGTTCCAGCTGTCGTACCTGGCGGTGGTCGGGATGCTGGTGTTCGTCCCGCCGTTCGCCCGCCGGCTGGCCGACCCGGTTCCGCCGACGGCGGGCCGGTGGGCGCCGCGTCGTCTCGTGCTGCCGTCCCTGCTTGCCAGCACGGCCGCCCAGCTTCCCAGCCTGTCGCTTGTCGCGGGCAGTTTCGGCCGCGTCCCGCTGGCCTCACCGCTCGTGAACCTGGTGGCGATCCCGCTCGCCGGGCTGCTCGTGCCGCTGGGGTTCCTGTCCGCGGCGGTGGGCGCGGTGGCTCCTCCGGCGGCCGCGCTCCTGAACCACGCGATCGGTCCCCTCGCCTCGCTGCTCCTCGTCCTCGCGGACGTGGGGGCGCGGCTTCCGCATCTGACGTGGGGCGAGGTGCAGCCGCTGGGGCACGGCTGTTACGCGCTGGCGCTGGTCGCGCTGGCGCTCGCCGCGCACGGTATCCTCCGTCCCTGGCGGGCGCTCCTGGTCGTACTGTGCGCGGGGTCGGTCAGCGCGGCGGTTCCGCCCGACCACGCTCCGCCCGAGGTCGTGTTCCTGGACGTCGGACAGGGCGATGCCACCCTGGTCCGGCTGCCGGGTCGGTTGGAGGTGCTCGTCGACGGCGGCGGCACGCCCTTCTCGAGCCGCGACCTCGGCGCGGACGTCGTACTTCCCGCGTTGCGGGCGTTGGGCGTGCGTGCCCTCGACGTGGTCGTGGCGACGCACCCCGATCTGGACCACGTGGAGGGCCTGGTGACGGTGCTCGAGCGCGTGCCTGTCGGCGTGCTCGTGATGGGCCCCAGGTGGCCGGGCGCCGCCATCGATCGGCGCCTGCGGGCCGTCGCGAAGGCGCACGGCATCCCCGTTCACCGTGCCGTGCGTGGCGAACGCCTGCTGCTGGGGCGCGGGCGTCAGAGTGCGGAGATCGACGTCCTCCACCCCGGATTGAGGCCGCTGCCGACCACCAACGAGAACTCGGTCGCGCTGCTGCTCCGCTACGGCGGGGCGCCGCAGGTTCTGATGCTCGGGGACGCGCCGGCCGGCGTGGAGCGGACCCTGGCGGTGCCGCACGTACCGGTGCTCAAGGTGGCACACCACGGCTCGCGCTTCAGCACCTCCGCGGAGCTGCTCGCAGCGGCGCGACCGAAACTTGCCGTCATCTCGGTGGGCGCCAATCACTACGGTCATCCCAACCCAGGCGTCCTGGAGCGGCTTTCTCGAAGCGGTGCCGCGATCGCGAGCACGCTCGACGGGGGTGCGTTGCGCCTCCCGTTGTCGCCGCTGGGCCCCGGACCGCTCACGCCAAGCGTATCGAAGGGCGCTCGTCCGTGACTTACGTCACATACGAAGGAAGCGCGTCTGGTAGCTTACGTGGGAAGGCTCGAACGAATATTGTTCGTCAGCGACGGTCGCGCCGCGGCACGAAGGAACGGGGGCCCACATGACGCAAGCAGGGGCACAGTTCAGGACCGTGGCCGGCACGTGTGATAGATTGTTCACAATGCTCACGACCGTTCGCGTGCTGGCCGAGCAGGGCCCGATCAAGGTCGAGCTCGCTCGCTGGCGCGACCGACTCGTGGTCGTGAAGCGGTTGCAGGGGCCGCACCCCGTTCTGGGGGAGCGCCTCCGCCGCGAAGCTGAGGTCGTGGCGAAGCTCCAGCACGACAACATCGTGCCCCTCCTCGGAGCCGAGGACGGGGCGCTCGTCTATGCGTACTGTCCCGGGGTCAGCCTGGCCGAGGCGCTCGAGCGCGGGCCGCTGCGTCTCCAACGCAGCCTCAAGATCGCACGCGACGTGCTGGAGGCGCTCAGGTACGCGCACGCGCAGGGGATCATCCATCTCGACGTGAAGCCGGGCAACATCCTCATCAAGGGGGAGCGGGCCCTGCTCACCGACTTCGGCTTCGCCAAGGACCTGGCGCTCACCGCGATCACGGGCCAGGAGGTGGCCCTCGGGACGCCCAGCTACATGGCGCCCGAGCAGTTCCAGGGAACCCGCACCGATCCACGGTCCGACCTCTACGCCGCCTCGGCGGTGCTCTACCACATGCTCACGGGCTCCCCGCCCTACGGGCGGCAGGTGCTGCGCTTCCTTACCGGCGACGACCGCGTGCCGCTCGAGCCCTTGCCGGAGAGCGCGCGAAGCCTCGAAGACGTCGTGTCGCGTGGCCTGAGCCGCGATCCGGACGAGCGGTACGAGAGCGCGGCCGCCATGCTGGAGGCGCTCAGCCTCGTTCCCACGCGCGCCTGAACCGCCGCACGCCGTGATCCTGATCTTCAGCGGAGACCCGTTCCTGGCCCGTCGTGCCGCTCGCGCCGCGCTGGCAGAGCGAGGTGTCGGCTCCACCGACATCGTGGCTTTCGGCGAGGGCCTGGAGCTTGCCGAGGTCGAACGGGCGGCCACGCAGGGAGGGCTCTTCGGTCAAGTCGCGCTCTTCCTCGACTTCGACGAGGCCTTCACAGGCCAGGCCGGGGTCAAGCCTCGCAACGACGCCGTCGCCCTGCTCGAACGCCTCGATCGGCAGGCGCTGGCGGTGGTGCTCGACAGCGGCGCCACGCCCGCGCGCCAGAAGCGCTACCGCGCTCTGGGCACGCTCGCCCATCTGCCGACGCCCCGCTTCGAGCGCTTGCCGCGCTGGGTGGCGTCGGAGCTCGAGGGCGCCGGGGTGCGCTACGAGCGGGAGGTGCCGCAGGCGCTCGCCGACCTGTTCGGCGAGGACCCGGCGGCGATCGCGTCGGAGGTGGCCAAGCTGGCGGTGCTCGACGAGACCGTGAGCGCGGAGCGGGTGCGTGTGCTGGCCAACCGTCCGGCCGCCCGCAACGCGTTCGACCTGATCGAACGGATCGTCGAGGGGGACCGTGCCGGGGCGGTTGGCATCGCCCGCAACCTGGTGGAGCGCGGCGAAGCGCCGCAACGGGTGTTCGGAGCGCTCGCCTGGCAGTTCGGGCTGGTGGCGCGGGCGGTGGCCCTGCGAGACGCCGAGCCCGGCGTCGATGCAGGACGCGCGGCCTCCGCGCTCGGGGCCCATCCCACGGCCGCGCGCCGCGCGCTGGCCATCGCCGAGCACTTCGACGAGACCGGGTTGCGGCGTGCCCTGCACGTGCTGCTCGAGGCCGACGGTCGCGCCAAGAGTGGCGGAGATCCGGAGTGGGCGCTGGAGGGGGCGGTGCTGACCCTGGCCGGATTCTTCCCGCCCCGAGGGGTGAGAGCTCAGGGCTCGGCCAGCGGGCCCGGCGACCAGGTGCGATAGCGGGCGTACGCCTCGCGGAGCGCTTCGCTCGCTGTCGGCTCGTATCCAGCCACGGGCCGCAGTTGCGGCGCCACCTCGCGGCCGATGCCGCGATGGGCCAGGAGGGCCGCCCCGTACGCCGCGCCGGGAGCGCCTGCGAGCTGCGTCAGGGGGAGCTCGAGTGCGTCCGCGAGGAGTTGCAGCCAGAAGGGGGAACGGCTGCCACCGCCCGTCGCCAGCAGCCGGCCCGGTGCCGCGAGCGGACGCATGACCTCGAGCGAGTCGCGTTGGCTGAAGACGACGCCTTCGAACACCGCCCTCACCAGGTCGGCCTTCCGGGTGGCGAGCGTCAGGCCGCGCCAGGCGCCCCGGAGGTCCGGGTCCAGGTAGGGGGTGCGCTCGCCCGCCAGGTAGGGCTGGAAGGTGACCCCGTTGGCGCCGACGGGGCTGGTCTCGGCCAGGCTCGCCAGCTCTGCGAAGTCGGAATCCTCGAACAAAGTGTCGCGGAGCCACTGCAGCGAGCCCGCCGCGGCCAGCGTCACCCCCAGCAGGTAGTAGCCGCCGTCGGCGTGCGCGAACAGATGGACCCGACCGCGCGGATCGGGCGTGGGGGCCGCGAGCGGCGCGAACAGCACCCCGGAGGTGCCGAGCGACACGCTACCGAGGTGAGGTGCTGCGCTGGACAGCCCCAGCCCGGTGGCCGCGGCGGCGTTGTCGCCGGCCCCTGCCACCACCGGAAGCCCCTCGGGCAGGCCGGTGCGCTCGGCCGCCTCCGCCGTGAGCGGACCCACCACGGCGTCGGAGGCGACCACCTCGGGGTAGAGATCCCGATCGATGGCGAGCGCGGCCAGCACCTCCTCGTCCCACGCGCCGCGCACGAGGTCGAAGCAGTTCGAGCCGGATGCGTCGCTCGGCTCGGCCACGGCGCGGCCGGTCAGCCGGAGGTCGAGGTAGTCCTTCGGGAACAGCACGCGCCGCAGGCGCGCGTACGCCTCTGGTTCCTCCCGCCTCATCCACACCACCTTGGCGAGCTGGAATCCGGTGATGGCGGGGTTGCCGCCGCGCGCCACCAGCGTCGCACGGTCGACGGCCGCCTCGATCTCGCGGACCGCTTCGCCGGTGCGCTGATCGTTCCACAGGATGGCCGGCCGGATGACCGCGCCGGCGCCATCCAACGGCACCATGCCGTGCATCTGACCGGTCAGCCCCAGGGCGTCGACAGGGGTGCCGGCGAGCGCCGCGACCAGCTCCTGCAGCGCGTCGCATGCCGCTGCCCACCAGTCCTCCGGCTGCTGTTCGGTCCATCCCGGCCGGGGCGTCGCCAGCGGGTAGCCACGGTCGGCCTCGGCCATCAGCCCGCCGCTCGCGTCCACGGCCACCGCCTTGACGCCGCTCGTACCTACGTCGATGCCCAGACACACGGAGCGTTCGCTCATCGCAGGCCCCCTCGCAGTCCCGTTATATCGCCGGCGACGGTCCGACACAGCCGGAGCGGCCTCGGCGCCTGCGGTAGTCTCGTCGCGTGGACGCCCTCATCGAACGTCTGGCCCGCCGCGACGAGCGTGCCCTGGCCCGCGTCATCAGCCTGGTGGAGTCCGGCGGCGAGCAGGGGGAGGAGCTCCTCCGCGAGGCCCGCGCGCGCACCGGAAGCGCCCGCATCATCGGCATCACGGGCGCTCCCGGGAGCGGCAAGAGCACCCTGACCGACCGCCTCATCGAGGTGGCCCGCGCCCGCGGCGGGCGGGTCGGCGTCGTCGCCGTGGACCCCACGAGCCCATTCAGCGGTGGCGCCATCCTCGGCGACCGCATCCGCATGACGCGCTGGCACGACGATCCCGACGTGTTCATCCGCTCGATGGCCACCCGCGGCCACCTGGGGGGCCTGGCCGCCGCCACCCTGCAGGTGCTGGCGGTGCTCGACGCCGCCGGCTACGACACGCTCTTCGTAGAGACGGTGGGGGTGGGACAGTCAGAGGTCGACATCGTCGGAGTGGCCGATACCACCGTCCTGGTGCTGACTCCCAACGCAGGCGACGCGGTGCAGACGTTCAAGGCCGGCATCATGGAGATCGCCGACATCTTCTGCGTCAACAAGTTCGACCTGCCGGGCGGGGACCGTCTCGTGCGGGAGGTCCGGGCCGCGCTCCAGCTCGGCGCCTTCCCGGAGGGGAGCTGGCGGCCGCCGGTGCTCGAGGTGATCGCGTCGCGCGGCGAAGGTGTGGAGGCGGTGCTGGCCGGGGCGGAGGAGCACCGCGCGTTCCTGTCGGGGAGCGGTCGCCTCGAGGAGCTCCGTCGCCGTCGCGTGCGCTTCGAGATCCTGGCGATCATCGGCGAGCAACTCCGGCGCGCGCTCGGCACGCGCGAGGACGAGGCCGTGGACGCGGTGCTCACGGGGAAGACGACGCCGCGCGAGGTGGTGCGCCGGCTGCTGGTCGAGGCCCCGCGACAACGCGGCGAGCCGCAGGGGAGCGAGTAGACTGTCGGCATCATGATCCATGCGGTCTATCCGGGGAGCTTCGATCCGCTCCACAACGGGCACCTCGACATCATCCGTCGCGCCAACAAGATCTACGACCGTCTCACGGTCGCGGTGCTGCACAACCCTCTCAAGGACCGCTACCTCTTCGACGTCGACGAGCGGGTGGCGATCGTCGAAGACGTCGTGAAGGGGTTGCGCGGGGTCGAGGTCGATTCCTTCGGGGGGTTGCTGGCCGACTACATGCGACGGGTCCGCGCGACCGTCATCGTCAAGGGCCTGCGGGTCATCTCCGACTTCGAAGTGGAGCTGCAGATGGCGCACCTCAACCGGCAACTCAACCCGAGCGTGGAGACCACCTTCATCATGACGGCCACGCGCTGGTCCTACGTCTCGAGCACGCGCGTCAAGGAGATCGCGCGCTACGGCGCCGATGTCTCCAAGCTCGTCCCACCGGCGGCGCAGAGGAAGCTTCGCGAGCGTTTCGAGAGCTCCGTGGCGGGCTGAGCGGCGCCCGAGGCGCCCGCTCGCGAAGCGTCGCGGCCGACGTGGCGGGGGCCGGGCCCTCCGTATACTCGAGAGCGTGCCCTCGGTAGCCGAAGGCACGAGAGGACGGGTATGGCATTCCTGCTGCGAGGCATGGCGGCGGACGGCGGCATCCGCGTCGTCGCTGCGGACACGACCGATCTGGTGCGCGAGGCGGTGGAGCGGCACGAGGCCGCCCGTACCGCGGGGGCGGCGCTGGGGCGCACGCTCACTGGAGCGTTGCTGCTGTCCCACGTGCTTCTGAAGAACCCGCAGGACCGCATCACGCTGCGTCTGCGGGGCAACGGCCCGCTCGGCGGCGTCATCGCCGACGCCGGCCTGGACGGAACCGTCCGCGGGTATGCGCACGACCCTGCGGTCGAGCTCCCGCCCCGGCCCGACGGCAAGCTCGACGTCGGAGGCGCGGTCGGCAGCAAGGGCGACATCGAGGTGATCCGTTCCCACGCGCCGTACGGAGACCCGTACGCGAGCAATCTGGAGCTCGCGACCGGCGAGGTAGCCGAGGACATCGCCACCTTCCTGGCGGTCTCGGAGCAGATCGCGTCGGCGGTGCTGCTGGGGGTCTCCTTCGACAAGGAGGGGATTGTGGAGCGGGCGGGCGGCGTGCTCCTCCAGGCGCTGCCGGGGGTGCAGGACGCCGCGCTCGACCTCCTGGAGGCCAACGTCAAGGCTTTCGGCGGGCTCACGAGCGCCATGGCGCGCGCGCCCCTGCGCCAGCTGGTCGACGACGAGCTCTGCTGGGGTATGGGCTTCGAGCTGTTCACCGATCCGGCGCTGCCGCTGGCCTTCCAGTGCCGGTGTAGCGACGAGAAGGCGCTCGACGCGCTGGCCTACTTCACGCCCGAAGAGCGCGAGGCGATGATCCACGAGGACGGCGGCGCCGAGGTGGTGTGCCACTGGTGCGGTGAACGACGTTGGATCGGGCCGGAACGTATCCGCTCGCTCTCGAGCGACGAGATCCGCTGCCCCGACTGCGGCACCCTCTGGTATCGGGAGGGCCAGGCCCGCATGGTACGAGAGGACGAGCTCTGCGCGTGCGGTCGCCACGTCGAGCTGCCCGCCTGAGGGCGCTCGAAACCGACCTCGGACTGCTAGAGTACGCGCCATGACCGCCGGTGTCGTGGTGGCCCTGCTGGTGCTCGTCTCCCTGTGGGGATCGGCGTTTCCGATGATCAAGGTGGGACTGGACGGGCTCAGTCCGACCCACCTCACGCTGGCGCGCCACCTGGTGGCGTCGGCTTGCTTCGTGCCGTTCCTGTGGCTCCGCGGGCTCAGGCGGTTCCCGGCGCGGCGCGACCTCCCGTACTTCCTGCTGCTCGGCCTGCTCGGCTTCACCATCTACCAGCTCGCACTGGTGGTCGGCGAGCAGCGCGTTCCCGCGGGCGCCAGCAGCTTGATCGTGGCGACGGCCCCCGCCATCACGGCGCTGCTGGCGTACTTCCTGTTGAGCGAGACGATGCCGGCGGGAGCGTGGCTGGGCTCGCTGCTCGCGCTCTGCGGCGTCGCCCTGATCGCGCTCGGTGCCGGCGGGCACGTCGCCTTCAACCCCTACGCCTTGTTCGTGCTGGTGTCGGCCGTCTCGACCTCCTTCTTCGCGATCCTGCAGCGCCGGATGCTCGCCCGCTACCGGGCGGTGGAGGTCACGGCGTTCGCCACCTGGGCGGGGACGACGCCGATGCTGCTGTTCCTCCCGGGCTTCCTGGGGAACCTGGGGTCGGCGGGCGTCGCGCCGCTCCTCGCCACGGCCTACATCGGCGTGTTCCCGTCGGCGGTGGCGTACTCGCTGTTCGCCTTCGCACTGTCGCGGGCGCCCGTCACTGTTGTCACGACGTACCTGTATCTCGTTCCGGTGTCGAGCCTGTTCTTCTCGTGGCTGGTCCTGGGCGAGCTCCCGACCGTGTTGACGCTCGCGGGCGGCTCCGTCGCGATCGTCGGTATCGCGCTGGTCAACGCCGCCAAGCAGCGCGCGGCTCGGCGGGCGCGGGCCGCGCGCGCGTGAGCTACCCGTTCGGCCGGGCCCCGGCCGCGCTCACAGCGGCCAGTAGGAGACCGGTCTCGGCGTCCACAGCGGCTCCCCGTAACGCGCGCCGATGAACGTGCCCCAGTAGGCGGCGCGCCCGCGCCGGCGCCGGAAGATGTCGGGCGTGACCGTTTCCGACGCCGCATCGCCGGTGAACTGGCTCCGGTAGCAGCGGACCGCCTCTTCCCACGTCTCGATGAACGCGCTGGTGTCGATCACCAGCGATGCTTCGAACGGGCCGTTACCCATGTAGAAGAACAGGTGCTCGGGCTTCCAAGGCTCGCCCGAGAGGGGGCTGTTGCGGAGCCCGGCCAGGTGTACGGCGGCCGGAGTGATAGCGGCCGCCGCGACGTGGTCGGGATGGCGATCGTTGGCGTGCGGCGCAGCGACGACGCGGGGGCGGAGCTCGCGCAGCTCTCGCGCGAGCTCGAGTCGGCGATCCTCGCTGTCGAACATGCGCGAGTCGGGCCATCCCAGGTTGCGGCGGACCGAAAGGCCCAGCACGCGCGCGGCGGCCCCCGCCTCGGTGGCTCGCTCCTCAGGCGTGCCCTTGGTGGCCGCTTCACCTCGTGACAGGTCGAGCACCCCGGTGGCGAGCCCCCGTGCGTGGGCGCGCGCGAGCGTGCCCCCCAGGCCCAGCTCGGCGTCGTCGGGGTGAGGCCCGATCACCAATAGGTCGAGCACCGTCACTCCTTCGGACGGACCTGGGCCCGCTCCCCCAGGCGGCGCTCGGTTCCGGAGATGAGGCGGCGGATGTTCTCGCGATGGCGCAGGATCGCCAGGCCGGCGAGGGCGATGGCCAGGTACAGGTCGGGCATCGGGTAGGAGAGGCTGGCGATCAGCATCAAGGGGGCGGCGAAGAGCCCCACCATCGAACCGAGCGAGACGTAGCGGCTCAGCAGGATGGTGAACACGCCCAGCAGGATGCAAAGGGCCGAAACCAGCGGGTTGATCACGAAGAACACGCCTAGCGTGGTCGCGATCCCCTTGCCGCCACGCAGGCGCAGCATGACGTTGAAGTTGTTGCCGAGAACCGTCGCCAACCCGGTCAGCGCGATCACCCAGTTCCCGGCCCCGAGCAGCGTGGGCAGGAGCACCGCCGCTGCTCCCTTGAGGGGATCGACCAGCACGACGATGATGCCCGGGAGCACGCCGAGCGTACGCATGACGTTGGTGGCCCCGATGTTCCCCGACCCCGAGGTCTGGATGTCGACCCCCCGCGCCTTGGCGACCAGGTACCCGGTGGGGATCGTCCCGATCAGGTATCCGATGACCATGAACACGGCCGCTAGCAGGATGTCGAGCAAGAGTTGCCTCCGGACGGGCGCGCGCCTTGCGGGGCGGGATGGGGGAACGGGCCGGGACGAGGGGCGATCGCTAGGCGTGCGGCGTGCCCGATTCTACCGTCCCCGAGGATGAGTGGGCGCATCGCTGGCGCGTCCTCGCGCGGCGGATGGGCCGCGGCTCTCGGGGTAGGGTATGCAGCGTGAGCGAGAGCACCCTCTTCCTGCTACTCGTGGCCATCGCTGGGGTCTACGCCGTGCGATGGTCTGCGCGGCTGGCCCCGCTGTGGAGTGAGTTCCCCGCCAAGACGTTGATCGCGACGGCGCTGGGCGGGCTGGTGGCTGTGGCGGGCTTCACCAACCTGTCGGTCTCCACGGCGTTGCGCGACGTCGCGCTGGTGGTGGGCCCGGTCTATGTCTTCGGGCCGTTGCTTCTGGTCGCGCTGGCGCGCAACCGGCGCTACCGGGTCGGAGCCGTGCTGGCGGACGCGCTGTATTGGACGGAGGAGGGCCGCGGCGCCGTGCGGCGGTTGTTGGCTCAGGCTGCCCTGCAACAGGGCGACGCCGACGCCGCGCTGATGCTGGCACCCCATCACGACACGCTGTTGCTAGTGCAGGCCTACGTCCTCAAGGAGGACTGGGACGCCATCCTGCAGCTCGAGGAGGTGCCGCGCGAGGGTGACAACGCCTTCCTGGCGGGCGCCGCCAGGATCCAGGCGCTGCTGGCGCAGGGCTTCGGCGACCGGGCGCGGGCCGAGCTCGCCGAGATGCGTCGCCGCTGGGAGTCCGGTCCCCGCGGACCCATCGGCTTCCGAAGCCTGGTCATCAGCGAGGCGCGATGCGATGCCGAGGACGGTGCCTTCGAGAAGGTTCGCGAGGAGCTGCAGCAGCCGCTCGCCGGCGTGCGGCCCTCGACGCTCTACGCGATCCTCGCGCGCGCCGCGGAGCGGAGCCAGAACCGCGACGTCGCGGTCACGCTCTACACCCACGCCTACGAGTCGGCCCCGCCGGGGCTGGCAGGTCGCTATTCCGCCAAGCTGCGGGAGCTGGGGCACGAACCGCCTCCTCGGGCCCGGCGCTCCGGAGCGCCGGTCGCCACCCTCTCGCTGGCGGGCGCCCTGGTGCTGGCCTACATCGCCGAGATCCTGGTGAATCGAGTGCTGGGCGCTGTGCGGGTCGGCGCGCAGACGCTCCACCTCAGCTCGTTCACGGCCGCGTTCATGCTCAACATCCCAGGCGTGCCCGGCGAGCACGCCTGGTGGCGTCTGTTGACGTACGCCTTCCTCCACGCCAACCTGGTGCATATCGGGTTCAACGTCTGGGTGCTGGTGGACCTCGGGCGCATCTACGAGATCCGGCGCGGGTGGGGCAACGTGCTGGCCGCCTTCGTGATGGGGACGGCGGCCGGCGCCTACCTCACCAGCATCACGCAGGCCCACCAGGCGCTGCTGTTGATCGGGGCGTCGGGAGGCATCCTGGGCATTGCCGGTGCGCTCCTGGCGGACGTGCTCCGTTCGCAGGCGCCGAGCGACCGGATGCTGCTGCGCGGACTCATCCAGTGGATGGTGCTGATCGCGCTGTTCTCCGTGGTCGTTCCCAACGTCTCCTTGTGGGGACATGCCGGCGGCGTGGTCGGCGGCCTGTTGTGGGGGTTCGCGCGTCAGGGCCTGCCGGCCGATCGCCGCATCGGAAGCACGGCCGGCGTCATCGGCGTGGCGTTGATGGTCGTCGCGCTCGCCAGCGCCGTCATCACCAGCGTGAGCGCCCTGCACTGACGAGTTCAAGGCTGGTGGCGGAGGGCGTCGGCCGGGCGAGCCGGGCGGACGTCTGGAACCGACAGTAAGAACGTCGTGACAGCGGAGTAAGGCTTGGGTTAGCGTCCTTTTCCTAGATTCGGGACATGGACGACCCGACCCGGCCCCCGCTAGCGCTCTCCGCAAGGGTTGCGGAAGCTTCCCGTGAAGGGGGTGACAGGGCCGGCCGAGGCAGTTCCGAAGACGCGTTCTATGCGTCTTGGCGGCGCATCTTCCTGCTGGTGATGCCCTTCGGCATCCTGGCCCTGGTGCTCGGGATCTTCTTCGAGGGTCGGGTCGGTCAACCGACCCTGTTCGACAACCTCAGCTACCCGATCATGGCCGCCGGCATGGCGGTGCTCGAGCTCGTCGTCCTGATCTGGCCGCGATCGCTCCGGTCGGTCCTGCCGACCGCGGTGGCGGGAACCGGCGCCTTCTTCGTGGCGAAGCTGGCGTTTCTCATGTTCGCCCTGCCGGCCGGCGTCGACGCGCAGCGCGAGCTCACCGAGACCTTCTTCTGGGTGCCGGCCGTCTACCTGCTGTCCTTCCTCTTGCCGGGCAGGCGTGGAGGTCGTGGCCTGGCCGCCGGCTTCACCGGCGTGGTGCTGGTGCTGTCGCTGTTGTTCATAGCCGACCCAACGCTGCACGCGCGTCGGTGGGGACTGATCTACGCCCTCACCGAGATGAACCTCGCCAATACCGTCCAGCTTGCGCTGACCTTCGCGCTCATCGGCCTCAAGGAGGCGTACGCCACGGCCCGGACCGAGCGGCACCTGGCCCAGCGCTTCGCGCGTCAGGACCTGCTCACGGGCCTTCCCAACCGGCGCGCGCTGGAAGCCGACCTGGAGGGCCTCATCGAAGCCAGCGAGGACGTCCGCGCGGCGGTGCTGTTCCTCGACCTCGACGGCTTCAAGGTGATCAACGACACCCTCGGTCACGAGGCCGGCGACACCCTGCTGAAGCTGGTGGCGGGGCGCCTCTCCGGCGCCATGCGCGACGGCGACCTGGTGGCCCGCATGTCGGGCGACGAGTTCGTGGTCGTCGCAGTTGGACTTCGCAGCCGGGCCGAAGCGGGCGACATCGCGCGCCGCATCTTCGCGGCTCTTTCGCAGTCGTTCACCTACAACGGCTCGCAGCTCGGCCTGACGCTCAGCGTCGGGGTCGCCTTCTTCCCCGACGACGGTCGCGACGCCCGGACGCTGTTGCGCCATGCCGACAGCGCGATGTACCGCGTCAAGCGATCCGGCAAGAACGGGCTCAAGTACTACAGCCCCGAGATCGATGCCAGCATGGAGCGGCGCGGAGAGCTCGAGCGCGACCTGCGGACCGCGCTCCGGGAAGAGCAGATCTCGCTGGCGTTCCAGCCGGTCATCGACATGCGCGACGGGACCTTGCGCCAGGTGGAGGCGCTCCTGCGCTGGCAGCACCCGCGCTACGGTGCCGTGTCGCCGGCGGAGTTCATCCCGCTGGCCGAGGAGAGCGGCGTGATCGTCGCGCTCGGCGGCTGGGCGCTCGAGGAGGCTTGTCGGCAGCTGGGAAGCCTTCGCAGCGTCGTGCCCGAGCTGCGGGTGAGCGTCAACGTGTCGGCGCTGCAGCTCGCCCAGCCCTCGTTCTTCGGGGATGTGGTGAAGGCGCTTCAGCAGGCGGGGCTGCCCGCCGACGCGCTCGAGCTCGACCTGGGCGAGAGCATCGTGCGCGGCCCCGTCGAGGACGTGAAGGGCACCCTCCGGGGTTTGCGCGGCCTGGGCGTCGGCATCGCCCTCGACGACTTCGGCCGCGGGTTCTCCTCGCTCGCCTACCTGCGCGACCTCCCGGTCGACGCCGTCAAGATCGCCCGCGAGATCGTGCACGACCTCGGGGCCTCCGAGCAGGTGCCTCGCTATGGCCTGGCCATGATGGAGGCCATCCTCGGCCTCGCTCGCCACCTCGACCTGACCATCGTGGCCGAGGGCGTCGAGACCCGCGCTCAGTTCGAGCGGCTGCTCGCTCTCGGTTGCCACCGCGCCCAGGGATTCTTCTTCGCCCCGCCGATGCCGGGGCTGGATGTGCAGGCGCTGGTGACGCGCGGTGGCGTCAGCACGCTGTGGGGCTCGAAGAACTGACGGTCGCGCGCCATGATTCCGGTCGCGGCCGAGTACCGTCCAGCCGTCGTTTCCTAACCTAGGGCGCGCAGGTCGTGCCTGCCCCGACCGCCTTGTCGGCGCAGAGCACCCCGTAGCCGTAGCTGCTGCGGTCGGTCATCTGGGTGGTGCGATGGGTGCCCCCGTCGAGCGCCTGACGCAGAGTGGTCGGGTCCGCGGGCGCGGCGGTCGCGAGGTCGTGGGCCTTGAGCAGCGCGGCGACGCCGGCCACGAAGGGGGAGGCCATGGAGGTGCCGACCTCGATGCCGTAGTTGGCCTGGCCGTTGGCCGTCGTGGGCGGGATGGTGCTGATGATGCCGCCTGCCTGGGTGCTGGGGTAGTAGAAGCCTCCCGGCGCGGCGATCTCGAGCTGGGGGCCGGCGTCCGAGAAGCTCGACGCGGTCATGGCGTCGTCGACGGAGCCCACCGCGATGACGCAGGGGGCGTTGGCGGGACTCTGGATGCCGGGGTCGCTGGCGTAGCTCGTGCCCTGGCCCCAGTTCCCGGCTGCGGCGACGACGAGCGAGCCGTTGCCCCAGGCGTCGGCGGCCGCGGCGTCGAGGGCGGGCTGGTCGCCGGGGACGCCGAGGCTGACGTTGATGACGTCGGCCGGCGAGGACCTCGTGGTCACGCCGGTGACGCTGAGGCCGGCGGCCCAGCGAATGGCGTCGGCGACCTCGTAGAGGGTGCCGCCGCCGCCCAGGCTGTCGTAGACGGTGGCCGGCAGGATCTTGACGTTGAAGTCGTAGGCGACGCCGGCGATGCCCTGGTTGTTGTTGCCGACGGCGGCGGCGATGCCGGCGACGTGGGTGCCGTGGTCCTGGCCCGAGCCGGGTTCGGTGTTGGCCGTGCCGGTAGCGAAGTTCCAGCCGGGCCGCACCTTGCTGGTGCCGGTGCCGTTGAGGAAGTCCTGGTGACTGCTGAGCACGCCTTCGTCGACGACGGCGATGACGATGTTCCGGGTGCTGGTTCCCGTCGTGACGGTCCAGGCCCCGGGTAGCCCGAAGTCGCGGAGGTTCCACTGGCCGTAGTAGAACGTGGGGTTGCCCAGCGGGTAGTAGGTGTCGTTGGGGACGGAGAGGAGGTGCATGCGCAGGTTGCGCTGGGCGTAGCGCACACGCGGATCGGCGTGCAGTCTGGCGAGGGTGGAGGGGACATCGGATGCGCTGACGAGGTCGGGGCCCTGGCCGGTGCCGCCGGCGAGGAGCTGGAGGCCGTAGGCGTTGCGGACCGCGACGCTCTGCTGCCGCAGCGCCTGGGTCCGGAGTGCCTGGCTGTGGAGCGCCGTTGGGCTCGTACCGGTCGGTGGGTTGTAGCCGACGATGATCTGGCCGGGGATGACGTCCTGGGGATCGAGTGCCGGGACGCTCGAGGGCGCTGCGCGCTGCGCGCCGTTCGACAGCGCGG
>CAZIBD010000020.1:0-49204 GCA_964536935.1 uncultured bacterium | reverse complement strand
CGGGCGGTGGAGCAGGTGATCGCCTGCAAGTACCGCAACGCCGGCCAGACGTGCGTGTGCACCAACCGCATCTACGTCCAGAAAAGCATCCAGGACGCCTTCGTGGAGCGCTACGTCGAGGCCACCAACAAGCTGGTGGTGGGCGACCCGCTGCAGGAAAGCACCGACATCGGGCCGCTGGTCGACGCCGCAGGACTGAGCAAGGTGCAGCAGCACGTGCAGGACGCGCTCGCCAAGGGCGCCCGGGTCGCTGCCGGCGGCAAGGCGACGGGCGGCCTGTACTTCGCGCCCACCGTGCTGCTCGGGGTCACCGCCGACATGCAGCTCATGCAGGAGGAGACCTTCGGGCCGGTCAGCCCCATCCTCACCTTCGACAGCGACGAGGAGGCGGTGCGCGCCGCCAACGACACCCCCTACGGTCTCGCCTCCTACATCTACACCAACGATCTCAGCCGCGCCTTCAAGGTCTCCGAAGCCCTCGAGTACGGCATCGTCGGCGTCAACGACGGCGTGCCGAGCGTGCCCTACGCCCCCTTCGGCGGCGTCAAGCAGTCCGGCCTCGGGCGCGAGGGCGGCCCCTGGGGCATCGAGGAGTTCCTCGAGACCAAGTTCATCTCCATGGTGCTACCGCACTGACGCCGGTGCGCCGTTGCGACAGGCCCTAGCGGCGCGGTAGAAGGGGGCGTGCAGCCCCCTCGACGTCCACCACCTTCGACCGAGCCGTCCCCCGACCGCACGGTCGGGGCGGTCCTGTCGGAGGTGTTGGCCGCGCTCGCGGCCAACGACCGTCCCGAGCCCGGCCACGGGGTCGCCGTAGCCTACGGCTTCGCCTCGGACCGGATGCGGGCTGCCCTGGGCGACCTGCACGCCTTCGAGCGCGCGCTCCACAACACCCTGAACGCCCCCCTCCTGGGCCACTCCGTTGCCACCGTGAGGTCCGTCGACGAGCGTGGCAACGCGGCCCGGGCGGACATCGACGTGACGACACCCGACGGGGCGACGGTCCGCTTCACCGTGGCACTCGTTCGACCGAGCCAAGGGGCACGACGGGGCTGCTGGCTCCTCGGCGGCATCGCACGCGAGGGCATCGACCTGTAGGAGCGACTGGGTCGCTCCCCTGCGGCACTGCCACGCCGCCTTACTTCACCTGCAGGTCGATCCGCAGCGGCTGGCTCGTCTTCTGGTAGTCGAGGCTCGCGCGAACGTGGTAGGGCCCCGCAACGGCGCGGTCCTTGGCCGTGATGGCCAGGAGCACCGTCAACGTGTAGTCGAAGGTGCGCTTGGAGAAGCGCCCCACCACGGTCGTGCGCGTGGCCTGCACCTGCACCAGGCTCAACTTCCAGCCCTCGGGAACGCGCACGTGCGTGAGGTTGAACTTGGTGGAGATGACCGACGTGTCGGCGTTGTAGCCGCTCGGCACCCACATCATGCCCGTCAGCTTGGTCGGGTCGATGCTGAAGTCGTCGAAGGTGTAGTCGGCCTGCACGTACACCGTATGGCCGGGCATGGTAGCGATGGCGGAGCTCTTGATCGGGTAGGGGCTGCCGGGCGAGGTTCCTGCGGCCGCGGGGGCACAGCCTGCGAGCAGCAGCGCCACCGCCAGCAGCGGCGACAGACGTCGGGCGAGGCTCATGCCTCCAACGCTAGCAGGTCGCCTCATGAGAGACGGCCGGATGCGGGCGGCGCGGCGCCGCCCTCGAGCCCGCCCGGCCCGGGGCGCCGCACGGTGCCGCCCAGGCTCAACGTCAGGATGCCGACGAGCACCAGCGCCACGCCGCCCACCTGCACCCAGGACAACGCCTCCCCGAAGAGCAGGCGACCCCACAGCACGGTGAGCATCGGCTGCGCCAGGAGCATCGCCGATGTCTCCAATGCCGGCAGGCGGGGTAGCGCCGTGAGGATAAGCAGCCAACCGACCACTTGCGGCCCGAGCGCAAGCAGGATGAGCCAGCCGTGAGCGGGCCAGACGAACGCCAGCGAGAACCCCGGGTCGGTCAGCAGACCGGTGACCAGCGTCGCCAGCGCCGCCCCGAGCGACGCATCGAAGAGCACGCCGGCGGGGAGACCCCGGCCGCGGTTCATCGACCGGAACAGGAGCAGGAACGACGCATAGACAATGGCATTGGCCAGCGACCAGAGCGCGCCGAGCGCGGGGGCACGTCCATACGCACCCGCCTGTCCGAGCCCGGTCGTCGCGGCGACCCCCGCGAACACGACCGGTATGGCCACCAGCGCCGTGCCGGTCGGCCGCTCTCCGAACAGCGCCCAGGCGGCCAGCCCTACGAAAACCACTTGCGTGTTGTCGAGGACGGTCGATGCTCCCGCACCGATGTCGTTGATGGCGTAGTTCCAGAACACGAAGGCAAGTCCCATCAGGGTGCCCGCCAGGACGGTCGCGAGCCGTAGCGCGGGGCTGCGGGGGTCGTGTCGCCGGGACGCGAGCGCCAGCACGAGCAACACCGGCAAGGCGTAGGCCGGCCGGAAGAAGGCCATGGTCGAGGGCGAGAGGTCGGCGAGGCGCACGAGGATCGCCGAGAAGGAGATGGTAACGGCGCCGAGCAGCGCGAAGAGGCGGACCATGAGGTTGGACCAGGATACCGTCGGCGACTCGGCTTCCGAGGCGCCGCGACCGGCGTCGGGGCACTCGCGCAACGACGCGCGCCCTGTAGCCCGGCGCGGCATCGGCTCATCCAGGCACCCGTACAGTGGCCGCATGGCCGAAAGCCCAACGCTGCACGGCATCCACCACCTCACCGCCGTGACGGCCCGGGCGCGGGAGAACCTGGCGTTCTTCCGCGACACGCTCGGGATGCGGCTGGTGAAGAAGACGGTGAATCAGGACGACGTCCGCGCCTACCACCTGTTCTACGCGGACGGGCGAGGCTCACCCGGCACCGATGTCACCTTCTTCGACTGGGCGATGGCCGCACGGGAACGTCGCGGGACCCACAGCATCGCGCGGACCGCCTTGCGCGTTGCGGGCGGTGAGGAGGCGCTCGGGTGGTGGCGCGCCCACCTCCAGGCAGCCGGCGCTACGGTGAGCGAGCCGAGCGAGATCGACGGACGCTGGACACTTCCGTTCGAGGACCCCGAGGGGCAACGTCTCGCGCTGGTAGACGACGGCGGGCAGGGCGCGGCCCACCCCTGGGAAGGCAGCTCCGTGCCGGCCCGCCGGCAGATCCGCGGGCTCGGGCCGATCATGCTGAGCGTGCCCGATCCCCGGCCGACCGTCGCCGTCCTGGTCGAGGTCCTCGGCATGGAGCTGACTCGAAGCTACCGCCTCGACCAGGGGCACGAGGTGCTGGTCGCCAGCATGGGGCCGGGCGGGCCGGGGGCAGAGCTGCACCTTGCGGTGCAGCCCGACCTCCCACCCGCACGGCCCGGCGCCGGCGGCGTCCACCATGTCGCGTTCCGTACGCCCGACGACGGCTCGCACCGGGCCTGGCTCGAACGCCTGAATGCCTTCCGCGTCCCCAATAGCGGCCAGGTGGATCGTTTCTACTTCCGCAGCCTCTACTTCCGTGAGCCGAACGGAATCCTCTTCGAGATCGCCACCGACGGACCGGGCTTCGACGTCGACGAGCCTCTGGGCCGACTGGGCGAAGAGCTGGCGCTGCCACCATTCCTGGAAGGCCGCCGCCGCGACATCGAGGCGAACCTCCGACCCCTCGCGTGAGCGACGCAGAGCGCGTCACCGGAGTCGGGGCGGCGAAGGAGACGCCGTGAGCGAGCCTGCAGTCGACCCTTCGGGGTGGACCCATGCGGTCCAGCCACCGTCGCGGGCGTCCGCGCGCGGGGTCCTCTTCCTGCTGCACGGTACCGGCGGAGACGAGGCCAGCCTGCTCGACCTGGGCAAGGTGGTGGCGCCCGACCACCTGCTGGTGGGCGTTCGCGGGCGGTCGGACGAGGAAGGGGTCACGCGCTTCTTCCGGCGCTTCGACGCCCTGAACTACGACCAGGAGCACCTCGCGTCGGAGGCGAGCGCTCTGGCCAGCTTCGTCCGGGCCGCCACGTCGCGCTACGCGTCGGCCGATCTCCCGCGCGCCGCCCTCGGGTACTCCAACGGCGCCAACGTGGCACTGGCCGCGCAGCTCCTCGATCCGTCGACGTTCACGGCGCTGGCGTTGCTGCGCGCCGTGCAGCCGTTCGTCCGACCGCCCACGCCGCCGATGCCCGCCCTCGACGTCCTGCTCCTGCTCGGACACGCCGATCCCTACCTCGCAGCGGGTCAGGGGCTCCCCGCCTTCCTCGCAGGCCTGGGCGCCCACGTGGAGGACGCCGTGCTGGAGGCGGGCCACGGCCTGACCCGCGAGGACGTGGCGCGCCTGGCAGCCTGGTTCGCGGCCCTCACGGCCTGACCACCGTCGCGCACCCGAGCCGGGACGGTCGCCCCGGCTCGCGCAGCCGTCGGGCGCTACCATGAAGGCGGGTCGCGGCGGTGCCCGCCGTCGACCGGAGGGGTAGGCGTGACGGTCTCGATCGCCAGACTCGCCTGGCGCAACCTGTGGCGCCACCGCAGCCGGACCGTGCTGCTGCTGGTCGTGGTCGCCTATGCAACGCTGGCGATCATCCTCTTCTGGGGCTTCTACGACGGCTTCGTGGCCTCCTTGCTCAGCAGCCAGGGCCGCTACGCCAGCGCCCCCGTACTCGTCACGAGCACCGCCTACCGGGCCGATCCCGATCCCGAGAACGCTCTCCCTGCGCTGAACATCCGCCCCAGGATCGCCGCGCTGCCGGGCGTTGGCGCCGTGGCGGCCCGGCTCACCTTCCCCGCCCTGCTGCGGTCACCGTACGCCGCGCTCGGAGCCCAGGTGCGGGGCATCGAGCCTGCGAACGAGCCCAAGGTGAGCGACGTTCCCGCCAGCATTACGACCGGCAGGATGGTGACCGGACCGGGCGAGATCGTCTTGGGCGCAGAGCTCGCACGGAAGCTCGACGTGCGCGTCGGTGAGCGCCTCGTCGTGGACGCGCAGGCACTCGCCGGCCCGCAGGCGCTGGGGCTCCGCGTTGTCGGGCTGGTGCGCTCCGGCATCGCATTCGTCGACCGTTCCACCGTGCTCGTCGACATCGCCGACGCGCGGCGCCTTACCGGCGTGAGCACAGCAACGGGGTGGGCGCTGGACGTTCCGTACCGCGCCGAGCGGGGCATCGCCGCGCGCCTCGACCGGAGCGGCATCCTGCCACCGGCGGTAAGGGCTTACAGCGTTCAAGACATGCTTTCCGGACTGATGAGCGGGATCGAGGCGAAGCGCCGATCGATGATCCCGATGGCGATGATCTTCTCCATCTTCGCTGCGATCACCGTCCTGAGCACCGTGGTCGTAAGCGTCCTGGAGCGCACCCGGGAGTTCGGCGTGGCGGCCTCGCTGGGCCTCGACCAGGGCCGGCTGGCCTGGATGGTCACGCTCGAGGCGACCTTCACCGCGGCGCTGGGGCTCGCCATCGGGGCGGTCCTGGGCTACGGGATCGACGTCGTCCTGAGCCGGGTGAACGTCTTGGGGCCGGTGCTGCTGTCGTTCTATGGAAGCATCCTGAAGGACGTCGCGTTGAGCGATCAGGTCTACTTCGCGACCTCTCTCGGTTACCTCGGATGGGCGTCCATCACCATCGTCCTGGCCGCACTGTTCGCGGCGCTGGCGCCGGCTCGTCGCCTCCGGCGACTGCGGCCGGCCGAGGCCCTGCGCGCGCCGTGACCTCATCGGCCATCCTCTCCCGCTGGCGTGCGAAGCGATGCTGAACCTCGCCTGGCGTAACATCTGGCGCCAGCGCCGCCGCAGCGTCACGACCGCGGCCGCCGTGGCTCTGGTCGTCCTGATCTCGATCCTCTTCTACAGCATGGGGGGAGCCCTCACCAACTCCTTCTACCAGGACGTGACACAGCGCGCCGGCCACCTGCAGGTGCACGTAGCCGGGTACCGCGACCTGGTGGACGTCCGCGACCGCCTCATGCGGCCGGCCGGCGCGCTGCAATCCACCATCGAGCGCAGCGCGCCCGGTGGCGTCGTGTTCGGAGTCCTCCAGATCCCAGCGTTGATGGGCAGCGAGGCGCGCTCGCGCGGCATCGCGGTGCTCGGCGAGAACCGCCCGGCCACCCTGGGCCGGGGCGGCAGCGGCCGGACCCTGTCGGCCGGCCATCTCCCCGCTCCCGGCGACCTCACCGACGTGGCGCTCGGCACCGGCCTGGCCGACGCCTTGCACGTCGGCATCGGCGACGAGGTGTCGTTGTACGCCCCGGCCACCGAGGGGACCGGCGCGGGGCTCTACCGCGTCGTGGGGCTGGTTCACCTCGACGATCCCACCAGCGAAGCGAGCACCGCCTACCTCTCGCTGGCGGCCGCCCAGGAACTGGCCGCCCCCGATGCCGTCGAGCGCTTCGAGGTCCACTACCCCTCGCTGCACGACATGCGCTCCGAGGACGTCGTCGGGAAGGCCGCAGACCGCCTCCGTGCAGCGCTGGGCCCGGCATACGCGGTGGAGACGTGGCGTCAGCTCGACCCCACGCTCCTGGGGCTGGTCAAGATGATGAACCCGATCCTGTACGGGATGTCGCTGTTCTTCTACGTGCTGGCGGGGCTGCTCGTGATGAACACCGTCTACCTCAGCCTCATCGAGCGCGTCCGTGAGTTCGGCCTGGTCATCGCGCTCGGCGCCGAGGGTCGACAGGTGGTACGGATGATCCTCTCCGAGAGCATCCTGCTGTGCCTGACCGGCGCGGCCGTGGGGCTGGCCGCGGGACTCGGAGCCGTCGCCGCTCTCGCCCCGGGCTTCACCCTGCCCGGCTTCGAGGGGCTGTACCAGGCCCTCGGCATCTCGCCCGTGCTGTATCCGAGCGTGACCGCAGGGCAGGTGACCTTCGCCCTGCTCTTCGCCGTGGCGACGGCCATCGTGGCTGCGCTGTGGCCTGCGCTACTGGCCACGCGCATCGAGCCGGTGGAAGCGATGCGTCACACGGCCTGAGGCCGTCCCCCGGGCAGCGCAACCCTGGTGCGCTCGCGATTGACGGCACGCCCGGCCCCTGGGAGAATCCATCCATGCCTCGCGCACCGCTCGCTCCTGCCGCCGCCGAGAACGAACGGCCCGAAGCCCCGGCCGCGAGGCGCACCACGCGCCGACCCCTGGTCCTCGCCACGCTGGTCCTGGCGATGTTCATGGCAGCCATCGAGGGCACCATCGTGGCAACCGCCATGCCGAGCATCGCCGCGAGCCTTGGCGGATTCTCGCTCTACAGCTGGGTGTTCTCGGCCTTCCTGCTCATGCAGGCGATCACCACGCCCATGTTCGGCAAGCTGGCGGACCTCTATGGCCGCAAGCCGGTGTTCATCTACGGCGTCATCGTGTTCCTGATCGGTTCCGTGCTGTGCGGCTTCGCACCCTCCATGATCGTCCTGGTGGGGTTCCGCTTCCTCCAAGGGCTCGGCGCGGGGGCGGTCTACCCGACCGTCACGACCCTTGCCGGCGACCTCTACTCGCTCCGTGAGCGCGCCCGCGTGCAGGGCTATCTCAGCAGCGTGTGGGGCGTGTCGGCGGTGGTGGGCCCGCTGGTGGGCGGGCTCATCGTCCAGTACGCCCACTGGTCGTGGATCTTCTGGCTGAACGTGCCGTTCGGGCTGCTGGCGATCCTCGGCGTATCGCTCTTCCTGCACGAGGACGTGCAGCGGCGCCGGCACAGCATCGACGGCGTGGGCGCCGGGCTGTTCCTGGTCACCATCGGATCGCTGATGCTGGTGCTCGCCGAGGCCGGGCAGTGGAGCGCGGTGCGCGTGGGGATCCTGCTCGCCGTCACCGTGCTCGGTCTGGTGAGCTTCCTGTGGCACGAGCGGCGGGCGCCCGAACCGATGATCGACCTCGCGCAGTGGCGCGACCGGTTGATCACCCTCTCCAATCTCGCCACCCTGACCTCGGGCATCATGATGATCGGGCTCATTACCTACCTGCCTACGTACGTGCAGGGCATCATGGGCCGCTCCCCCCTCGTCGCCGGCTTCACGCTGACCAGCATGTCGATCGGATGGCCGATCGCCTCGATCCTGGCAGGCAGGCTGCTCGTGCCGCTGGGGGCCCGTGCCACCGCTCGCATCGGCGGGCTCACCGGGCTGATCGCCGGCGTCCTCTTCGTCGTGATGCGGCCCACCCTGGGCCCGGTGTGGGCCAGCGTGTCCTCGCTGTTCATGGGTGTCGGGATGGGCTTCCTCTCCACCACCTTCATCGTGGCCATCCAGAGCAGCGTCGACTGGGCGAGGCGGGGCGTCGCGACGGCCACCAACATGTTCATGCGCAACCTCGGCAACGCCATGGGTGCGGCCCTGCTGGGCGGCGCGCTCAACCTGAGCCTCCGCCACAGCATCGCCGAGCGCGGGTTGAGTGGCAGCGTCTCGCTGAACAGCGTCCAGAGCCTGCTGGAGCGCGGGGTTTCTGCCGCCGCCGCGAGCCCCGTCATGCATGTCCTCCGCGACAGCCTCGCCCTCGGCCTGCACCGCGTCTACCTGGTCGTCTTCGCGTTCACGCTGGCCACGTTCGCGTTGACGCTCGTGCTCCCGAGACCACACCTCGAGGACCACGGGCCAACGTGAACGTGCTCCGCGGCCTCGGCCGCGGAGCACGTCGTGATGTCGAGGGTCGGGCTCCTACTTCAAGGTCTTGAGGTAGCCGAAGATGTCGCTGATCTCCTGCGCCGTAGGCGGGGCGCCGCCATCGGTCTTGAAACCGGCGGCCTGCCACCGCGGCATGGTCTGTTCCAGCGTGGCGCCCACATCGTCGACGCCGATGCGCACGGCACGGTTGAACTGCCAGATGCCCCACCCGCCGATGCCGGCGTCGGTGTAGGTCAGGTTCGGGAAATCGCCCTGGCCCTGTGCCGTGGCACCGTGGCACATGGCGCAGTTCTGGTCGAAGAGCTGCTTGCCCTGCTGCACGTTGGGAGCGGGGGCAGGCGTGACGGTGACCGGCACTTGCACCGCGGTCCCCTGGTACGTCAGGGTGACCGTCGTGGTGCCGCTGTCGGCGTTCGGCAGCAGCATGTTGTCGAACGAGGGCTTGAAGTTGGGTCCGGTGAAGAAGGTGGCGACGCCCTTGACGTCGCCCTCGCTGCCGGCAGCCGTGACGGTATGCGCCG
Source organism: uncultured bacterium (assembly GCA_964536935.1). Classification (GTDB taxonomy): domain Bacteria; phylum Deinococcota; class Deinococci; order Deinococcales; family Trueperaceae; genus JASBRS01. The sequence goes on along the minus strand of CAZIBD010000020.1, from coordinate 40,092 downwards.
GAGCGAACGACCAATCCTTCGCCTCGGTGCCGGGCCCCTCGCTCTTCAGCGGCGTGCTCTGACCGTTGGCCTCCGACGAAATCTCGGGGATCGCGTAGCCCGAGGCGGCCATCGTGATGGGCTTGGCCTTGAGCACCAGCCCCGCCGCTACGGCCGAGCCCGCAACCGCGGCCCCCACCAGCAAGATCCATCCGCGAAGTCTCATAGCCACCCTCCTAGAGTCGTCATCGTCGACCAACGATGGCGTAGCGCAACTTGTTGGCAACGATACCTTCGTCCGTCCAGAGCGTCAACCAGAAGGAAGAAGGGAAGGTACTCACATCCTCCGGGCGCCCTACCGCCTAGCCTCGATGTGGGCAGGCCTTCATGAACCATCGCTCCTTCCACCCCCTTGCGCTGTTCACGTTGCTCCTCATCCTGGCGCCGATGGCGCACGCGCTCGACGCCGCCCGGGTCGCCCCGGCCCTCGAGGCGGCCTTCCCCCGCAGCGTGACCTACCTGGACTGCCCCTACCATCACAGCGCCCGGACCTGCGTGCTCATTCCCGGGGCGAAAGACGTCCAGAACGCCTACGCGGCCGTGAGCGCCTTCGTACGCAGCGTCGACGGCACGAGTGCGATCGACACGCGTGGGGCGCCCTCGAGCATCGCCTTCGTGGACCGCAACACCGCCTACCGCATCCACCTGGCGTCCAGCCTCGCTCGCCCCGGCGCCATCGCCGCCACCTTGACGTTCGCCTTCGAACCGTCGTCAGCACTCCGAGCCGGCTGCCAGCGCCGCGACACGCTGTTCGACTACGCGCGCCGGCCCGACCTCGACCCCGCCGGTTACGCCGCGATGGCCACGGTCATCGCCTGCCACGGTGCCGACCTCGTCGATGCTCGCGGCCGCACGCCGCTGGTGATCGCCATCCTCAACCACAATCTGGATGCCGTGATGACGCTCTTGCGCGGAGGTGCGGATCCCAACCACATCACGATGGCCGGCTGGACGCCCCTGCTGTTCGCGGCACGGAACGGCACGCCTGCCATCGTCGATGCCTTGCTCCAGGCCGGTGCCGACCCGAGCTACATCGCACCCGATGGCGCCACTGTCGAGGCGCTGGAACCCTTCAACGCGCGCCTGCACACCACGCCCGCCGCTGCGGCCGAGGCGGTGCCGACACTTCCTGCCACCCTCTCCACGGTGCCCCCGGCTTCGGGGCTCGCGCCCGGCAGCGGCGCGATCGGCACGGCCCTGAACCCGACGACGGCGTCTACGAATCGCAACGCCGCGGTCGCCGCCGCCGGCCCGCAGCCGTCCGGTGCCCCGTCTCGAGGAGATGCCGCGGCGCGTCCTACGCCCATCGCGCTGCCGGTGGTGCCGCTCGAGCTGCTCGCGCTCGCCGTCATCCTGGCGCTCGCCTTCCTGCGCTCACGCCGTTTCCGGCCGGAGACCGTCTCCGTTTCCGTGAACGCTACGCAAACCGATCTTCCCGCCATGGAGGTACCGGGCCCGTTCCGGAGGCACCGCTCGGACCGCAGACTCGACCCAGCGCGGCCGCACGACGACCTCCCGTTCTAGGCCCGCGCGGCGCTGCCGACCTCAACGAATGCGAGGGTCCAGCACGTCCCGCAACCCGTCACCCAGAAGGTTGAAGCCGAGCACGGCGAGGCTGATCGCGACGCCTGGCGCGATCGCCATCAGCGGATCGGTGGCGAGGTAGAGCTGCGCTTCGCTCAACATGGCGCCCCACTCCGGCGTGGGCGGCTGCACGCCCAGCCCAAGGAAGGACAAGGCGGCGGCGATGAGGATGACGGTCCCGATGCGCAGCGTGATGTAGACGAGGATGGGAGCCAGGATGTTGGGAAGGACGTGTCGAAACATGATGCGCGTGGAACTTGCGGCCAACGCCTGGCTGGCCTCGACGTAGGTGCGCTCCTTCAGCGCCAGTGCCGAGCCTCGTACCAGCCGCGCGAAGATGGGGATACCGAAGATGGTCGTCGCCAGGATGACGTTGCGGAAGCCCGGTCCGGCGATGGCGATAATGCCGATCGCGAGGAGCAGCCCCGGAAACGCCAGCATGACGTCGATGAGCCGGCCGGACAAGGAGTCGAACCAGCCTCCCAGGTAGCCCGTCAGCAGGCCCCAAAGGCTCCCGATGAGGGAGCTGAAGGCGGTCGCCAGCACGCCGATGCTGAGCGAGTAGCGGGCGCCCACCAACGTCCGGCTGAAGATGTCACGGCCGTAGTTGTCGGTACCGAGCCAGTGTGCCGCCGACATACCGGCATTGACATGCAGATAGTCCGGCTGTGCCGGGTTGTACGGACTGACCAGCGGTCCGAAGATCGCCATGAGCACGAACACGGTGGTCAAACCCAGACCCAGCATGCCGCTCCGGTGGCGCCGGAACCGGCGCCACAGATCGGACCCCCTACGTTCCCGTGCCGGGGCGGCGGCCTGGCTAGTCATAGCGGATCCTCGGATCGAGCGCCCCGTAGGTGAGGTCGACGAGCAGGTTCACCAGCATGAACTCCAATGCGAAGAGCAGCAGCAGTACCTGCAGAACCGGGTAGTCGCGGAACCCGATCGACTGGATGAGCAGCCAGCCCAGCCCCGTGTAGTTGAACACCGTCTCGATGACGACGGCGCCGCCCAGCAGGAAGCCGAACTGCAAGCCCGTCATGGTCACCACAGGGATCAACGCGTTGCGCAGCGCGTGCTTGTACGTGACGGCGGCGTAGCCGAGCCCCTTGGCGCTGGCGGTGCGGACGAAGTCCTCGCCTGCGACCTCAAGGAAGCTCGACCGGACGAAGCGCGCGATGGTCGCCAGCGGCGCCAACGCCAGGCTCACGGCCGGCAGCACCAGCCCCCGCACGCTGGTGCTCCCCGTGACCGGGAACCAGTGCAGGTTGACGGCGAACAGGTAGATGAGCAGGATGCCCAGAAAGAACGAGGGGATGCTGATGCCGGTCGCCGACAGCGCCGTGATGACAAGGTCGCCCCAGGAGTTGCGGCGGGTGGCAGCCAGCACCCCCGACAGCAGGCCGAACACGAACGCGATGAGGATCGCGCTCGTCGACAACAGGAACGTCGGCATGAAGTGCTCTCGCACGACGTCGAGCACGGGCACCTGCTGGCGGTAGGAGAGGCCGAAGTCGCCGTGAACGGCATTGCGAAGAAAATACAGATACTGGACGGGCAGGCTGTGGTTGAGCCCCAGCCGCACCCGCATCGCCTGCACGTCGGCCAGCGTCGCGTCCTGACCCGCGGCGAGCCGGGCAGGGTCGCCGGGGATGGCGTGGATGAACAGGAAGACGGCGATCGAGACACCGAACAAGGTCGGGATGAGCTCGAGCAGCCGGCGAATCAGATAGCGCCACATGGTGGGGGGGGAACGGAGGTGCGAGCCGACTCAGGAACGCGAGCCGGCTCGCACGGAACCGATAGCGTTACTGCAAGGCGGCCGCTCGCGCGTCCACGGTGCCGTCGGGCATGTAGTACACACCGCTTACGCTCTTGGAGATGCCGGCGATGTTGTAGGGGCTGTACAGGAAGACCCAGGGAGCGTCGTTCCAGATGACCTTCTCGGCCCCAGCGTAGGCCTGGTCGCGGATCTGCTGGTTCGCGGTGCTCAGGCCGTCGTTGATGAGCTTGTTGACGCTGGGGTTGTCGTAGAACGCCAGGTTGAAGAGGGCGGGCGGCCAGGAGGCCTTGGCGAACAGCGGCCGCAGGCCCCAGTCGGCGTCGCCGGTCGACGGCGACCAGCCGATGACGACGGCCTGCAGGGTGGTCTTGTCGAGGGGCGCGAACACGGTGTTCTGGAACGTGCCACTCTCCATGGGGTTGATCTTGGCCGTCACACCCACCTTGGCGAACATCTGCTGCAGCACCTGGTCGAGCTGCTGGTATGTGGTGCTGTTGAGCGAGTCGATGGTGAAGGTGAAGCCGTTGGGATAGCCCGCCTCGGCAAGGAGCTGCTTGGCCTTCTCCGGATCGTAGGCGTACGGCGTTTGCGCCGAGTAACCCGTGACCTGCTTGGCGATCGGCGCCGTCAGCTCGGTGCCGAAGCCCTTGGCGATGACGCTGACGATCGTCTTCTTGTCGACCGCGTAGTTCATGGCTTCGCGCACGCGATAGTCATTGAACGGCTTGACCTGCGTGTTCATGGCCATGAAGCGCACGTAGATGCTGGGCGTAGCGCTGACCTCGAGCTTGCTGTTGGCCTTGATGGGGTCCACCAGCTGGGGCGGCAGATCCTCGATGAACTGCGCCTCACCGCTCTGGAGCATCGCCACCCGGGTGGCCGCGTTGGGAACGAACAGGAAGTCGAGGTTCTCGACCTTCGGCGCGCCACCCCAGTAGTTGGCGTAAGCCTTGAGCACGATCTTCTGTCCGGGAGTCCAGCTCACGAACTCGAAGGGGCCGGTGCCGACGGGATGCTTCGCCACGTCCTTGCCGTACTTCTTGATGGCGGCGGGGCTGACGATGCGGCCGGCCGGGTGGGCGAACGTGTAGAGCATCGCGCCGAACGGCTTGCTCAGCGTGAACTGCACCTTGTATTCCGACAGCACGTCCACGTTCTTGATGACGTTGTACAGGCTCTCGCGCTTGAAGTGGTTGGCCGGATCGATGACCCAGTCGAAGTAGGTCTTGACCGCCTGGGCGTTGAACGGCGTGCCGTCCTGGAAGGTGACGCCCTTGCGGAGGTCGAAGGTGAACACCGTGGCCTGAGGGTTGGACGTCCAAGACGTGGCCAGCTCGGGAACGAGCTTGCCTTCCTTGTTGAAGCCAACGAGCCCCTCGTAGATGGAGCGCTGGATCGAAAAGTCTAGGTTGCCGTTGGTGTCGCCCGGATTGAGCGTGATGGCATCGCCCGACATCGCAATGCTCACCGTCCCGCTGGCAGCAAAAGCCGCGCCGAACGACAGCACAACTCCCATGACGACGAGTAGCAGTGACTTTCTCATGTCACCTCCGTTAGGGGACTCTCTTCCCGCAAACGCGCGCGGGCTTGATCTGGCGGCTTTTCAGCCTGGCCGGTAGTGTAACGTTTTCCGCTCGTGCGTAGTGGAACAACCAGGAAACCGGGTTCAGAAAGGGGCTGCGAGGCGTCACGCCTGGGCCGGACGGTTTCGACCCGGAGCGATCTCCTCCCGTACCCGGCGCAGGCGTGCGCGCGCCAGCGCCCGGCGCGGATCACCGGGCGGCAGCGCGGTCACCGCCGCGTCCCACAACTCCAGGTCGTCGCGGAGCCGGTCGGCCAGGTCGAACAGCGCGTCGGGGTCGGCGGTGTCGAGCGCCGCTTGGCGCAGCTCCTCCTCCAGGATCCAGCGCTGCTCCTCGACCCCAAGCGCCTCGCTGTCCGGCAACAAGGGGCCCTTGAGCAAAGTGATGGCGTCGCGCACGCGCTTCTCGAGGAGATGGCGTCGCGCCTCGAGGATGTCCGCGGTGTACGCCACCGTGAAGCGATAGGGGGCGTCACTGACCGGAAGCAGGGCCCGAAGCCGCGTGAGGGTGGCGCGCATGCCTCCGGGCGAGAGCCCGGCCGTACCGTCGCGGGCGAGGAAGGCGTTGAGCTCCTCGCGCGTCATGCCGTCGGGATGAAGCGCCAGCGCCAGGGCCGTCTCGGCCAGCCGCGGGCCCAGCCCGATCTCCTTGCCGTCCAGCCGGCACGAGACGCGGCCCAGGAACTCGAGGCGGAGCTCGGCCCGGGCGGGGGCGAGCGTATCCCACACCCGCTGGAACACCGACGCCGGGCCGCTCAGGACCCGCAGAGCAACGGCGTCGAGCGCACCGAGAGCTTCGGCCACGTCGGCGGGGAGGCGGTGCCAGCCGTCCTCCTCCACCACCAGGTAGTGGAGCGCGGCCGTCAGCCGCTCCTCGGCGGCCAGCGAACGGTCGAGCACGACCGCGATCAGGTCCTCTGCGGCCCCACCGTGGCCCGTCACGTCGCCCGTTAGGTGGGCCGTCACGGCGCACGCCATCCCGCGCGCCAGAAGACCGAGGCGGCCGGCGTACGCCGAGGCATCGCCGCTCAGCTCGACGGCGGCGTCCGCCGTCCGGCGGGCCTCTTCGTGCCGGCCGAACTCGTTCAGGCAGCGCACGAGCTGGTAGGCGTAGCGCGTCCGATGCTGGCGCGGGCTTCCCTCGAAGGTCGCCCGCATCAGCTCCAGCGCTGCCTCGGGCCGGCCGCTGGCTTGCTCGAACCAGGCCAGCGTGCTGCGGTACATGGCCGCCAGATCCGGCAGGCTGCCCTCGATGGACGCCTGGGTGTCCTCGAGGCCGCGTCGGAGCCCGGCCAGGTCGCCGCTGAGGACGCGCGCCACCGCCAGGTCGTTGAACAGCGTCAATCGGCGAGCACCATCGCGCAGGCCGTTCTGGTCGAAGACCTGCAGCGCGTACTCGGCCCAGGAGCGCGCCCGCTGGAACTGGCCCAGGTGGATGAGCCGCGCGGCGAGCGCTCCGGCAGCGCGTGCCACCTCATAGGGCGTACCCACCTGCTCCGCGGCGTGCACGCTCTCCTTGAGCAGGTCCACCGCGCGCTCCGGATCCGGGTGCATGCGGCCGTACTGCCACAGCGTCAACGGCGTGCGGCGCGAGCGGGCCGCCGCCTCCGCCAGTGGAAACCCCTGCTCGGGCGGCAGCGTGCCGGCACGCCGGGCCCGCAGCTCGGGAGCGCTGAACGCGTCGAGGTGGGCATCCACCTCCTCCGCCATGGTGCGCCAGGTGTCGGTGGCGAAGGCGGCCAGGAAACGCCATTCGAGGGCACGCTCGTGCTCGCGGTAGGGGTCGGGCAGACTCGAGAGGAGCAGGTAGAGCCGTGGTAACGCCCCCTCGTCCCGATAGGCCGGCCCGGCGGCCCGCAGCAGGTCCTCGACCATGTCCGGCGCGGCCCGCACGGCCAGCTCGAGCGCCTCGACGAGGCGCCCCTCACGCTGCAGCGCCAGCACCGCCATCGGCACATCGACAGCCTCGGCCTCCCGCCTGGGAAGCGCCGGCCCCACGGGCGACGGGATCGGCGTGCGGGGGAGCTGAGCGACCCGCTGCGCCGCCGTCAACAACTCGGTGAAGCGTCCCTTTGTCGCCCGGTGGAGCGCGTCCAGCTCGGCGCCGTCGAGGCCGCCCGGCAGCACGAGGGGCGCCTCCTGGCGGGTCACCCGCAGGTCGGCCGGACCCAGCACCAGGCAGTTTGCCAAGCGCTCCAGCTCCGGAGCGGCCACAGACTCGAACGACAACAGCACGCGGTAGCCGTGCTCGCCGAGCCCCAGCAGCTCATCGGCGAAGCCCGGCGCCACGCCGGCGCCGGTCACGGCGATCCAAAGCGGTTGGAGGTCGTGGCGGTACTGGCGCAGCATCCGGAGGTGTGCCCGGTACGGCAGCGCATGCGGCAGAAGCGACTCTCCCTCGTGCCGGTCGAGCGCGCTCGCCAGGGCATTGCCCTGTGCCACCGGGTCGTCACGCGCACGCTCGGGGAGGGCGACCCACGCAAGCCGTTCGCGCTCCCGCAGCGCGTCGATCACGAACGGCGCGCCGTACTCCTCCCCGCCGAGCAGCACCACCGGGCGATCGGCGCCGGTGATGCGGTCGAGCTGGCGTTTCAACCACACGTCAGAAGCATACCGGGGCAAGCGCGGGCCCCCGCTCGCCCCGGTCCGCACGTCTCGCGCTGCGCCCCCGAGGTCCTGCAAACTGCGTCGTCCCCTGCGCGGCCGGAGCCGCGCCATCTCCCTCGAGCCCGGATCGTCGTGCGCGCGAGCGTGCCCGGTAGTCGGTCAGTCGCCGGAAGCCGCCACTCCTTGTACCGGCATCGTGCCCATCGGTACGCCCTCCCGCGCCGCCTGAGCATCGCGCTCGCGGCGAACGGCATGGATGGCGGAGAGCAGCGCCGGATCCCGGATCAGCACCCGGTCGCCGGCCAGGTCGAACGTCCACGTTCCCTCCAGACGCTGGAGTGCCTCTTCTCGCGTCATCGCCTACCACCTCGTCTCGCGGGAAGGGTAGGGTTCCGAGCGCTGCACGCCCGCTTCAACGCAGACCTCGCGTACCTGAAGCGCCCCTGAAGCGCCCCTCCACGTACGCTCCCTCCAGAACGAAGGGTCAAACAGAGGAGACCTCAGGGAGGACAGGATGCACAAGCTCACACTCAAGAAGCTGGTTCGCAGCACCATCCTCGCGCTCGTCCTGCTTGGCGGGGTTGCCGGCGGCGTGAGCGTCGCGCACCACAGCAGCTACACCATCGCCGACTCCAGCAAGCCCAGCAACCTGGACGCGGGCTGAGCGGCCCGAGCGGGGAAGGGCCCCGAACCAAATGCACCGCGCCCCGGAGCCGAGGCTCATGGGGCGCGTCGCCTCCTGGGGGGAGGCAGGATCTCCACCGTCATGAAGTACGATCCCAACCGCGTCCGCTACCCCCGCCTGGAGGACCTTCACTACCAGTTCCAGCCGATCGAGTCGGCCGCCGACGGGAGCGTGGCCTGGTTCGAGGCGCTCGTGCGCTGGCGCCTGCCCGACGGCACCGTGCGGGGGCCGTTGGACATCCTCCCCTACTGGCTGGCGCCCACGCGCAGTGAAACGTTCACGCGCTTCACCGTGGCACGAGCCGCGGAGGCGCTTCGATCGTCGCCGGGGATCCGCTTGAGTATCAACCTGAGCCCCACGCAGGTCACGCAGCCGGCCGCACTGCAGGCGCTTCAGTCGCTCAACCCCGACCTGCAGCGGCGCCTTGTGGTCGAACTCACCGAGCAGCAGATCCGGAACCTGGACGCCTACTGGAGGGGGTTGGAGGCCATCAGGGAGCACTGCGCACAAGTTCTCCTCGACGACATCACGTTCGATGACCTCGACCACCGTTTCCGCAGAGGCGCGCCGATCGACGGCGTCAAGCTCGACCGGAACCTGCTGCCCGCATTGCTCGGCGGCACCTTCCACCAGCGCGCGGTCGATCTGGTGGACGATGCCCGCGACCGCTTCGGCGTCGTCGTGGCCGAGGGCGTGGAGGACTCGACCGTCCGCGGTCGGCTCAAGCAGCTCGGCATCACGCACCTGCAGGGTTTCGGCATCGCGATGCCGGCCGCCAGCATTCAGGCGGCACGGGACGTGCTCGGCGACGCGGGGCAGCCGGTCGCCCTCGAGCGCGGAGGGGCGAGGGGGGCCGGCCTGCGCGGCAACGACTAGCTCTCCGTCCTGGCCGAGCGCCGGACGGCGAAAACGCTCTGGGGGACGACCATCATGGGGGACGAGGATACGCCGGGACACGTCGGGCACCGTGCACGACGGCCGATCGAAGCGCTGCGGGCCGACCTGGAGGGGAGCGATGGCTGGGGCGAGCTACGTGTGATCCGCCCGCTTCCCGGCGGCAACCGCCGCAGCGCTCTTCTTGTCGAGCGGGGCGGCGAGCGTTTCGTGGCCAGGATGACGCATCGGGGCTCCGAGGCACTGGCGTGGCTGGACGCGGTGCAACACCGGGCTCGCCAAACGGGACTGATCGTGCCCGAACTGATGCGGAGCGAGCGCGGCGCCTGGGTCGAGAACGGTGTGACGTTGGAGCGATGGATCGAGGGGCGGCCCGCCGATGCGCGGAGCCTGACGCGCTTGCACGGCCTGCTGCGGGACTTCCACGCAGCCACACGCGACCTGCCTCAGCGCCCAGGGTTCGCCTCGAGCATCGCGCTGGTCCGGCAGCAACGCGGCGGCGACGTCGACCTCGAAGGGATGCCGGACGACCTCGTCACCATCTGCCGCGCGGCGTGGGAGCGCCTTTCGGACGCTGGACGCTCGGTCGTACACGGCGACCTTCACCGCGACAACGTCCTGGAGACGCCTGATGGGCGCGTCGCTCTCGTGGACTGGGACGAAGCCCGGGTCGACGCCTCGGTCCTCGACGAGGTGGCGCTGTCGGCAGCGCTGGGCGGGCGCCCGCGACCGGGGTGGGAGGCTGCCGAGGCGGCGCTGGAGGCGTGGGAGGTGGCTGCGTGCTGGAGGATCGAGCCCGCCTACGCCCGGCGGCTCGCCGAGCGTCTACGACAGCGAGCGAGGCACGGCTCGCCCGACACGCGATGAAGGGCGGTTGGAGGTGGCATGAGCCTCCTCCAACCGCACCACCGGGAGGGGTGGCCGCGCTCAGTTACCGGGAAGGTTGAAGCGGGTGCCCGGCTGGTGGATGCCGTGGCCCGGGCCGCCGCCCTTGCCGAACCGGCCATCCTGGAAGGCGCCACGCTGCGTGCGCGGCCCCACGCCCAGACCCGCGCGATCGGCGCCCGCCGGACCCCACATGCTCCCGGCCTGCGGGCCGGCTTCGCGCGTGAGCATCGCCGCGATGGCGGCCTGGGTGCGGCTCTTCATGAAGGCGGCGCGCTGCGCGTCGAGCGTGCCGGCTTGGACGGCGGCGTCGATGCGCGCGTCCCGCTTCGCGGCCAGCGTGGCGCTGGCGTCCGCGGTCGTGATGCCGTGCTCGACCAGGATGTCGGCGACCGTCTTGCCGGAGAGGCGCTGCGCGGCGAGCTCGTCCTCGCTGATCCCGAGCAGCGCTGCCAGGTCGGCATGGGTTTGCCCGGTCAGGCCGGCCACCGGACCGCGGTCGACCGGCATGTTCGACTGTGGAGCTGCGAAGCGCTGGGCGGAGCGCGGGCCGTAGGCAAGCGCCATGGACGCGGTCAGGACAGCGGCGAGCGAGAGGGCGAGGGTGAGGGTTCGGGTACGGGACTTGGTCATCGTGAGCTCCCTTTCGAGGGCCGATGGCTGGTAGCCCGGCCCGGATCTCGACCGCAGCGTAGGGGCGTTGCGGAGAAGGTTGGGGGGACGCTCTGTGAACGATCGGCGAAGCCGCATTCTCGTCCAGATGTCATCGCGCCCTCACGGCAACCCTCTACCCTCTCGGGCGAGGAGGCAGGCTATGCACCAGGTCCAACAGCCCGAAGGCGAACAGCGCCTGCAACGCCGTCTGTTGCACTACCTCGCCGCCGCCGGACGGGTCGCCGAGAGCGCGCACCTCGCCGGTGTCGTCGTCGATCGTCTGACGGTCGTGTTCGACCACGACGAGCAGAGGATCCGGGCCTTTCTCGACACTCCCGACGCCGAGCTCGCCGACAACACCCCCGCCGACATCGCTCGGCTGCACGGCTTCGACGCGCTCGACAGGCTCGTCGATCAGATCGAGTACGCTTCGCCCGCGTAGCAGCGTTCGCGCGTCTGCGGGTATCCGCCGCTGGCATGGGTCCCTCGCTCGCACCCGATCGCGCCTCCCCGCGCTCCTCCGCGAGGTACGCTGGGCGCCGTGACGTACGCGCTCATCCTCGTCCAGGTCGTTCTGGCCGCCAGCCTCATCGTGGTCGGCGGCATGGTGGAGGGGTACGGCTACGGACTCTCGCTCGGGACCCGTTGGCCCTACACGCGGAACATCGTGGTGCTGGCGTTCCGAGGCGATCCCGAGGCGTGGCACCGTATCATCGCCACCCTCCTCGGCCTCAACGCGCTGGCCATCCTGGCGCTGGATGCGGGGCAGCTGGCCTGGACGGGTCTGGGGCTCATCGTGTTCACGGCCCTGCTCGGCATGGCAACGCTCTTCGTGCTGGCGGGCAAGGCGCCGTCACCCTTGCAAGGCCTGCACGGCCTGCTCGCGTACTCCACGTTGTTCACCTACCTGCTGCTTCTGACCCGTGGCCCCGGCCTGGGCTTCTACCTCAAGACCGGCATCCCCCTGCACTCGTTCCTGTTCGTCATCTTCATGGGGGGCATGGTGACCGGGCAACGCGGGTTCGCCAAGGCGATCGGGACGTTCACGTGGCCGCGGACGCTGCCGCAGTGGGTCTGGGTCGTCCACGGGCTGGCGGTCCTGCTGTTCCTACTGACCCTGGCCTATGAGACGCCTACCAACAACGTGGCGCTGCTGTTCCTGCTGGGCCAGGTCGGCCTCGGCTTCCTCACCTTTCAGGCGGTCAACGCTCGCGCGGACCGGCCGGGCATCCTGGTGCCGTTCCACCAGCTCTTCTCGGTGGGGATCGCCTTCGCCCTGTTCTTCCACTGGCAGGTCATCGTGCCGTGGCTAGGGTGAACGGGTGTGCCGCCGAGGCCATGCGGGCGTGCGTTGCGCGCCAGTATGGCGCACTTCGACGCGATGCTACGCGCGGCCGTCTCCCCTTCCCCTAGACTCGGGGCAGCACGTTTGCGGCCGCCTTGCATGTCGAGCGAAGGGGGAACCATGAAGCTCCGTGAAGAGGCCCTCAAGGTCCTGGAAGCCACCAGCCGAACGTTCTTCATCCCCATCAGCCGTCTGCCGCCCCGTCTCCAGGAGGCCGTCGGCGCTGCTTACCTGTGCATGCGGGCGATCGACGAGATCGAAGACCATCCCTCGTTGGACACGCCTTTGAAGGCCCGGTTGCTGCGGTCCATCGCACGGATCTACGAGTCCGCCACGCCCGAGCTGGTGACCGGTGCCTTCTGCTCGTTGTTCGAAGCCGCGCACGCCGACCTGCCCGACGTCACCATGCGCATCGGCGAGTGGAGCGAGCTGGCACCACCGCCCATCGCCGCCCGCGTCTACGACGCGACGGCCGCCATGGCCGCGCGCATGGCCGTGTGGGCCGACGAAGGCTGGCTCGTCCGCACCGAGAGCGACCTCGACCGTTACACCTTCGGGGTTGCCGGTGCCGTGGGCCTGCTGCTTTCGGACATCTGGGCCTGGTTCGACGGAACCCGGACCGACCGTGCGCGCGCCGTCGGCTTCGGCCGCGGGCTGCAGGCCGTGAACATCCTGCGCAACCGCGAGGACGATCTTCGGCGCGGCGCCGATTTCTTCCCCGACGGCTGGAACGAGGAGACGATGGTCGGGTACGCCCGGCGCAACCTCGAGCTCGCCGCCGCCTACATCCGCGATCTTCCCGAGGGGCCGGTGCGTTCGTTCTGCACCCTGCCCCATGCTCTCGCCGACGCTACCCTCGACGCTCTCGCCGCCGGCCAGCCCAAGCTCAGCCGTGAGCAGGTGCTGCAGCTCGCGGGGCGTTGACGGTGCCCCGCCAACCACGACGACTTCCCATTCCGACGGGGAGGAACCACGCATGAGCAGAACACCGATCGAGCTCGGACTCAAGATGGCCTGGCACATCTGGTCGAACCGGCTCAAGGGACGCAAGCGCTTCCCGATCGTCACGATGCTCGAGCCGCTCGAGGTGTGCAACCTGGCCTGCAAGGGGTGCGGCCGCATCCGCGAGTACCACGACAGCGTGATCAAGAAGAAGCTGATGCTGTCGCCGGACAAGGCGCTGGAGGTCGTGGAGGAGGCCGGCGCACCCGTGGTATCGATCGCCGGCGGCGAGCCGCTCATCCACCCCCAGATCGACGAGATCGTCAACCGCATCACCGACAGCGGAAAGTACGTGTTCCTATGCACCAACGGCCTGCTGATGGAACGGGGCATGGAGAAGATCAAGCCCTCCAAGCGTTTCGCCTGGGTCGTCCACCTCGACGGGACGCGCGACACCCACGACTTCTGGGTCGACCGCGAAGGCACCTTCGACAAGGCCATCGGGGCCGTCAAGGAGGCGCTCAAGCGCGGCTACCGGGTCACGACGAACACGACCATCTTCAAGGACAGCAACATCCAAGACCTGCAGAACCTGTTCCAGACGCTGACGGACATGGGGATCGAGGGGATGATGCTCTCCGCCGGGTACCCCTACACGCACGCACCCGACCACAACATCTTCCTGGACCGCGAGGCCTCGATCCGGACCTTCCGGCAGGCGCTCGACCCGCGGCGGCACTTCAATTTCTACAACAACCCTCTCTACCTGTCGTTCCTGCGCGGCGAGCGCGACTACCCCTGCGAGGCCTGGACCAACCCGACCTACACCCCGCTCGGCTGGCGCAAGCCCTGCTACCTGATCGCCGATGAGCACACGCAGACCCTCGATGAGCTGATGGAACCGGGCCTGTGGGAGAACTACGGCGTCGGTCGCGACGACCGCTGCGCCTCGTGCATGATGCACAGCGGCTTCGAGAGCGGCATCATCCAGCACGCCTTCACGAATCCGCGCGAGTTCGCCGAGCTCGCCAAGGCCTACCTGGGCATCGGCGCGGCCCGGCAGCCTCAACCGGAACCGCAGACCGCCCACGACTGAGGGAGGCCGCCGCGCGTGAACGCCACCGCCCCCAGCGACCTGCCCGCCCCGTTCGATCGCTATCGCGACGCCATCGAGGCGGAGCTCGAGCGCGCGGTGGGCGAGAGCGGTCTCCAGCTCTACGGCATGGTGCGCTACCACCTCGGGTGGCTCGATGAGGGGGGCGGACCGGGTCCCGGCCGCACCGGCAAGGGACTACGACCCACGCTCTGTCTCCTGGTCAGCGACGCGGTGGCCGGTACGCACGAACGGGCCCTGCCCGCCGCGGCCGCCGTCGAGCTCGTCCACAACTTCTCGCTGGTGCACGACGACATCCAGGACGGCGATGCCGAGCGCCACCACCGCCCAACGGTGTGGAGCGTGTTCGGGAAGCCCCAGGCGATCAACGCGGGCACGGCCATGTACGCGCTGGCGTCGCTGGCGCTGGCGCGCCTGAGCACCGTCGGCGTCGACGCGGAGCGGCAGCTCGACGCGATCCGCCTCCTGCACGCGAGCTGCCTTCGGCTGCTCGAGGGGCAGGCCCTCGACATCGCCTTCGAGGACCGTATGGACATCACCGTCGCGGACTACCTTGGCATGGTCCGCGGCAAGACCGCCGCTCTTCTGGCCTGCTCGGCCTCCCTGGGAGGCCTGCTGGCCGGCGGCGGACCCGGCTGCGAGCGAGACCGCGACCTGGCGAGCCGCTTCGGAGCCTGGGGCGAGCATCTCGGGCTGGCATTCCAGATTCGCGACGACGTGCTCGGGATCTGGGGTGACGCCGAGCGCACCGGCAAGCCCGTGGGCGCCGACATCGCGGCTCGCAAGAAGACGCTCCCCATCGTCGACGCTCTGCAGCGGGCGCAGGGCGAAGAGCGGCGGGCGTTGCACGAGCTCTACGCTGCCGACATCGACGACGATGGGCGTGACGCCGTGCTCGCCATCCTCGACGAGATGGGCGCGCGCGAGCGCGCCATGCGTCTCGCGGAGTCGCACCGGGACCGCGCGCTCGAGGCATTGGCCTCGCTGCCCGTCGAGCCGGGCGCGCGCGCCGACCTCGAAGCGATCACGACCTTCCTGACGGAGCGGGAGCGCTGAGCCCCCCGGGCGTGGACCCGAGAGCGCGGCTCGAGCGAGCCCTCCGGCCGCGGGAGGCGCCATGCTGGCGATGACGGCGGCGCTTCCCCGCGAGATCAGTGGGGTCCTGCGCGCCATGACCGTCGAACGGCGCGAGGCCGTGGGCGCCTGCCGGCTCAGCATCGGCTCCCTGCACGGCCGACCGCTGGCCGTGGCCAGGAGCGGCGTGGGCGCGGAGCGCGCTCGCGGCGCCATCGACGCCTTGCGCGACCGGGTTCCGGTGAGTGCCGTGCTGTCCGTCGGCTTCGGCGGCGCGCTCGTGGAGGGCCTCGCAGCGGGGGACCTCGTCACGAGCGCATGGATCCACACCGACAGCGAGGTCGACGAGGTGCTGCGCGCCGACCCGGACTGGCTGGGCCGGCTGACGACCTTCACCGAAGCGGCCGGGCTACGGGTCCGCCAGGGTGCGAGCGTCACCGCGGCGCGCATGGTGACCGATCCCGAGCAGCGGCGCCGTCTGGCGCAGCGCTTCAACGCCGACGTGGTGGACATGGAGGGCTACTGGCTGGCCGAGGCGTGCGCCGCCTGCGGCGTTCCCTTCGTGAGCGTCCGAGCGGTGTCCGACACGGCGGAGGAGCACCATCCCGTCCTCGAACGGGCGCTCGACGGCGACCACGTCCGCGTCGGCCGGGCCGTCCTGGGGTTCGCGGCGAGGCCGCGCGAGATGGCGAAGCTGCCGCGCCTGGCCGCCAACGCCCAGCGTGCGGCTGCCGCTCTGACCCGCTATGCGCTGCTCGCGTCGGCCGCACCTGCCGAGGAGGTGGGGGCGTGAAGGTCCTGGTCACAGGCGCGACCGGCTTCATCGGTGGCAATGTCGTGCGCGCCCTGCTCGGACATGACTACCGGGTGCGCGCGCTCGTACGGCCCGGCAGCGACACCGCGGCCCTGGAGGGACTCGGCGTCGAGCTGGCGCGCGGAGACCTCTGCGACGAGACGTCGCTCGCGGTCGCGGCCGCCGGCTGCCGGGTGGTCGTCCACGTGGCCGCCGTCTACACGTTGTGGGCGCCCAAACCCGACGTGGTCTACCGGACCAACGTGCGAGGCACCCGCAACCTCCTGGAGGCGGCCGCACGGGCAGGCGCCGAGCGGATCGTGTTCACCAGCTCCGAGTCGACGCTGTTCGTTCCGGAGGGAGGACTCGGCAACGAAGAGGCGCGTGCCGACTTCCGCGCGCTCCCCGGTCCCTACAAACGCAGCAAGTACCTCTCCGAGCAGCTCGCCATGGACATGGCGGCGGAGGGGTTGCCGCTGGTGGTGGTGCACCCCACGACCCCGGTGGGCATCGGGGACGTCAAGCCCACCCCGACCGGCGCCATCATCGTCGACTTCCTGAACGGGCGGATGCCCGCCTACGTCGACACGGGCCTCAACCTCGTCGACGTGGAGGACGTGGCCGAGGGCCATGTCCTGGCGCTCGAGCACGGCTGCGACGGCGAGCGCTACGTGCTCGGCAACGAGAACCTCACCCTCAAGGACATGCTTGCGCGGCTGGCGGGCATCGCCGGCCTGCCCGCGCCGCGATGGCGACTGCCGCACTGGGTCGCCCTCAGCGCCGCCCACGTCAACGAGGCGTTCGCTCGCGGGTTCGGCCTGGGCCCGCCGCGCGTGCCGCTCGACGGCGTGCGGGCGAGCCGGCACTACCGACACTTCGACTGCACCAAGGCGGTGACCGAGCTGGGCCTGCCGCAGACGCCGGTCGACGAGGCGCTCGCCAAGGCGGTCGCCTGGTTCACGTCGCACGGCTACGTGCGCAGGGCGCCGCCCGGTCCGGGAAAGGAGGCCGCATGAGCGCAGACGACGCCCAGCGAGGCCCCGCCGAGAGCGCCACGCCGCCTCCCCCGTCCACACCCGAGGCGCCGGCCGCGGAAGCCCGCACGACGGAGCCCGGCACCGTCCGCGCGGCCATCGCGCGGAGCCAGGACTATCTCCTGTCGCGTCAGAATCCCGAGGGGTACTGGCTCGGCGAGCTCGAAGCCGACGCCAGCGTGACCGCAGGCCTCTTCCCCGTGATGCTGGCGGTCGGCCGCGACATCGACCCCGTGCGCCGGGACAAGGCCGTCGCCTACGTCCGCGCGAAGCAGCTTGCGGACGGGTCCTGGCCCGCCTACCACGGCGGTCCGGGAAGCCTCGACGTCAGCATCCAGGCCTACTTCGGGCTCAAGCTCGCCGGCGTCCCTGCCGACGATCCAGCCATGCGCCGCGCCTGCGAGTTCGTACTCGCGGAAGGCGGCACCGAGCGCGCCAACCTCGTGACCAGGATGTGGCTCGCGGTCTTCGGCCAGCTCGACTACGCCACCCTCCCCACCGTGCCGCCCGAGCTCATGCTGCTGCCCGAGAACGGCCCCTTCAACCTGTACGACTTCGCGAGCTGGTCGCGCGAGACGCTGGTGGCGCTGATGCTGGTGTCGGCATTGAAACCGCGCTTTGCCGTGCCGACGGACCGGGGCGTCGCAGAGCTGGTGGCCGCCGGTGAGAGCGCCTCCGTACCTGCGGACGCGGGAGCGCGCGGAAGCTGGCCCGGCTTCTTCCGGATCACCGACCGGGCCCTCAAGCTGTGGGAACGGCTCCCGGTCCAGCCCGGTCGTGCGGCAGCGCTGGCCAGTGCCGAGGCCTGGCTGATCCGTCATCAGGAAGCGGACGGCAGCTGGGGCGGCATCATGCTGCCGTGGGTCTACGCCCTGTTCGCCCTCAAGGCGCTGGGGTACGCCAACGACCACCCCGTCATGGCGCGCGCCATCGCCGGCCTCGACAACTTCATCGTCGAGGACGAGCACACCCTGCGGCTGCAGCCAGCCGTCTCACCCGTGTGGGACACGGCCTGGGCCGTGCTGGCCCTGCGCGAGTCGGGCCTGCCGGCGGACCATCCGGCACTCCAGCGCGCAGCCCGGTGGCTGCTCGAGCGGGAGATCCGCTCGCGCGGCGACTGGCGGGTCAAGAACCCGCAGCTCGAGCCTAGCGGCTGGGCGTTCGAGTTCGCGAATGCGTTCTACCCCGACCTCGACGACACGCCCGTCGTGGCGCGCGCGCTCCACAGCGTGCAGCTCCCCCGGGACCTGGAGGACCACAAGCGCGCCGCGATCCGCCGCGCCGTCGCCTGGACGCTCGGCATGCAGTCGAAGGACGGCGGCTTCGCCGCCTTCGACCGGGACAACGACCTGCAGGCGCTGGCGCACGTGCCCTTCTCCGACTTCGTGCCTCCGCTCGACCCCACCTGTGCCGACGTCACCGCTCACGTCATCGAGCTCCTGGGGACCCTGGGGGAGCGTGGCGCCGCCTACCGCCGGGCGCTCGACTACCTGGCGCGGACGCAGGAGAACGACGGCGCCTGGTACGGCCGCTGGGGGGTCAACTTCCTCTACGGCACAGGCCTGGCGCTGGCCGCTCTGGGGGCGACCGGCGAAGATCCCCTGCCGACCGCGTCCAGGCGGGCCGCCGCCTGGCTTATCGAGCGCCAGAACGATGACGGAGGCTGGGGCGAGACGTGCGCGAGCTACGAGGCTCCCGGACCCGACACGCGGGGTCGCGGCCCGAGCACGGCCTCGCAGACGGCTTGGGCCCTGCTCGGCCTGATGGGGGCGCGTGGCGCTGACGACCCGGCGGTGCACGCGGGTATCGCGTACCTGCTGGGGGCGCAGCGGCCGGAAGGCGACTGGCTCGAGGAAGCTACGACAGGCACGGGCTTCCCTGGAACCTTCTACCTCCGCTACGACCTGTACCGCGTGACCTTTCCGCTCCTGGCGCTGGCGCGCGCCTCGTCCGCAGCCTGAAAGGCGCGCCCTGCCCGGGTTCCCCGCGGGGCGGCCGCTCGTACGGGGTCACGGCGGTACTCCGGTAGCCGGGCACGCGTCCGGAGCCGGTTCGAACGTGGCCGCGCGTGGCGGTCGAGCGGGCATGCGCCCCTCGGATCGTTACTCGCGCGTGCGCACGCTGACGCTCGCCCCCACGATCAGCGCCACGCCGAATCCGAGCAACGTCAGGAAGCTCGGCAACTCGTCGACGAAACTGTGGCCGCGCCGCATCAGCCCCAGGAGCACGTTCTCGGCGTAGGTGGGCGGCAGCACGTGGGCCAGCACGCGGAGATAGCGCGGGAGCTGGTCGAGCGGAAGCACCAGGCCGCACAGCAGCATCGTCGGGATGATGAGCAGTGGAATGGTCGGGAAGACCTGCCCCTCGGTGCGCGCGGCTGCCGAGACGAACACCCCCATCGCAATCGACACCATCGACAGGACGAAGGTGGTGAGCGATACGGGCACCACCCTCGAGCCCAGGTCGATCCCGAAGAACCACGCCGTGGCGCTGACGACGAGCGCCGTCTGCACCAGGGCGAGCGCACCGTAGCCCAGCACGAAACCCCCGGTGATCGCGGGCCGCCCGTAGCCGACCGCAAGCATGCGGCTCAGCGTGCCGTCGCGCCGCTCACGGACCAGCACCAGGGTCGAGAGGATGTACGCCAGGAAGAACACCATGAAGCCGCCGGCAGGCAGGGCGTAGTCGTCGATGGGGACCCGCAGCGCCCGGAACGCCGGAACGCCCTCGAAGATCCCCTTCAAGAGCAGCACCAGAAGTACCGGCACGGCGAGCGACAGAAACAGGAAGCGCGGGTCGCGAAGCGTTTGCAGGATCACGCGGCGCGCCACGCGCAGGACGTCCCGCGCCCCCTCAAGCATGACCCGCCCCCGCGGTCATCAACGCGACGATCACGTCCTCCAGGGTGTCGTTCCGGACGTCCACCCGCCGGACCTCCTCCTCGTCCAGGGTCCGCAGCCAATGCAGCAGGTCCAGCCCATCGGGAGCGAACCTCCGCTCCTCGACGCCGCCCTGCCTCTCCACGCGCACGGTCGTGGCCGCGCGGCGCATCAACGCCTCGGGTGTGGTGTCGGTGAGGATGCGCCCCTCCCGGACGATCAACAGCCGGTCGCAGTGGACGGCCTCGTCGATCTGGTGCGTCGACACCAGCAGGCTCGCGCCCTCGCCCTTGAGCCTGTCGAACTCATCCCAGAATCGCTGGCGAAGCACCGGGTCGATCCCGGCGGTGGGTTCGTCGAGGAGGAGCAGCTCCGGCTCGTTCACGAGCGCGCATGCCAGTGACACCCGCTGCTTCATGCCGCCGGACATGGCACCGACCGGGTCGTGCGCCCGCTCGGCCAGCCCCAGGAACTCGAGCAGCTCGTCGACCTTCCGGGACGCCACGCCCCGGCCGAAGAAGCGCACGTTGAAGCTCGCCGAGAGGTCCTCGTACAGGGCGTACTCCTGGGGCATGTAGCCGATGCGTGTGCGCAGTCGCCGCAGATTGCCGGCGCGGACGGGCTCGCCGAAGAGCTCGAGCGAGCCGGCGCTCGGACGCAACAACAACGCCAGAATCCGAACCAGCGTGGTCTTCCCGGCGCCGCTCGGGCCCAGGAGCCCCACGATCTCGCCGGCCCGGAGAGCGACCGCGACATCGACCAGGGCCTGCAGCCGGTCGTACCGGCGGCTCAGGCCCTGCGCGTGCACGACGGCCGCCACGCTGCCACGATAGCACCGGACTCGGCGCTGCGACGCGGCCGTTGAGCTTGCCCGACGCCGCTCGTGTCGCGCTCCGGGCTACCAGGCGGGAACGAGTCCGCACCCGTACCCCTACAATCCATCCACAGCGGGAGGCCCGGGCACGACCGCGCTCGCGGGCCATCGCTCCGGACCCCCGCAACGGCAGGAGGCCGCGCCATGCAGTTCCAGTCCTACGCCTACGGCACGAATCCCTGGCTTCGCGACCCCGACCTCCGGCATGTGCTGACGAGCTTCTGGCCGGCCGTGCTCGACCACGAGGAGGACCTGACCGCTTTCGGAGCGCTGGCCGGCCGCGAAGCCTACGAGGTCGCCTACCACGTCGACCACGAGGCGCCGCCGGTGCTGATCAGCCACGACCTCGACGGCAACCGGATCGATCGCGTCCGGCTCAGCCCGGCGCAGGCAGCGCTGATGCCGCGCCTCGCCCCGATGATGCGGCCTCCGTTCGAGGGGGGGAGCTGGCACCATCACTTCGCCCAGGGCTATCTGCTGGCCGATCCGGGCCTCTACTGCATCCTCACCATCACGCTGCAGACGGCGTACGCGCTCCACAAGTACGCCCCCCGGCACGAGCGCCTGAAGCAGGCCCTGCTGTCGCTGGACGCGTACGGCGCGACCTGGATGACCGAGACGCAGGGGGGCAGCGACCTCGGTGCCAACCGCACCATCGCACGCCGCGACGGCGACGGCTGGCGCCTCACGGGGGGCGACAAGTACTTCGCGAGCGGTGCCGGCCTTGCCGACGCGGCCGTCGTCACGGCCCGCCCCGCAGGCGCCCCGGAGGGCCCCAAGGGCCTGGCGCTTTTCCTCGTACGTCGACTCGACGCGTCCGGGGCGCTCAACCTCCGCGTGCGACGGCTCAAGGACAAGAGCGCCACGCGGGCCGTGCCGTCCGGCGAGGTCGAGCTCGAGGACAGCCAAGCCGAGCTGATCGGCCGCGCCGAGGAAGGCATCTACTACACCCTGGAGACGCTCACGGTCTCCCGCCTGGCCAATGCCGTGGCCAGCATGGGGATCGCCCGCAAGGCTGCGTTGGAGGTCGAGGACCGGGTGCGTCGGCGCTGGGCCTTCGGTCGTCCCCTCATCGACCACCCGCTCGTGCGCCGCGACCTGACCGACCTCGCGGTGCGGCAGGCCGGCGGACTGGCCCTGGCATTTCGCGCCGTCGACGCGTTCGACCGGGCCTGGCACGAGCGGCCCCCGTACAGCGGGGCCTACCACTACGCGCGCTTCCTGGGCCATCTGGCCAAGAACCGGACGGCCGACCACGCTGCAGAGGTCACCCGCCTGGCGATGGAACTGTTTGGCGGGCTGGGCTTCCTCGAAGAGGTCGCCGTCGCCCGCTGGCACCGCGAGGCCCTGATCACGCCCATCTGGGAGGGTCCCAGCAACATCCAGGCGCTGGACCTGCTGGAGGTCATGCAGAAGAAGGGCGCCCACCGGCCGTTCGCCGAGGAGATGCACCGCCTCCTGGCCGCCGCCGGCACGCGCGAAGCCGGCGTCGCGGCGTCGGCCCTCGACGCCGCCCTCGCCACGCTCGAGCCCGGCGATCCCGAACGGGCCCAGTGGTATGGGAAGGATCTGCTGTCGAGCCTGGCCGACGTTGCCCAGGTCGCCCTGCTCTACGACCTGGACCGCGGCGCGGGCGGCCGGTACGCCAAGCTCGCAGCGCTCTACGCCATCCGCTTCCTCGAGCACCAGCCGTATCCCGTCTGGGCGATGCGCGACCCCGACCTGCACCCGGTCGAGGCGACCGCGGTCTGAGCGCGGACGTCGACCTGCCGACGCTCCTCGGCGACCGCCATGGATCGCTACCGGGCCAGCATCGCGGATGCCCGTTGCTGCTCGACACGATCGGCCGCTGTCCTGGCCGGCAGGCTCAGCGCCTTCTCCAGCTGTGCCGTGGCCGCCCTCTCGTCCCCGAGAGCTCTGAGGGCGGTGGCATACTCCACCCTCAGGTTGACCTGCGCGGGCGCTGCCGCGATGCCCTTCTCGAGCAGGGGCAGGATGTCAGCCTTCTTCGCGCCGAAGAGCCATCCCACACCGTGCTGTGTGAGCTCGAGATTCCACATCGCGAGCCCGACGAGGGCATCGGGATTGTCGGGATCGATCGCGAGGGCGTGCTCGAACAGATCGTGCAGGTCGTTGACCACGTTGAGGCTCTCGAACAGGCCTGCGCGCCGTGCGATCTCCCCCTTGGCTCGGGCGAGCTGCACGTACGCCTCGGCATTGCCCGGATCGAGTTCGACGGCGCTCTTGGCCGCGTCACGCGCCCGCCGTAGCCACGCCACCTGCTCCGACTCGCTGGCCTGACCGTAGACGGCGTAATCGCTGGCCGCGGTCGCCGCCAGGACCCGACTCGACACCGTGTCGACGGCGTTCGCCGCCTCGTAGGCGGCCACGTAGCGTCCGTCGGCGATCTCCTGCTGCACGTCGGTGGCGGCCAAGGCGGCAGGCAGGAGACACACCAGCGCCACCAGGCTCGCGAGCTTCCGCAACCGCCTCCACCGGGTCGGTCTGGAACGGATCGGCTCGTATCGGGTCGGTTCATGCGGGCGCCGCCCATACCGGACCGGTCTCCACCGCATCCGTCCCGTTCGTCGCCGCCGGGTCCGTGCCCTTTCGCCGTTCCCTGGAGTGCTCACCACACGCGCGCCCCTTCCGGCAGGGCGTCACCGCCTACACGGTCCATTGTGCGCCGCCCGGCCGGAACGGGGCGTGCCCGGCGTTGCGCTCCGGCAGACAACGGCTTGCGCGGGGGAGTTGCGTTGTATGGCTACGCCGTGTGGCTGCGCCGTTCGATGACGCGGCTGCCCTACCCAGCTGGGCTGCGTCCGCGGAACTCGTCGGTCACGGCTGGGCCGACGGGCCGGACGCGGTCTATGATGAACCGCTCGATGTCGAACCGCCCGACGACGAACCGGTCGAGGTCGAGCCCGACGACGAAGAACCCGTGGACGAGGTGCCGGTGGACGACGAACCCGACGAAGACGAACCGGTCGACGAAGACGTCGTCGGCGACGCTGATCCGGCCGACGACGAGCTCGTGCCCGGAGTCGCCGCGCTGGCGTACCCCACCGGCGGCCGATACTCGAACACGGCGTAGATCCTTCCCCCCACGCTCTTGCGCTCCACGGTGAGCGTCCCACCCTGCACGTCGTAGACGACGCGCAACATGCCGTCAACGCTGGCCCAGGACCGTGCCACCTTCAGGGTTCCTCGCGAGAGGTACTCGTAGAGCCGCCCATGAACGCCCATCTTGAAGTAGCCGAACATCGAGGCGGGTACGCGGACACAGAGCACCTGCGTCGAGGACGGCGTTCCACCTGGCAGCAGCCCGCTGCACGCGACCGGGCTGCCGCCCAGCGTGCGGACGGCCTGCTCGGCCATCGTCCCATACGCAGTGTTGGTGTCCATCGGCTGGGCCGCCTGCGCGACCGACGTCAGCAAGAGCCCCGTTGCCACCACGCCAAGCAGCCGTCGAACCCACGATGAAGCCATGCCAATCCTCCTCGTACCGCGTTTCCCGGCGAACGACAACCATCCTCGTCGTCACGCGACCGAGACGATACCAGACCTTGCATGAGAAATGCGTCTCATCCGGGCTCGTCGCACCCTCCGCGGTCCCGGAAGGCGCCCGCCCTGGCTGCGGGCATGCTCGCTCAGGCGGCGAGGGCCAGGATGCGCACCGCGCCCCGCGCAACGAGCACGAAGACCGCCCCACCGATCACCAGGTCCGGGATTCCCGAGCCGGTCACGCCGACGAGCACGCCCGCAACGACGACCCCCAGGTTGACGATGACGTCGTTGCTGGTGAAGATGACGCTGGCGCGCATGTGGGCTTCCCCGCTGCGCGCTCGTGCAAGCAGCCGGAGCGTCAGGACGTTGGCGCCGAGCGCAGCAAGCGCCACCACGATCATGGCGGCATCGTCGGGAGGCGCGCCGGTCCCGAGCGCCCGCCTGAGCACCTCGAGCAGGCCCAGTCCGGCGAGCGCAAGCTGGCCGTATCCGCTCCAGCGGGCGATGCGCATCTTCGTGACGGCGGTGCCGGTCACCACCGCCAGGCTCAAGGCGTACACCGCCGCATCGGCCAGCATGTCCAGGCTGTCGGCGATCAGACCCATCGAGCGCGCCAGCAGGCCGGACGCCGCCTC
This sequence comes from uncultured bacterium, assembly GCA_964536935.1. GTDB lineage: Bacteria > Deinococcota > Deinococci > Deinococcales > Trueperaceae > JASBRS01. The sequence goes on along the minus strand of CAZIBD010000020.1, from coordinate 15,182 downwards.
GACCGCGAAGAACAGCGCGTTGATGGCCAGGGCCGCCCGGAGGACGGAATGCTGCACGTGTTGCCCGGCCACCACAGCCACTCCGGCAACGGCCTCCTCGGAGCTCAGCAGGCTCGAGCCCAACCGCAGGGAGCCGATCGCCTGCTCGATGGGCTCCCGACCTCCGTCGTGAACGACGGTGACGCGACGCGCCTCGAGGTCCACGTCGAGCGCCCGCACTGCAGGGAGGGGCTCGAGCGCTGAGCGGACCAGCGCCTCCTCGGCCGCGCAGTCCATGCGCTCGACCCGGTACACGGAGCGCTCCAACACCGTCGAACCTGACCCGTTCTCACCAACCACGGCGCGCGCGGAGCGCCAGGATCTGGGCGGTGTGATGCTCGCCGTGCCAGGCGTAGAGCCCCAGCGCCCAGTTCAGGCTGCGCTCGGCACCGTTTCCGGGGTTGACGTAGCTCCGCTCGAAGTCGTCCGGCCGCATGGCGCTCAGGAGGGCCAGCCAGCTTGCGTGCAGCCCCCCGAACAGCTCGAGAGCGGGCGCGACCGGGCCGCGGACGCTGTCGGGGAGCGCAGCCCAGCGGTCCTGGTCGTAGCCTGCCACGGCGGGCTTGTCTTCCGTGAGCGCCCACTTGAAGCGCAGGTACGTGTGCAGGTGGCTGTCGGCGAGGTGGTGCACGATCTGGCGCGCCGTCCAGCCGCCATCGCGGTAGGGCGTGTCGAGCTGGCCGTCATCGAGCCCGGCGACCGCATCGCGCAGCCGCCCCGGCGCTTGCTCCAGCGCGTGCCTCCACCGGCCACGGGCGACCGCGTCGATCGTATCGGGCGGGGCGTAGCGGCCGATCGGATAGCGGGGATCGTCGCTCATGGAAACCTCCGGCGCGAGTATAGGCGCCCGGAGGGTCGACGGCGGTCGGCCAGCGCCGCCGGGATCGCAGCCGCTCGCGGAGACGCAGCGCGCGGGGCCGAGGAGGCCTACCCCCCTGCGATGGCCCCGATCACCACCAGCGGCTCCAGCCCGCTCACCACCGCTTCCGGAAGCTCGGCCTCGAGCGGGGCGTGCGAAAGATCCCGCCCGACCGCGAAGAAGCGGACGAAGGGCCGGCGCCGCCGAGTGTCGTGCTGCAGGATGGTGCCGCGGAGCACGGGGTGCTCGCGCTCGAGGACGTCGAGTACGGCCATCACGGTGACCGGCCCGTGCACGTCGAGCTCGAGCTCCCTGTCGACCTGCGCCAGGGTCCGGAGGTGCTCGGGCAACGCGATCCGCACGGTGCTGGTCTCACCAGGGGTCTCGCTGTTCCTAGCCGACGGCGGCACCGCGCGCTCCGGACCGCGACCGCCGCCGCTCACGGCAGCGTCTGGACTTCGACCGACAGGACCGCCGGGAGGTCCCGGACGATGGCCGTCCAACCGTCGCCCTCGTCGGCCGAGGCGTAGACCTGGCCACCGGTGGTGCCGAAGTAGACGCCGCAGGGGTCGAGCCGATCCACGGCCATGGCGTCGCGCAGCACGTTTACGTAGCAGTTCTCCTGAGGCAGGCCGCGTGTGAGCGGTTCCCACTCGTGGCCCCCCGAGCGGCTGCGGTACACGCGCAGCTTCCCCTCGGGCGGGTAGTGCTCCGAATCGCTCTTGATCGGCACGACGTAGACGGTCTCCGGATCGTGCGCGTGGACCTCGATAGGGAAGCCGAAGTCGCTCGGGAGGTTGCCGCTCACCTCGAACCAACTCGCGCCCCCGTCGTCACTGCGCATGACATCCCAATGCTTCTGCATATAGAGCACCTCGGGGCGTGCCGGATGCAGCGCGATACGGTGCACGCAATGGCCCACGTCGGCTTCGGGGTCCGGTAGCACGCCGTCCGACCTGAGCCCGCGGTTCATGGCGTGCCAGGTCGCGCCGCCATCGTCGGTGCGGAACACACCGGCGGCGGAGATGGCGATGAACATGCGTTCCGGCCGGCTCGGATCGAGCACGATGGTGTGCAGGCACATCCCGCCCGCACCGGGCTGCCACTGCGCACCGGAGCCGTGCTGCCTGAGGCCGGCGAGCTCCTGCCAGGTCGCGCCGCCATCGCTCGACCGGAACAACGCAGCGTCCTCGACTCCCGCGTAGACCGTGTCGGGATCGTCGAGCGAGGGCTCGAGGTGCCACACCCTGCTGAACGCCCACGGGTGCGGCGTGCCGTCGTACCACTGGTGCGTACCGGGCACACCCTCGTAGGCGAACTCGTTGCCGACGGGCGCCCAGGTTGCACCGCCGTCGTCGGAGCGCTGGACGAGCTGACCGAACCAGCCCGTGCTCTGCGATGCGTAGATGCGGTTCGTGTCTACCGGCGACCCCTTCAGGTGGTAGATCTCCCACCCCGCGAACAGCGGGCCCTCCACCTTCCAGCGTTCCCGCTTGCCGTCCGCCGTGAGGATGAACGCGCCCTTCCTGGTACCCACCAAGACCCGTACACCGCTCATGCTCGACTCCTCTCCGGAACCTCGGCCAGCCGCGCACGTACCGTCTCGAAACGGACCCTGCGCACGGGGACGGCCAAGGAATGCAAGCCGCGTGGTGTTGCGCCAGTCTGCGGCCTCCGGGCCCTCGCTGCAAGCCCTTGCCTCACAGAAGGCTCCGGCGAGCCCGCACGGGACGTTCGCACTGGCGCCGCCGGCTCCGTCGGATCTAGGCTGACGATGCCGTGGAACCTTCGTCGCTACGTCCCATCGTCGACGTTGCACGCGATCTCGCTCTCGATCCCGGCAGCGTCACCACCTTTGGCCCCTGGAAGGCGAAAGTCGACCCCACGGTCGGAGCCCGCACCGGGCACGACCGGCAGGGGAACCTCGTGCTGGTCAGCGCCATCATGCCCACGCCCCCGGGCGAGGGCAAGACCACCGTGAGCGTCGGCCTGACCGACGGGCTCCGGCGCGTCGGAGCAAAGAGTGTCGTGTGCCTCCGCGAGCCATCGCTGGGGCCGCTGTTCGGCGCCAAGGGCGGAGGCACCGGTGGCGGGCGTGCCCAGGTGCAACCATCGGAGGACATCAACCTCCACTTCACGGGCGACCTGCATGCGGTGACGAGCGCCCACAACCTGCTTGCCGCCATGATCGACAGCGACCTGCACTTCGGGTCCGGCCACGGGCTCGATCCGGACCGCGTGACCTGGCCCCGCGTGCTCGATGTCGACGATCGTGCGCTGCGGAGCGTGCTCGTCGCAGCCGGCAGACGAGCCGAGCGCAAGACGCGCTTCGACATCACCGCGGCCAGCGAGGTCATGGCGGTGCTGGCGCTCGCGGAGTCTCTCGAAGACCTCCGTGCCCGGCTGGGGCGCATGGTCGTCGGCTGGAGCGGGGACGGCGCGGCGGTGACCGTCGACGACGTCGGCGCGACGGACGCGATGCTCGTGCTGTTACGCGAGGCCCTCCATCCCAACCTCGTCCAGACGGGCGACGGCTCGCCCGCGCTCGTCCACACGGGGCCGTTCGGCAACATCGCGCACGGCTGCTCGAGCGTGATCGGGACGCGAATGGGCCTGGGGCACGCCGACGTGGTCGTCACCGAAGCGGGGTTCGGCTTCGACCTCGGGGGCGAGAAGTTCCTGCATCTCAAGGCTCGTCAGTCGGGCCTGTGGCCGCGGCTGGTCGTGCTGGTCGCAACCGTGCGGGCCCTCGCCGCCCATGGGGAGGGGGAGCTCGAACGGGGGCTGGCGCATCTGGATCGCCAGCTCGCCAACGTGAGGGCCTTCGGGCTGCCCGCGGTCGTCGCGATCAACGTCTTCGACGGCGACGAGGAACGCGACCTGGCGGCGGTGGAGCGGCGCGCCGAGGACCTCGGCGCCGCCTCCGCACGGATCACGGCGTTCCGGGACGGTGGCGCCGGCGCCGAGGCGTTGGCGAGGCTCGTGCTCGAGACGCTCGCCACGACGGCCGGCGCCCCGCCCCGGCCCCGCTATCTCTACGACGAGGATGCGCCCTTCCAGGCCAAGCTCCGCGTGGTCGCCCGGACGATCTACGGCGCCGAAGGCGTGACGCTCACGGACGAAGCGTGCCGCGACCTGGATGCCTTGACGGCTGCGGGGCTCGACCGGTTGCCCTTGTGCATCGCCAAGACCCATCTCTCCTTCTCGGACGACCCCAAGGGCGGCGGGCTCGCCCAGGGCATGACCCTGACGGTGAGCGCGGTGCGCCCGGCGGCCGGCGCGGGCTACCTGGTGCCGTTGATGGGAAGGATCATGACCATGCCCGGGTTGCCGCGCGACCCGGCGGCGCGCCACATGAAGGTGGACCCTGCGGGAAGGGTCAGCGGGCTGCGCTGAGCCGGCTCCCAGGTCGCTCAGCGGCGGCCGTTCATCGTCGCGAAGGCCGCCTCGAAATCGGCGCGCGAGCGCTCCATTAGGTCGGCCGCGCGGCCGACCGGGATCTCCGGGCGGTCGTCGGCCAGCCCGGCCATCATCGCCTCCACGACCTCCTGCGGGCGGATGCCGCGATCGACCTGACCGCGCTCGGCGCGGGCGCCGCGATCGAGCTCCGTATCGACCATCGGGGGGATGAGCTCGAAGACCTTCACGCCCACGGCCGCAAGCTGCTGCCGGAGCGACACGGAGAAGGAGTGAAGAGCCGCCTTCGTGGCGCAGTAGACGGGCATCACGGCCACGGGCACGAAGCCGAGCCCGGACGAAACGTTGACGATGGCGGCGCCGGAGGCAGACCGCAGATGCGGCACGAGCCGGGCCGTGAGGTAAATGGGGGCTTCCAGGTTGCAGCGCACCTCGTTGTCGCCCGCCTGCAGCGCCTCCAGGCCGCGCGTGAGGTCCACCATGCGCTGCATGCCGGCGTTGTTCACGAGCACGTTGACACCGGCCGTCTCGGCCCAGACCGCCAGGCGCTCCCGGTCGCCCGCGTCGGCCACGTCGCAACGCAACGCCTCCACGGCCGGCAGCGCTCGCTGGGCCTGCCCCAGCTTCTCTTCGCGGCGTCCGCAGATCAGAACCCGGCTTCCCTCTCGCACGAACGCCTCGGCCATGTGAAAGCCGATCCCGGTGGCGCCACCGGTGATCAGCACGGTGTTGCCCGACAGGTTCATGGTCGAACCACCTCTTCCCTAGCGGCGTCCTCCCAGCGACACAGGGTCGATGCTAGGGCGCAGCAAGGGCAGCGTCAACTCGTGCAGGCAACCGGGTATCGACCTCAAACCCCTGCCAGCATCCGCTCCTGGCGCAGCTCGGCAGCGATGCTTCGAGCCCAGGCGGCGACCACGTCGAGGTGGCGGTAGTCGCCGACCGGCGCCTTGATGTTGCGCACGATGAAGGCGTCGAAGGGATTGAGCCGGCTCTGGTCGAGCGCGCCATGGAAGACGGCGATGTCTCGCGGCCGGATGCGGTCGGCCACGTTCTGCAGCGCGCTCGGGAAGTGCCAACCGTGCATCAGCTCCTCGGCGTCGCCGTCGCCTGTCGGGCCGCTGGAGAACAGCCACACGGGAACACGAGCGAGCTGCGGCTCGGCCTGACGCAGGAAGTCGGCGGCCTCACGGCGCCACCGCCCCACGTAGACCGCACTCCCCACCACGGCCGCGGAGTAGGGGGCGAGGTCCTTCACGTCCTTGCAACGGGTCACGTCTGCAATCAGTTCCTCCTCGCGCAACGAGCGGCCGATCGCCTCCGCGATCCCCTGCGTCGAGCCGTACTTGCTGGCGTAAGCCACGAGCACCCGGTGCTCCCTGGTGGGATCCATCGTCCCCTCCCTTCGCTGCCACTGTGCGGGCACGGTGGCTCCGGGGAAAGAGGCAAACGCCCCCGTCGCGCCATCTTCCCTTGCGGCGACCGAGACCTTTGGCCCTGTGCCGAACGCTACCGACGTGAAACGCTGACCCTGATGGAACACCGCGTCACACAGCCACCTTCGGATCGAGTACCGGCCCCTCTCGCCGGTCGGCCCGGTCCCTCTCAGCGGCCACGCCTCGCTTCGCGGGGGCTCCGCGCCGCCTTCGCCACCGACCTGGTCCTGCTGCACGCGCCGTCCATCTTCGACTTCCGCAGCCAGAGCCTGCTGCAAGGTCCGTTCGCCGACGTCGTCCCGTCGACCGGCCAGTTCGAGATGTACCCGGTGGGCCTCACGAGCATCGCCGCCTACCTGGAACGCAACCACTACAACGTGCGTATCGCCAACCTGGCCTATCGCATGCTGCGCTCGAGACGCTTCGACGCCGAAGCCCACCTGCGCCGCCTGCGCGCCCCGATCTACGGCATCGACCTCCACTGGCTGCCCCACGTTCAAGGCGCGCTGGCGATCGCCGAGCTCGTCAAGCGCCTGCACCCAGATGCCGCCGTGCTCGTGGGGGGGCTTTCGGCGAGCTACTTCCACCGGGAGCTCGCCGAGAGCCGGTACGTCGACTACGTGCTGAGGGGCGACTCGACCGAGGAGCCCGTGCGCCAGCTCCTGGCGGCGTTGCGAGACGACACGCCCCTGGAAGCGGTCGAGAACTTGACGTTCCGCGATGCGAACGGCACGGTCCGGGTGAATCCGCTCACGTTCGTCCCGGCGGATCTCGACGGCATCGACGTTCCCGCCTACGAGTACGTGTTGCGGTCGGTGCTCAAGTACCGCAACCTGCCCGATGTCGTGCCCTACCTCGAGTGGCTCCGCCACCCGACCACCATGGTGCTGAACGCGCGTGGCTGCACCCTCGACTGCGCCATCTGCGGCGGGTCGAAGAGCGCCTACGCGATCACCTCCAACCGGCGCACGCCGGCGTACCGCTCGCCCGAGCGCCTCATCGACGACATGCGCACCATCAGCAGCTTCTCGAGGTCGCCCATCTTCATGGTGCACGACCCACGGATGGGCGGGGCGCCCCGCGCACGCCGTTTCTTCGAGCTCCTGGGCCAGGCGAGACTACCGAACGAGCTGGTGTTCGAGCTGTTCTTCCCGGCGGGAGACACGTTCTTCGAGCTGGTGCAGCGCTCGGCCGCGGCCTGGAGCGTCGAGATCACGATCGAGTCGGCCGACGAGGAGCTCCGGCGCATCAACCGCAAGTTCCCGTATCCGAACCGCCAGCTCGAGGACACCATCGCCAGTGCGCTCGCCCATGGCTGCCGCAAGCTCGACCTGTTCTTCATGGTGGGGTTACCGCATCAGACGCCGGCGAGCGCACTCGAGACGGTCGCCTTCTGCGAGCATCTGGCCGGTCGTTTCGGCAACGACCGGCGGCTGCAGTTCTACGTGGCGCCGCTGGCCCCCTTCCTCGACCCGGGCAGCCGCGCCTTCGAGGACGCAGAGCTGGGGTACCGGCTTCGCTTCCGCACCCTGGAGGAGTACCGCCGTGCCCTGCTGGAGCCCACCTGGGCCGACACCCTCTCCTTCGAGACCGAGGCGATGACCCGCTACGACATCGCGGCTACGACCTACCGCGTGGCCTACGGGCTGAACGAGCTCAAACACGAGCACGACCTCATCGACGCGCCGACCTACCACACGGTCAAGACACACCTGGCCGAGGCCGAAGCTGCGCTGGCCCGCCTGCGCGGCGCGGCGCCCGGCATTGGTGGGCCGGAATCGACCCTTCGCCAGGCACGCGCCCACGTCACCAAGGCCGACACCACGTCGCTGTGTGGCAGCGACGAGCTACGCTGGGCGGGAGCCGAGGGGCTCCGCGTCACGAAAGCGGCCCTGGCCCAGCTCGGGCGGGCCCTCTTCGTCGAGATCGGGCGCGGTCTGGCTCGCGCGCGCGGACGCTACGACACCGATCTGTGGTCGCCGGAGCGCTCCCCGCTCCACGCCAACGGAGTCCCCGAGCCGACGTCGGCGTGGCGGGAGTTCGTGGCCTGCGATCGCCCGAGCGCACCGAGCGCGGCTCCCCCGCCCCCGATCCTCGCGGCGCTCCAAGACGGCGCGGACTGACGCCGGCGCACGCGAGCGGTCATCCAACGAGCAGGACGATCAGCGTGCGCGGACCGTGGACCCCTTCCACGCGATCGAGCTCGATGTCGGAGGTGGCCGAGGGTCCGGAGACCCAGGTCATCGGCGCGCCCCGGCGCGCGGCCTCTCCGCTGGCCGCTACGGCCTCGGGCACCGTCTGCACGACCTGATCCTCGTAGACGACACAGAGGTGGAGGTCCGGCACCAGCGTGAGCAGGCGTCGCCCCTGGCGCTCGCCACCATCGAACACGAGCGTGCCGGTCTCGGCCACGGCGAGCGCACATCCAGTCACCACGGCATCCGTGGCGTCGAGGGTGTGCATGTCGAGCCGTTCGCCGGACCCGGGTTCGCCATCGAGCCGCCAGTGCACGTCGGGCGCACGCCAGGCCTCCGGAAGGTCGGCGGGTGCCGCAGCCGTTCGCACGCCGTGGGCGTGCAGCTCGGCCGCGATTCGCTCGGGAAGCGCAGCGGTATCGACCCTTCGCACGCTCACGCGGTACTCGCCGGCGCGCTCGGCGAAGAGGGCGACACGCGCTTCCGGATCGAGATCGCCGACGCGACGATAGCCCGCGACGTCGGGCGGGCTCGGCTCAGCGGCCGCGGGCTCCTCGGGGCCGCTCCCGGCCCGCCCCAGCGCCTCGCGCACCCGCCGCAGCACCACATCGCGACTGCTCACGGCTCGCTACTTCCCGACCGCTCTCGCGCCCGCCACCATTCTCGGAAGGTCCTTGCCGGGACGGCCGGCACGTCGCGGGTGCGGGTCCATCCGGCCAGGTAGCCCGGCAAGCGCTCCACGTAGCCGTCGCGCACGAACGGGGTCTGGACCACTCGGGCCCACCGCTGCGCCCACTCGTAGCGCCGCGGCTCGGCGAAGACAGCCGCCGCAAGGCGCATGGCGCCGTCCTCGGTCTCGAGCGCAGCCAGGCGGCCGCGCCGCACCCGGCGCCGCTCCACCGACCGCAACCGCAGGTCCAGCAGCACGCTCGGGATGTCGATCTTGACGGGGCACACGTCGTAGCACGCCCCGCACAGGGTCGAGGCGAACGGCAGCGTGTCGGCCTCGGGCGTATCGAAGAGCTGAGGCGACAGGATCGCCCCGATGGGGCCGGGGTAGTGCGATCCGTAGGCGTGGCCTCCGACCCGCGCGTAGACCGGGCAGACGTTGAGGCAGGCGCTGCAGCGGATGCAATGGAGGGTCTGTCGCCGCTCCGGCTGCGCCAGCACGTCGCTTCGACCGTTGTCGAGCAGCACCAGATGGAACGCCTGCGGCCCGTCGCCGGGTCGGACGCCCGACCAGAACGAGGTATAGGGGTTCATGCGCTCGGCCGTGCTGGAGCGCGGCAAGAGCTGCAGGAACACCTCCATGGCACGCCAGTCGGGAACCACCTTCTCGATCCCCATGACGGTGATGAGGGTCTCGGGCAGCGTGGTGCACATGCGACCGTTCCCCTCGGACTCGACCACGCACACGGCGCCCGTCTCCGCCACCGCGAAGTTCGCCCCGCTGATACCGACGCGAGCCTCGAGGAACTTGCCGCGCAGGAAGCGCCGCGCAGCGGCGGCGAGGGCCGCCGGCTCGTCGGACAGCTCACTCGGCGCCAACCCCATCGCATCGAGGAACAGCGCGCGGATCTCGGCACGGTTCTTGTGGATGGCGGGGACCAGGATGTGCGAGGAGGGCTCGTGGGCGAGCTGGACGATGAGCTCCGCCAGATCGGTCTCGATCGCGTGCACGCCGACCGCGGAGAGGGCATCGTTGAGACCGATCTCGTCGGTCGTGATCGACTTGACCTTGATGACCTCCCGGGCCCCCGTCGCCAATACCAGCTCCTGCACGATGGCGTTCGCTTCGGCGGCGTCGCGCGCCCAGTGGACCCGGCCCCCCCTGGCGACGACGTTCTGCTCGAGCCGCATGAGGTAGTGGTCCAGATGCGCCAGCGTGTGGGCCTTGATCGCCCGCCCGGCCTCGCGAAGCCCTTGCCAGTCCGGCAATTCCTCGGTGGCACGGAGGCGCTTCTCCCGGATCGTCGACGTCGCTCTGGCCAGGTTCCTGCGGAGCTGCGTGTCCTGCAGCGCCTCGTGCGCCGCCTTGGAGAACGAACGGGCCTTCGGCGCGCCGCCGCTCATGCGCGTCTCCCGCACAGGGCGCTCATGCCGGCACCCACGGATGGGCCTCGGTCGAGGCGAGGATCTCGGCGACGTGCAGCGTGCGCACGCCCGTTCGCTGGCGATGCAGGGCCCCTCCGATGTGCATGAGGCACGAGTTGTCCGCCGCCGCACAGACCTCGGCGCCGGTCTGCAGGATGTTCGCCACCTTGGACGCGAGCATCGCGCTCGACGTGTCGGCGTTCTTCACCGAGAAGGTCCCACCGAACCCGCAGCACTCCTCGGCACTCGGTAGCGCCACCAGCTCGATGCCACGCACCTGCGCGAGCAGCCGCTGGGGACGGTCGCCGATGCGGAGCACTCGCTGCGAGTGGCACGTCGGGTGGAACGTCACCCGGTGCGGGAAGTACGCGCCGACGTCCTCGACCTCGAGCGTGTCGACCAGGAACGAGGTGAGCTCGTGCACGCGCGGGGCCAGCGCCTCGACCGCAGCGACCAGCTCGGGGTTCCGCGACAGGCGTGCCAACCTCGGGTAGATCTCGCGCACCTCGCCCACGCAGCTCGCCGACGGCGCCACGACCTGGTCGTAGGGACCGAAGGTCCGTACGAAGTTGCGCACCAGCGGGATCACGTCTCGTTGGTAGCCCGTGTTGACGTGCATCTGGCCACAGCACGTCTGTTCCTCGGGAAAGACCAGCTCGTGGCCGAGCCGCTCCAGCACCTCGACGGTGGCCCGGCCCGCTCCCGGGAAGAGCGTGTCGACGTAGCAGGGGATGAACAGTGCGATCCGCATCAAGGTCTCCCGGCGAACACGCTTCGCAACCGGCCGAAGGGACGAGCGTCCACATCGGCGATGGCGAAGGCGATGCCACCATTGTAGGCCCCTCGGAAGATCCGGTTCCCAGACCGCGGGACGGGAGCTCAACGGTCGGCTCCGCGGTCGGCTCCACGTTCGGCTCGACCGATGCCCCGGCCTCCAGCGGCCGCGCCCTCCATCGGCACCCGCGGGAGGAGCTGCGCCCCGTTTGCCCCGGGATCAGGTAGGGCGAACTCGGCGGAGAGCGCTTCGCGAGGCGCTCCGCGCCACCGCCAGGTAGAGCAGGGCGACCAGCAGCACCCCCTGCGCTACCTTCAGCGACAGGCCCCAGGCCTCGTACGGAGGCACGCGCTGGGGCGCCACGCTGATGTAGGCGACGATAGCGAAGACCTGGAAGGCGGCGCCGAGCCACCACAGCAGACGCCGGTCGACGGCCCACAGCAGGACTGCGCCCAGCACGAAGGCGGCGCCGGCCGTCAGGCCGAAGACCCAGAGGAAGGACGTGTCGCCCTGGACATCGCTGCTGACGCGCGCGATGCCGGCACCGATCAGGCCGTAGACGAGCGCGTTCGCCAGCGCCAGCGCGCCTGCCGCCCGGCGGACGCGACGCCTCGACCGGCCCGCGGTGCCGGTATCGGCCGGCCGCCGAGGCCATCCCACGTGCAGGTTCGCTCTCATGACCGCTCCCCTCCGCCCGCTCGCGCGACCTTCACGAAGTCGCCGGCGGGCACGCCGACACCCCGCCCTTCGCCGTCGCCGCAGGATGCACGTCAACCGGCCTCCCTGCAAGGGACGGGCGCCCCTCGCACGGCCCGGGTCCCGTCGCCCCGCGAGCGGGGGCACGATAGACTCGCCTCGTGGTTCGCGTCGTAGGCGCACAGCCGAGCCTGTTCGACCCGAGCCGTACGGTGGAGAGGCGGCTCGCGTCGGGGGCCACCGTCCGGGTGAGGCTCGAGCCGCTCACCAACCGGCGCGTCCGGATCCTCGAGTACCACCGCCGCTCGCACGACGAGCGGCGCTGGGAACGGCGCGCGGCCGAGGAGGGACGCGTCGTCCCCTTCGCGGTGCTGGGTCTGGGCCTCCCCTTCGAAGCGATCTTCCGCTGACGAACCTGCACGCGCACCATCCAGCCGAGGAAACGCGCCGGCGGAGCTGGCGCGGTATCGCCCGTGGCCGACCGCTCCGACCTGGTGCGCGCCGCGGACGAGGCCATCCATCGTGCCAAGCGCGACGGCCGCGGCCGCATCTCCATCCACGTGGAGGAGCGCATGGTGCTCAAGAGCAACTACTACAGCAAGGCCAGCCTGGGCCGGCTCGCCAAGCTCTCGGCCGCCGAGGGGCGGACCGAGGCGAGCCTCCTGCGCGAGGCCCTCGACGACCTCATCGATCGCTACCGCGACCGCATCTGAGGCGTCCCCTGCGCGGCTCTCGTCCTCTGCGTCCGATCAGCGCCCGACCCGCCAGATGTCCAGCACGCCCGTGGCCTGGTGCGCGTTGGCGTTCCCCTCGGGCAGGGCGATGCGCCCGTCGACCACGATCGGACTGTTCCAGTGCCCGCGCCCCGCGGCGAGATCGGCGAGCTGGCGCCCGGTCGTGGGAGCGTACACCCGGAGTCCGCCGCCCGCAGGATCGTAGACGTACAGCATGGCGCCCGCGAGCACCGGGCTGGTGCCGGCGTGATCGTTGGACCAGACCCGCTCCAGCCGCCCGCTGCTGAACGTCCATGCCGCCGTTCCGCCGTTGTCGGCCGCGAACAGCCAGGTGCGACCCCCCTGCCGCCACACCGCCGGCGCCGTGAACAGGTCGCGGCCGGAAGGGGTCGGCACGGTTTGCGCCTCGCCCCCCTCGTGCCCCGTCCGGCCGCCCATCCTCGCCCAGTCCAGCACGCGGATCGTGCCGTCCTTGCCACCCTGGGCCAGCCAGCCTCCGCCCAGCAGGACGGGCGCCGTCGAGCCGAGATCGAGGTCGCGTGCATCGAGCTCGGCGGTGTTCCGCGGCGTGTAGTTTCCCAGGAGCTCGCTTCCGTCGGACGAGAGCTCGATCGTAGCGTCGCCCCAGTCGGTGCGGCCATTCCAGCGCCCGTTCCCCGTAGCCACGAAGATATGGCCGCTGGCGGGATCGACGACGGCGCCGCCGCGCCCCCAGATGGCGGAGCCGCTCTGCGGGCACGAGGACGGCACGAGAAGCCCCGACCTGTCGCTGCAAAGCGCGTTCCACACGTGAAGGAGATGACCGGTGCGGGCATCCAGCACCACCAGATGACCCTGGTACGGAGGTGCGTCGCCGATGTACCCGCCGGTGGTGACGAGCACGCGCCCCTGGAAGAGGTTGAGGGCGCTGGCGATCTTCTCGCGAGAGGGCAGGCGGGTCACGGCGGTCGCCCACACCACGCTGCCGTCGGCTACCGCGAGCTTGCGTATGACGCCGTCCGGGGCCGCCGCGTAGAGGTAGCGCCGGCTCGGGTCGGCCACCGGCGTGGCCGTGGTGATGCGGTAGCCACCCACCCACCCGGCGTAGCCGGGCGGCGTGAAGCGCCACAGAACGGCCCCGTCACCCGCATCGATCGCCAGCGTACGGCCGTAGCTGGTGGTGACGAAGAAGACGTCGTGCGCCCGGCCGTTCACGTCGACACCGTGCAGGTAGATGGGCGAAGCATCCACCGTGCCACCCAGCTCGACCTGCTGCCGCACCAGTCGTCCGAGGTCCTGCGCCGTGATGCCGACCGAGCCCAGGGCAGCGTCCGTGCGCGCCGCGTCCCAGCCGAAGCGCGTCCAATCCGCGCCCTGCGCCGCGGCCCGCTGCCAGAACGCCGCGCCCGGCAGGACGATCACGAACGCCAGCAGCGCCAAGGCGCCACGCGTCGCGGCCCGGAGCGAAGTCACCCTTGCCATCCGCGCCTCCTCTCCCCCGTCCGGCCGAGTCGCTCGACGATGCCGCGGGGTCCAACCGCTGTCATCCTCCCCTCGACGGTAGCGGGCCCGGGCCCGGCACAACGTGCGGTCCGCGACCGAGCCGAAGATGGCCAAGGCTGCCGACCCCTCCTCCCGGGGGTGGCCACGACGCCCCGCTGGGATGCACCGGGGCGCGCCCGCGGCAAGCCCGTCTCCGAGCGGTTCTTTCAAGGTGGGATATTTGCCCCTGGGGGTACGCCTCGGCCGAGACATACCCTGTACGGGTAATGGCACCGCTCGGCCCGGCGTGACCGGTGCGTCCGGCTCGCTTGGCGTCTCGGCAGGCATAGCCTGCCGATCCCGCCGTCCCGCAAGCTCGGTGTCGTCCGACGGGCCGATCGGCGTTCGACCGTGAGCCCGCGCTCCTCTTGCCGCGAGCGCCAGCCGGACACGCCGCACGAGCCCGAGGCCCCGCGCTTCGGACAGAAAGGACGGGCGAGCAAGCATGGATGCTCCCAAGAAGGACGGCTTCCTCAAGGTCACCGACACACGCACGGACCGCAGCTACGAGATCCCGATCAAGGACGGCGCCGTCCCGGCGATGGCGTTCCGCCAGATCAAGGTCTCGGACGACGACTTCGGGCTGCTGTCGTACGACCCGGCGTTCAAGAACACGGCGAGTTGCCGCAGCACCGTCACCTTCATCGACGGTGAGAAGGGGATCCTTCGATACCGGGGCTACCCGATCGAGGAGCTGGCGGTCGAGAGCTCCTTCCTCGAGGTCGCCTACCTCCTGCTCTACGGCGATCTGCCCGACAAGGAGGAGCTCGAAGGCTGGTCGCACGACATCACGCACCACACCTTCATCCACGAGAACATCAAGAAGTTCATCGACGGCTTCCATCACGACGCCCACCCCATGGGCATGCTGGTGAGCACCCTGGCGGCGTTGTCGACGTTCTACCCGGCCGCCAAGGACCTGTTCGACGAGGACCAGCGCCGCACGCAGATCGTGCGCCTCATCGCCAAGATGCCGACGCTCGCGGCCTTCGCATACCGGCATGCCGCCGGGCTGCCCATCGCCTACCCCGACAACGACCTCACCTATCCGGGCAACTTCCTCAACATGATGTGGAAGGCCACCGAGCTCAAGTACGAGCCGAACCCCGTGTTCGAGCACGCCCTCGACGTGCTGTTCATCCTTCACGCCGATCACGAGCAGAACTGCTCGGCCAGCACCATGCGCGTGGTGGGGAGCTCGCACGCCGATCCCTACTCGGCCGCGGCGGCCGCCTCCGCCGCCCTCTACGGCCCGCTGCACGGTGGGGCCAACGAGCAGGTGCTGCGCATGCTCAACACCATCGGCTCGGTGGAGAACATCCCCGCCTACATCGAGCGCGTGAAGAAGGGCGAGTTCCGCCTGATGGGCTTCGGCCACCGCGTGTACAAGAACTTCGACCCGCGCGCCAACATCAT
>CAZIBD010000019.1:45653-51230 GCA_964536935.1 uncultured bacterium | reverse complement strand
CCCTGGGAGCCGAAGCCGATGACCGCGATGGTCTGGCCGCGCAGGTGGTCGAGGTTCGCGTCGTCGTCGTAGTAGATGGTCGCCATGCTTGGGGGTCTCTCCTTCGTCGTCGGGGGATCGCCGGTCTCGACGCGGCCGCGGGTGGCCCACGGCGATCGGACCGGCGCACGGTGGGGGTCCGGGTCAGCTGCCCGGCTGCCGGCAAGGGGGTCGCGGCGAGCTCAGGCGGCTCTGGGCCGGACGGACGGTAGTCGCTCGGGCTCGGCCTCGCTGCGCGGAAGCGCCACGCGGCCCGTGCGGATGAGCTCGACGATGCCGAAGTCGCGCATCTGCTCGATGAACGCGTTCATCTTCCCCTCGTCCCCGGTGACCTCGAAGACCAGGGCGTGACGGGCGACGTCGACGATGCGGGCGCGGAAGTCCTGCGCGATCTGACGGATCTCCACCCGGTCCTCCGGGGTCCGAACCGCCACCTTGATCAGCATCAACTCGCGGTCGACGAACTTCGACTGGCTGTGGTCGATGACCTTGATCACGTCGATCAGCTTCTGGAGCTGCTTCTGGACCTGCTCGAGCACGGTGTCCTCGCCATTCACGACGAAGGTGGTGCGGCTGATGCCCGGTTCCTCCGACTGGGCCACGGACAGCGACTCGATGTTGAAGCCGCGACGCGCGAACAGTCCCGCGATCCGGACCAGCACGCCCGGACGGTCCCGAACGGTAACGCTCATGACGTGTCGACCTGCGCTCACACCGGCACCTCCGGGGTGTCATCCGGCTCCTGGTCGCCGACGATCATCTCGTCGACGCCGGCTCCCGCCGGAATCATCGGGAACACCTTCTCCGCCTCGTAGACGAAGAAGTTGATGACGGCCGGCTTGCCCTTGGCGAGCACCTCGGGCACCAGACGCGCCGCCGTCCCCCGGTCGAAGACGTTGTAGCCGTCGAGGCCGTAGGCCTCGGCGAGCTTCGCGAAGTCGGGGTTCGAGTCGGCGAGGTAGATCTCGCTATAGCGCTCGGCGCTGAACATCTCCTGCCACTGCCGCACCATGCCGAGCACGCCGTTGTTCAGGATCGCCAGGACCACCGGAAGCTGATGCTTGTACAGCGTCGCGAGCTCCTGGATGTTCATCTGGACGCTTCCGTCGCCTGCGATGCAGACCACCGGCTGCCCCGGCCGGGCGAACGCCGCGCCGATGGCGGCTGGGAGGCCGAAGCCCATCGTGCCCAGCCCGCCGGAGGTGATGAAGGTGCGCGGGTGCGTGGTCGGGAACAGGCGCGCCGCGAACATCTGGTGCTGGCCTACCTCGGTGGTCACCACGCACTCGCCGCCCGTCGCCTCGTGGAGCATCTGGATGACCTCCTGCGAGACGAGCGGCTGGTCGCGCTTGAAGCGCTCGGGGTACATCTTCTTCCACTCCTCGAGCTGGTTCCACCAGGGTTCGATGTCCAAGCGCTCCAGCTCAGCGGCCAGCCGCGGCAGCACGTCGCGCAGGTCGCCGACGACCGGCACGTGAGCCTTGACCAGCTTGGAGATTTCGGCAGGGTCGATGTCGATGTGGACGATCGTGGCGTTGGGCGCGAAGCGGCTGATCTTGCCCGTGACACGATCGTCGAAACGCACGCCGGCCCCGAGGATCAGGTCGCAATGGGTGATGGCCCGGTTGGCCGTGACCGTGCCGTGCATGCCGGGCATGCCCAGCGCCTGCGACTCGCCTGCGGGATAGGCTCCGATCCCCATCAGCGTGGTGATGACCGGGATACCTGTCTTGCGGGCGAAGGCCAGGACCTCTTCGGAGGCCGCCTGGCCGCCCCCACCGACCATCATCACGGGGCGTTCGGCGGCGCGGATCGCCTCGGCCGCCTTGCGAACCTGCTTGGCGTGCCCCGTCACGGTGGGGTGGTAGCCGGGCAGATCGATGGTCACGTCCAGGCTGCCGTGGAACTCGGCCTGCTGCACGTCCTTGGGCAGGTCGATCAGCACCGGACCCGGCCGCCCCGTCGAGGCGATGTGAAAGGCTTCGGCGACCACCCGCGGAATGTCCTCGACGTTCTTGACCAGGTAGTTGTGCTTGGTCACCGGGCCGGTGATCCCGTAGACGTCGGCCTCCTGGAAGGCGTCGGTACCGATCAGGGAGGTCGCCACGTTGCCCGTCACGGCGATGACCGCCGAGGAGTCCATCTGGGCCGTGGCGAGGCCCGTGACCAGGTTGGTCGCCCCCGGCCCGCTGGTCGCGAAGCAGACGCCGACGCGCCCCGACGCCCGGTAGTAGGCGTCGGCAGCGTGGGCACCGGCCTGCTCGTGGCGCACCAGGACGTGCTTGATCGGTGAGTCGTAGAGGGCGTCGTAGACGGGCAGGATCGCGCCGCCTGGAAGGCCGAAGACGGTGTCGACACCGTGGCGCTCGAGCGTCTTCAACAGGGCTTCTGCACCTTTCATAGTTCCTCCAACCTCGTCTCTCGAATAGCTTCCCTATACGAAAAAGACCCCGCCGGTCCGAAGAAGGCGGGGCCACAGGCTTTCAGCCGAAGCGTCTAACCAGCGCATCCCCGAGAACGTAGCTGTAGGTCGTGGACCATCGTATCCGTGCCGAGGGCGCGCTTCATTGGGGGGGAGTATACGGACACGCCAGGCCGGGTGTCAAGGAATCGGGCGTGGCGGCTGCGCTTGCGGCGGGTGCCCCCGATGCCGCACACTAGGGCGACTCGATCCGAGCCAGGAAGGATGCAGGAGGAGCCACGTACTTCGTCGGCCGGCGAGCCGCAGGGAGACCACCGTTCGAGCACGAGGGGTGGGGCGGTTCGGCCGAGGCGGAACCCTCAGGAGGTCCACCATCGAAATCCTACGCGTCTCTGGATCGTCGCGACCCAACTCCGTGGCCGGGGCCATCGCCGCGCTCCTTCGCAACGAGGGCGAAGTGGAGGTTCAGGCGATCGGGCCGCATGCCGTCAACCAGGCGGTGAAGGCGATCGCGATCGCTCGCTCGTATATCGAAGCGGAGGGCCTGGACCTGCGCACCTTTCCGTCGTTCGTGAAGCTCGAGCTCCAGAACGAGGAACGGACCGCGGTGCGCTTCGCCGTGGAGTCCCTCGAGGTCGCCAAGCCCTGACTCGAAGGTTCCCCGCGCTACGGCCGCTGGCGACCGTGGCGTGGGTTGCCATGGTTTCTCATACAACCTGAGTATACTAAGCTCAAGTTGGCGCGCCGAGCGCGGTGCGCCGTGTAGCACGCAAACGACCGCAGCCGCGGTGGCTGCGCGAGGAGGCTTCGAGGGAGTATGATCTTCGGCTTCGGCTACTACGGGTACTACCTGATCGGCATCGTCGCGTTCATCGCCTCCCTGGCGATCCAGGGGTGGCTCAAGAGCACCTACGCAACGTGGATGAAGCGCGCGAACACCGCCGGGTTGAGTGGCGCCGACGTGGCGAAAGCCATCCTGCAGGCCAACGGCATCGGCGACGTGCGGGTCGAGGCCGTCCAGGGGCAGCTCACCGATCATTACGATCCAGCCAAGAAGGTCGTACGGCTCTCGGCCGACAACTTCCGTAGCGCCAGCGTCTCCGGCATGGCCGTCGCCGCCCACGAGACCGGCCACGCCATCCAGCATGCGCGTGCCTTCGCGCCGCTGGCGTGGCGCACGGCGATCCTTCCTGCCGCGAACATCGGCAGTCAGTTCGGTCCGATGCTCGCCTTCTTCGGGCTGCTGCTCGGGGTAGCCGGCAAGCCCCTGCTGACGGTGGGGATCGTGCTGTTCGCGGCCGCCGTGGTGTTCCACCTCGTGACGCTGCCGGTCGAGTTCGACGCCAGCCGGCGCGCCCTCGTGCAGCTCAAGCGTCTGGGCCTGGTCACCGCCCAGGATCAGAGCGGCGCGCGCAAGGTTCTCACCGCCGCCGCCATGACCTACGTTGCCGCGGCCGCCACCTCCATCGCCTACCTGCTGTACTTCCTCGGCGCCGCGCGCCGCTAGGCTGTGCCGGCGCCCCCCGGCCCGGGCGCCAAGCGACCCGCTCCCACGGCTCGCGCCGTGGCCATCGAGGTCTTGCGCCGCGTTCTGCGCGGCGCTTTCCTTGCGCCGACGCTCCGGCGTCAGCTCGACGATGCCGACCTCGACGGGCGCGACCGCTCGTTCGTCACCGATCTCAGCTACGGCACCGTGCGCCGCCTGGCATGGCTCGATGCCGCGCTGGCGCCGCGCCTCCGCCATCCCGATCGCCTTCCCGAGCGAGTGCGTGCAGCCCTGCGGCTCGGGGCCTACGAGCTGCTCGTGCGTCGGACGCCGCGGCGTGCAGTCGTGCACGCCTGGGTCGAGGTGGTCAAGAGCGACGAGCCCCGGCTGGCCGGGCTGGTCAATGCGGTGTTGCGGCGTCTCGAGGTGCCCGACGCGGACGTCGAGACACGCCTGGGCGTGCCGGACTGGCTCCTGGAGCGCTTCCGCGCCGCCCTCGGGGACGAGGCCGCGCAGCGCGCCGCGCAAGCCATGGTGGAGCCGGGACCGCTCTGGTTGCGCGCCTACCGTGACGAGGCGACGGCCAGTCTGCTGAGCGAGGGCTGCGAGGTGCGGCCGGGACCGCTCGAGGCCACGCTGCGGGTTCGTGCGCCGGCGCCGCTCGACCGCCTCGACGCCTACCGCCGCGGCCTGGTTCAGCCCCAGAACCCGTCCTCCACGGTTCCAGCGGAGCTGCTCGCCGTTCGTCCCGGCGAGCGCGCTCTCGATCTGGCCGCCGGCAACGGCATCAAGACCGCCCAGCTGGCCGCGGCGGGCGCGGCCGTGACCGCGGTCGACGTGGATCCGGGCAAGGCGGCGGCGCGCGTGGCCAACCTGGCGCGGCTGGGCGTGGTCGCCGAGCACGCCGTCGCGGACCTCACCCGTCCGGTCGACCTGGATCCCGCCCCGGCGGTCCTCCTGGACGCCCCGTGCACGGGAACGGGCACCCTGCGGGGCCATCCCGAGATCAAGCTCCGGCTTCGGCCCCGGGACGTGCGGGAGGCGGCGGCGCGCCAGAGCGCCATGCTCGACACGGCGGCGACGCTGACGGCGGCCGGGGGACGCCTGGTGTACGCGGTGTGCTCGCTCACCGATCTCGAGGGGGAAGCGCAGATCGCCGCCTTCCTGGCTCGTCACCGGGACTTCAAGGCGGACCCGCTCGCTCCTCCCCTGCCCCACGTGGCAACGCCTGGTGGCTGCTACCTGCTGCCCGAGGACGGCCTCGACGGCTTCTTCGTGGCGGTGCTGCGCCGGGGGTGAGCGCGAGGGCCCCTCGGGCCGGCCGATCCTCGGCGGTAGGATGGTCGAATCCGTCGCCGGCGGCCGAGTGGCGCGACCTGCGCGGCGCGCGCGGCGGGTGAGAGGAGGTCGAGGTGGCACGGACCGAGCCACAACCGCTCTCCGACCGGGTCTACTACTTGCCCGGTGGGGTCAACTGCGCGCTCGTGGTGGGTGAAGCGGGCCGCGCCGTGGTGGTCGACAGCGGGCAGGACAAGGACTACGGCAGGAACCTGCGCCGGGCGTGCGAGGACCTGGACGTCACGCCCGTGGCCATCGTCAACACCCATGCCCACGCCGACCACTTCGGCGG